>JADFMB010000016.1 GCA_022564115.1 Pseudomonadota bacterium
GAGTGTCGGGTGTCCGTGAGGGCCCAGAGCGCGCGCCGCGCGTGCCGCCCTCCGCGGAACGGGGGCACGGATGGCGGTGTGGAATCTCGGCGGCACTCTCGGCAGCGCGCTGGGCGGCACTCTCGGAAGCGCGCTGGGCGGCACGTGGCGCAGGGCGGCCCTGGCGAGCGCGTCCCTGATCGCGATCGGGCAGGCCTCGGCCGCGCAGGAACGGCCGATCACCCCGACCTTCGTGCGAGCCGGCGAACGGCTCAACATCGTGCCCGTCGCCGCCGGGGACGCCGGGCCGCCGCGCGCGCTCTCGGCGCGGCGCGTCCGGCTCTCGATCGCGCCCGGTCCCCTCGAGCCGGCCCTGGCGAGCCTCATCGCGCGGACGGGCCTGTCGCTGGCCTACCGGACGGCGCTGACCGAGAACCGCGCGACGCGGGGCGTCGAGGGGGACGTCCTGCCCCTGGAGGCGCTCGCGCGGCTGCTCGACGGGACGGGGCTGACCTACCGCGCCGCGAAGCACGCGACGATCACCCTCGTGAACCCGCGCTACGCCCAGGCGTCCCTGTCGCCGGGGGATTCGAATGCGCCGACGCCGGTCGGGGCGGCCGCCGCGTCGGTCACCCTCGACGAGCTCTCGGTCGAGGCCCAGCAGCCGACCTTCGGGACGACGGGCTTCGTCGCGACCCGGTCCACGGCGGGCTCGAAGGGCAACGATTCCATCCTGGAGACGCCCGCCACCGTCAGCGTCATCACCCGGGACGAGCTGAATGTCCGGGGCGTGCAGGACGTCAACCTCGCGGTCGCCTACACGCCCAACGTCCAGGCCGTCGACTATCCCGGCGGCCAGGGCGGTCCGACCTTCACGCTGCGCGGCTTCAACGCCAACAACTTCGACAGCGTCTACGAGGACGGGCTGCGCTACGGCTTCATCGGCCACGCCGACGGCTCGCTGACCCTGGGCCTGGTGGTCATGGCGGCGGTCAACGCCGGGCTTTGGGCGCTTTCAACCTGGATGTTCGCGACCGGGTACAGGTTGAAGGCTTGATCCCAAGACACATTGACACCACCCATGCCGATCAAGATACTGGGCCGCTTTCCCTGGCGGGAAGCCGTTTTTACCGCCGCCGCTGATGGTGGAGAGCAAACCCAATGATTTCGCCCGTTATGCCCACCTATGCCCGGGCCGACCTTGCCTTCGACAAGGGCGAGGGGGTGTACCTCCATGCCACCGACGGCAAGAGATATCTCGACTTCGGCGGCGGCGTCGCGGTAACCGGGTTGGGCCATTGCCATCCGCATCTGATCAAAGCGCTGACCGGGCAGGCGGGGCGGCTCTGGCATTGCTCGAACCTTTATCAGATCCCTGAACAAACGCGCCTGGCCGAACGGCTGGTCGCGGCCAGCTTCGCCGACTCCGTGTTTTTCACCAATTCCGGCGCCGAAGCGGTGGAAACGTCGATCAAGATGGCGCGCAAGTTCCACGATTCCCAAGGCCATCCCGAACGCTACCGGGTAGTGACCTGCGAGGGCGCCTTTCACGGCCGCTCGCTGGCGACCATCGCCGCCGGCGGTCAGGAAAAGCACCTGGCCGGTTTCGGCCCCGTGGTCGACGGCTTCGATCAGGTCGCCTTCGGCAATCTCAACGAAATGCGCGCCGCCATCGGGCCCGAGACCGCCGCCATCCTGGTCGAGCCGATCCAGGGCGAAGGCGGCATCCGGCCGATGTCGCTGGATTACCTGAAGGGGCTGCGCGAAATCGCCGACGAATTCGGGGTGCTGTTGATGTTCGACGAGGTGCAATGCGGCATCGGGCGGACGGCCAAGCTGTTCGCCCACGAATGGGCCGGGATCGAGCCCGACGTGCTGGCCGCCGCCAAGGCGCTGGGCGGCGGCTTCCCCCTCGGCGCGTGCCTGGCCAAGGAAGCCCCGGCGGCGGCGTTGACGCCCGGCAGCCACGGCTCCACCTTCGGCGGCAACCCGTTGGCGATGGCGGTCGGCAACGCGGTCCTGGACGTGGTCCTGGCGGACGGGTTCCTGGACCGGGTCGATGCCATGGCGCGCAGGCTGTGGACGCGGCTGGAGGAACTCATCGCCGCCCACCCCGAGGTCTTCGCCGAGGTCACCGGCGCCGGGCTGATGGTGGGGCTCAAGTGCGTGCCCGAGAATGCCGCCGTGGTCGGCAAGCTCGCCGAAGGCGGGCTGTTGACGGTGGCGGCGGGAAACAACGTGGTGCGGCTGGTTCCGCCGCTGATCATCGAGGATTCCCACGTCGACGAGGCGCTGGCGATCATGGAAAAGGCCTGCGCCGAACTGGCGGCGGGGAACTGACAACAGGCGCGGAGCGGCGCCAGCCGCGATAAGGATAAAAACAATGGCCGATAATTCGATCAGGCATTTTCTCGACCTTCACCGGCTGTCGACGAAGACGCTGAGGGACATCCTCGATCTCGCCGGGACGCTCAAAGGCGCTCACGCCGAAGGCAAGGCCCAGACCCTTTTCTCCGGCAAGACGCTGGTGATGATTTTCGAAAAGCCCTCGACCCGGACCCGGGTGTCGTTTCAGGTCGCCATGCAGCAACTGGGCGGTCAGGTGGTGGTGATGAGCGAGGGCGAATCCCAACTCGGCCGCGGCGAAACCGTCGCCGATACCGCCCGCGTGCTGTCGCGCTATGCCGACGCCATCATGATCCGCACCGACGATCCCCGAAAGCTCGACGATCTGGAGGCCCACGCCACGGTGCCGGTGATCAACGGCCTGACCGACTGGTCGCATCCCTGTCAGATCATGGCCGACGTGATGACGTTCGAGGAGCACCGCGGCCCCATCGAAGGCCGGGTGGTGGCCTGGTCCGGCGACGGCAACAACGTCGCCCATAGCTGGATTCACGCCGCCGGGCGTTTCGGGTTCACGTTGCGGCTCGCCTGTCCCGATGGCCTCGGGCCCGAAGACGCGGTCATGAACTGGGCCGAAGGCGAAGGCGCCGACGTCACCATCACCGACAGCGCCGAAGCGGCCATTACCGGCGCCGATCTGGTGATCGCCGATACCTGGGTGTCCATGGGGGTGTCCATGGGCGACGAGGACGCCGACGCTAAGCGAAAATTGTTGCAACCCTTCCGGGTCGACGGGGACCTGATGGCCAAGGCCAAGCCGGATGCGCTGTTCATGCATTGCCTGCCGGCGCACCGGGGCGAGGAAGTCACCGACGAGGTCATGGACGGCCCCCATTCGGTGGTCTGGGACGAAGCCGAAAACAGGCTGCACGCACAAAAAGGCATCCTGGCCTGGTGTTTGGGGTAGAATCGTCCGATGAGCCGATTCCCTGGATTCTTCGCCTTAATCGTCCTCCCTGTGTTGGTACTGGGACTGGCGGCCTGCGAGACGCCGGTGCCGGAGCAAAGCCTGCCCGAGCTGACGTTCGCCCATCTCAAACCGATCAAGCTCAACGTCGCCACCATCGAGGTCGTTTCCCACTACAAACAGCCCCTGAAACCGCCCAACGTCGAACACCTGTTTCCGACGCCGCCCCTGAGGGCGCTTCGCCGATGGGCGGGGGACCGGCTCAAGGCCGTGGGCAAGTCGGGATCGGCGAGGCTGATCATCAAAAAAGCCAGCGCCGTCGAAACGGTGCTGAAGAAAAAAACCGGCTTCACGGCCACATTCACCAAACAGCAATCACAACGTTATGATCTGTCCGTCGAGGCGACCCTTGAGATTTTCGCCGATGGCCGCCCAAGGGGCCGTGCTTCGGCCCACGCGACGCGTTTTTCGACCGTTCGCGAGGACGCCTCGATCAACACGCGCCAACGGTTATGGTTCGATTTGACCGAAGCCCTGGTCAGGGACTTCGACGTCGAAATGGAAAACAACATCCGCCGCCACCTGGGCGCCTGGATCAGGTAGGGTTATTTTAACCGCAAATTCGTCGTCGCAAATGAGTCCATTTGCTCGGGATTTGCTTTACCCGCGCCAGAACGCGCGGCTGAACAGCACGATCACCGTAAACAGCTCCAGCCTTCCCAACAGCATGCCGCCCGAAAGCAGCCACTTGGCTTCGTCGGAAAGGGATTGGAACGTGCCCGAAGGCCCGACGATGGGCCCCAACGCCGGGCCGACGTTGGCGATGGCGGACGCGGCGGCCGAAAAGGCGGTCAGGAAATCGAGCCCCAACAGGCCCAGCCCCAGCGCCAGTAGCGAAAACGACAGGAACCACATGAAGAAGAAGCTCAGCACCGAAACGATGACTTCGTCGGATATGGGGCGGCGGTTGTAATAGGGGATGAAAACCCCGTGCGGCTGCAAAAGGTGATGGATCTGGGTGCGGGCGGCGGCGTAAAGCACCTGAAAGCGGAAAATCTTGATGCCGCAGGTGGTTGAACCGGCGCAGCCGCCGATGAACATGATGAAAAAAAAGATCGGCAGCGCGAAGCTTCCCCACAGGCTGAAATCCGACGTCGCGTAGCCGGTGCCGGTGATGATGGAGACGGTGTTGAAGGACGCAAGCCGCAGGGCGAACACCGGTTCGAGCCCGTTCTCGAGCCACAGCCAGCCGGCCGACATGATGACCACCACGGCGACCGTCGACAGGAACCACTGGACCTGTGAATCCGAGAACAAGGCCCTGAAATTGCCCTGCAACGTCCTCAGGTACAGCAGAAACGGCAAGGCGCCGATGATCATGAAGACGGTGGCGATGGAATCGATCCAGGCGCTGTCGAAATACCCGATCGAGCCGTCGGAAGTGGAGAACCCGCCCGTGGCGATGGTGGTCATGGCATGGGCGAAGGCTTCGAACCCGTTCATCCCGGCCAGCCAATAGGCGCCGGCGCAGGCCACGGTCAGCAAAAGATAGATGACACCGATGGCGCTGGCGACCTGGGCCGCGCGGGGCAGCGCTTTTTCCGACTGATCGGAACTTTCCATGCGGAACAACTGCATGCCGCCGACCTTCAGCATCGGCAGCACGGCGATCGCCATGACGATGATGCCGATGCCGCCCAGCCATTGCAGCAGCGCCCGCCACAGCAGGATCCCCGTGGTCAGGCCGTCGAGCCCGGTGATCACCGTCGACCCGGTGGTGGTGATTCCCGACATCGCCTCGAAAAAGGCGTCGGTGAAGCTGAGCTCCAATTGGGTAAAAACGAACGGCAGCGAGGCGAAGAACGTCAACGTCAGCCAGCTCAGCGTCGTCATCAGGAAAGCCTGGCGGATCGACAGATTCATCGGCCCGGCGCGGCTCGTCAGCGCCATGGCGACGCCGACGAACAACGTCACCCCGGACGAAATGGCGAAAACTTCCCAGTCAGGGGTGCCGGCGAGGAAATCCACCGCCGCCGGGATCAGCATTATCAGCGCCAGCGTCGCCAGCAGGATGCCGATGACCAGAAAAATAGGCCGGAAATCCATATGTGTTCCCCTGCGGACACTGAAGCCCGTTTAAGGACTCGCGGTCAAGAGAGTGGCTTTGAAAAAAGCCCTTTCAGGCGCCAAGAGCGCCCTAACCTGGGGAGGTTCAGGAAAAGGCCGCTTCGCCGGAATGGGAATTGCCGATCATGGCCAGGAACTCCTGCCGGGTCGAGGCGTTGTCGCGAAAGGCGCCGAGCATGCGGCTGGTGACCATGAGCGTCCCGGGCTTGTTGATGCCGCGGGTGGTCATGCATTGGTGCGCCGCCTCGACGACCACAGCGACGCCCTTGGGTTCCAGCACCTCGTCGATGGTGTTGGCGATCTGGGCCGTCAGCTTTTCCTGAATCTGCAGGCGCTTGGCGAAAATCTCGACCAGCCGCGCCAGCTTTGAAATGCCGACGACCCGGTGATGGGGCAGGTACGCGATGTGCACCTTGCCGATGATTGGCGCCATGTGATGCTCGCAATGGGATTCGAAGCGGATGTCGCGCAACAGCACGATTTCGTCATAACCGTCGGTTTCCTCGAAGGTGCGCTCAAGGATGGCTTTCGGGCACGCGCCATAGCCGACGAAAAATTCCTCATACGATCGCACGACGCGGACCGGGGTGTCCCTGAGCCCTTCGCGGTCGGGGTCGTCGCCGGCCCATTTGATCAGGGTCCGGACCGCCTCTTCGGCCTCGGCGCGGCTGGGCTTGTCGGCGACGGGTTCGATGAGGCCATCCATATCGGGGACTTCGGCCTTATCTCCGTCGATGACTTTCAGGGTTTTTTTCGCGGTCACGGTATTGTCCATGATCTCACTCTATCCACTAGTGAACCTGTCCCGCCTGGTAGGGGCTGTCGAGGGAAAAGGCGGGAATGTTGACGTCGAAGCGTTCGCCGGTTTCAGTCTCCATCTGATAGGTGCCGACCATGATCCCCGAAGGCGTGCTGAGCGGCGTGCCGGAAGTGTATTCGAACGATCCGCCCGGCGTCAGCACCGGCTGTTCGCCGACGACGCCGTCGCCCTGGACCTCCTGGACGCGGCCCATGGAATCGGTGATCCGCCAATGGCGGGTCATCAACCGCACGGTCCTTTGACCATGGTTTTCGATCAGCACGTGATAGGCCCAGACGTAATGGCCGTCGTCCGGTTCGGACTGTTCGTCCAGATAAAAGGGCTCCACGGTGATGGTGATGGCTTCGGTGGTTTCGGCGTAGGTGCTGGGGTCCGGCATGTGGGTTCCGTTCGGTTTTGAAATTCAGGCTCAACAATAAATAGGGCCTTTGGATGATTTTTCCACTCCCGACGGGACATGCCAACGAAAAAAGGCGGAAATTTCCCGGAAAACAGCGGAAAAGGAACTTGGCGGCGGACCCTAAAGGAGGCTATTCGGCGGCGGCGATGTGGTCTTGGGTCCACAAAACAGACCCCGGCGCAAGCGGCCGTCCCCGGTCCCGGCGTTCGGTTTCGGGCATCACGTCCATGTTCGGCCACAGGCCGGTTTCGAACGTTTCCGCATAGGGCAGGCCCGGGTTGACGGCGCGAAGCGCGCCGGCGGCGGCCGCATGGTCGTAGTCGAGGGCATGCAAGGCGATGCCGATGCCGCCGTCTTCGGCGGTCAGGACCGAATACCAGCCCCGAGGCGTGCCGTCGTTGGCCGGCATGCCGATGGCGCCCGGGTTGTGCCATAACCGGGATCCCAGCGTCTGCGTGAACGGCAACCCGGAATGGCCCCCGATCACCGCATCGATGACGGCGTCGATAAGGCCGTCGGAGGGGGCGTCCCGGGACAGGCGTTCGAAGATGCGCGCCTTGGCCGCCGCCGGCGTCGAGGCGAATATATATTCCGAGATGTTTTCGTCGCCGCCGTGAATGACGGCAAACCGCCTGCCGGCGAGGGTGAACCTCAATTGCCGGGGCAGCGCCCGCATCCAGGCCAGGGCGTCTTCGTCCAGTTGCGAGGCGGCATGGGTAAACCAAGCCTCGGACCAATGGGCGCAGGCGCTGCCCTGTTCGAACCCGCAGCCGCAGTCGGCGGCGTTGAAGCCCAGGGATTCCTCGCAATTTCCCATCACCACCTGGATACCGGCGTCGCGGACCCGCTCGACGGTGGCGGCGGGGTCGGCGGCGTAGGCGACGACGTCGCCGGTGCAGATGATTTGTTGCGCCGCCAAGCCCAAGGCGCGGGCCCGGGCCAGCATGGCGTCCGTGGCCTGAACATTGGAATAAGGGCCGCCGAAGCACAGCACCGGGCCGTCGATGGACCCGAGGTCCAGCACGGGGGCCAGCCCGGGGGACTGTTCGGGAGACCGGCCGGCCGTCATTCGGGACTGCACGACGCGCCGCCGAGAACGCAGAACCTGGCGCAATGGGGATGGTTGAGCTGAACCGTTTTCGCCGACTGGGTCAGGTGCCGGCCCAATTCGAAGGCCGGATCATAGGGCAGCAGCGTACACGGGACGATGACCGGCTTCTCGGCGCCCCGGCGCTTGAGGATCATCCGCGACGACGCGCACATCATGGTTTGCGGCTCGACGCCCAGGATGTCCCAGCAATTGATGGTGATTTCCGGAACGTCGGCGCCGGCGTCCATTTCCGGGAACAAAACCAGGGACCCCGGATCGAAGGCGTCGATGGGAATGGCCTCGGCGGCGAACAGGCGGGCATAGCCGCGGCGCGCTTCGTCGTCGGATTCGTCCCAACAGGTGCGCCCGGCGACGGTCAGCCTGAAACCGTTTTCGGCCAGCCAGCGCAAGCCTTGGATCATCGGCCCCCAGGTATCTGGGCCGCGGATCGTTTCGTGCCGGGCCTTGGTGAAATGGTCGATGGAGACGCGCAGGGTCAAGGCCTCCCCGAAGCGCTTGAAAATATCCGAAAGCCTTTGGCGCTTGTTCCACATCGGCTTCATGGCATTGGTCAGCACCAGCACCCGGTGGCCCCGGGCGAGGGACTCTTCGATCATGCCGGGCAGGTCCCGGTTCATGAACGGCTCGCCGCCGGTAAAGGCGATTTCCTCGACCGGCAGGCCCGTGGCGTCGATTTCGTCAAGGAAATCGCAAACCTCGGACAACGACAGGTACTGAAGGCTGTCGTTGGACGGGCTCGAATCCATATAGCAGTTCTGGCACGTGATATTGCAAAGAGAGCCGGTGTTGAACCACAGGGTCCGCAAATGGGTCAGCGCGACGACGGCGCGCTCCACGCCCTCGGCGGTAATGTGGGGGTCCTTGAACTTTCGCGGGTCCAAGAGCCGGCGTGGGGTCAATTCGATTTCGGGCCCGAAATCGATATTGGATTTTTCGGTTTGCTCGGTTGTCGCCATGGGAACTGTTTAGCCGCCCAAGGCAAGCAAGCCAACCAAAAATCCGGGTTTTCAGGCACTTTGGCCGTCAAAGTTTCGTGAAGGGCGTGACCCGGGGCGTAACAATTGCTTCATAATCCCGGCGGTTGATCCCATAATCCGGGGACTTGGGGTTTTTGCCGGGGTGCGGTCTTTCAACCTTGGGAGGGGAGAAGCGTTGCTGTACCGATATCTGCTCATCGTTCGATTCGCCCTGATCAACACCGTCGCCGTCGGCCTGTTGGCCGGCGCCTATCTGCAAGGATGGCTGGACGTGGTCATTTCCGCGTACTTGGTAGAGCTGTCCGTCGTCATCTTCCTGGTCTTCCTTTACGGGCTGGTCCTTTGCGCCGCCAAGGTCTGGCGCCATAGCGTCGAGTTGAACGACATCAATACCGGCACCCCCGATCCGCAATCCCGGGCCGGCCGGTATTTGAGCCGGACCGGCAACGTGAGCCCGGAAAGCCGCTATATCCAGGCGGACGTGCTGAGGCTGAAGCTGACTGACCACATCGTCGTCGTCCGCAATGTCGCCAATTCGCTGGTCCTGCTGGGGCTGATCGGCACCGTCATCGGCTTCATCATCGCCCTTTCCGGCGTCGATCCGCAAGCCGCCTCGCAGGTGGAAAACGTCGCCGCCATGATCTCGACCCTGATCAACGGCATGTCGGTGGCGTTGAACACGACGCTTGTCGGCGCCTTGCTGTATGTGTGGCTGATCGTCAACTACGGCATCCTGACGTCGGGCACGGTCGACCTGATCGCGGCGATCATCGACATGGGAGAAGCCCGTGCGGCGGGGGCTTGAATACCTGGATGAAGACACCTGGGGGACGGTGTTCCGCGACGTGATCCTGTTGGCGCTGATCGGCTTCGTCGCCATGGTCGTCATGCTGCTGCCCCATATCACGCCAAATAAACAGGATGCCGAGGACCACAAGGCGCCCGGCAACGTCATCGTCGAAATGCATTGGCCCAACGACATGCCCTATGACGTAGACCTGTGGGTGCAGGCGCCGCGCGAGGTGCCGGTCGGGTTCTGGAACATGGGCGGCAACACGTTCAACCTGTTGCGCGACGACTTAGGGGGCGAGGGCGACGCCACCGATAAAAATTACGAGATCACCTACAGCCGCGGCATCCCGCCGGGCGAATACGTCGTCAACGTGCACATGTACGGGCCCTTGCCGCATGGGGTCACGATTCCGGTCAACGTCGTCGTCAGCGTCAAGCCGATGTACGCGGACCTGTATCAGATCCTGGAAACCATCATCAAACTGACGCGGCGCAACCAAGAAGAAACCGCCTACCGTTTCCGCCTGACCGCCGAAGGAGATTTGGTGCCCGGCAGCGTCAGTACGCTCAACCGGCCGCTGATTACCGGATTCAAGGGATTCAAGAAGGTGCCATAATGGATATTCTGTTTTTTGTCTTTGCCGGGGCGACGGGGATTGCCGCCGCGCTGGCGTCCATCGCCATCTGGGCCCCGCGCCCGGCCCGGGTCCGGGTGTTGGCGGTGGTCATCACGACACTGTTCATCCCCGTCGCCTACGTCGAGCTGACCGAGTTGCTGAGCAAGCCCAAGCCGATGAGCTTCGAATGGTACGAGAGGAACACCGACAAGGCGCTTCTGTTGGCCATCACCCTTGACGAGGGCAAGGCGATCTACCTGTGGCTGCGGCTCGACGGGTCGCTGGAACCCCGGAACTACAAAATTCCCTGGAACCTGAGACTGGCGGAAAAGCTGGAAGATGCCTACGAAGACGCGGTCAAGCGCAATTCCGCCATCGTGCTCAGGAACCCGTTCTGGCGCCGCAGCCTCGATGAATGGGGCGACCTCAACGTCGAAATCATCCCGCCGCCGCTGCCGCCGCAGAAAAGGCCGCCGCCGGCGCCACGCTTTTTCAATCCGCGCGACAAGAGCATTTGAGCCGGGGGGCTGGGGGCCTTGCCTTGCGGGATTTTGGCCGATCGCCTATACAAACACGACCGGATGGCCTTCGCGGGCGTAGTTCAACGGTAGAATGAAAGCTTCCCAAGCTTTAGACGGGGGTTCGATTCCCCTCGCCCGCTCCAATCCCGTTGTCCGGGAAACCCTTTGCAGGAGCGCAGCCGTGGCCGAAAACGAAGTCCCTGAAAAACCCGGTGATCGCCGCGGCGGCATCGACAAGCGCCAGGCCGAAACCGAGGACGTTGACCCCGAGCATCGCTCGGGCGAGGAAAGGCGAAAGCTGCCGGACCGGCGCGGGCATCACTATACCTTCAAGTACTCAAGCCAGGAGAACATCGAGGAGCTGCGCAAGTGGCTGGAGGCCAACTGCGAAGGGGAGTGGACCATCGGCATTCCCGACAGGGAAGCGGTGGAAAAATGGGGCAGCTATCGGGTTAAGTTCGAAAACCCCGGCGACCTGGCGAAACTGGCGAAGATGCTGGGCGTCTACTGGCCGAACTGGTTGAAATAACCGTTTCGCCTAGAGCCCATCAAGTCCGAATGATTCCTTCAAACTTGATGCGCTCTAATCGTCGCGGGCCATCCGCAGCTTCAATTCCGTATCCTTGAGCAGCCGCAGGTCGGGCAGGAAGTTCTCGCGCTTCAACCGCCCGGCGTCCTTTTTCGTCACCGGGCCGACGAACATCAGCTTGTGGCGGATGGAGTAGCGCGCCAGTTTGGGCCCGAAGACCTTTTGCAGCACATAGAACGTCAGGTAGTGGTTGTCGACGACGGCGCGGATCGGCGTATCGGAGCGCAGCACCACCTGGATCAGGTCGAGATTGAACAGCTTGTCGCCGTTGACCGGCGAGAACCGGTCGGGCCCGTCGGAGAAAACGAAGTCATAGGCGCGCTCGGGGATGCTTTCGTACTGAACGCCCCTGAACATCTTGTAGAAACCGTCGACCTTGGGGCTGTGGATCAGGTCCACATGGGGCCTGAGGTCGCCGGGCAGGTTCTGGCCGGCCTGCTTGTGCCAGGCCGGGTCTTCCTCCATCGAGGTGACGCGGCCCCGGGCTCCGCCCTCGGCCTCGTTTTCCCTGAGCGCATAGGCCAGGACGACGGTCGAAATGCCGGTGCCGAGCTCCAGGACCTCCACCGGCCGCCATTTTCGGACCTGTTCGTAAAGGGTCAAATAATCGGACATGGAGGCGCCGGTCACGGCCGAGCCTTGGGCGTATTCCTCCATCTTCGCCCACAGCCCGCTCATCCCCCGGAGCGTCGCCTCGGCGCGGCGGTTGCGGCGCGCCACCAGGGCGTCGATGACGGCCTTGCGCAGGCGCACAAGGGGCCCGAAGCCGCTGGCGTCCATGTGGATCAGGCGCGCTTCGACGCCGCAACCGGGGCGGATATTGTTGTCGTTGTCCATGGCGTTGTTCATCCGGTTCTCAATATAACCCCTTTATTTGACCGCCCGCACCACGTACCCGGAGGTGATGAAGTCGGTCCTGACGATGGCGCCCAGGATCATGGCCACCGGCGCCATGGCCAGCGCCAGGAGGACGATCAACGGCGCCGCCAGCCGGCACAGGGGGTTCTTTTCCTTGATCAGCCGCACCAACAGCACGTTTATCGCCTCGGCCCACGAATTGCGCTCCGTCACCGTGACCCCGGAAAAGTCGCGGAGCAGCCATTCCAGGCCGTAACGGGTGAAACGGTAATAATCGTGGGGACGGTCGTGGATGGGAAAAATGAACGGCGTCGACAGGATCAGGGTGCCGCCCGGCCCGAGGACCGCGTGGGCGGCCTGGATCGCTTTTTCGGGGGTGCGGATGTGCTCCAGGACCTCCGCCATGACGACGGCGGCGAAACGCTGTTCGCCGAAGTCATGGTCCGAAATGTCGCCGACGATATCGGGGCCGCGGGCGGAATCGATGTCGATGCTGACCACCTCCAGGGACCGGGCCCGGGCATGGGCGTCGAGCTTTTCGCCGATGACGCCGCCGGCGCCGACGTTGAGCACGCGGGCGCCTTCGGGGATTTGGGAAAATTCCCCCTCAAGGAACGGATAAAGGCCCTGGCGCGAAAGGAGCTTGGAAAGCCAAACCATCCCGGCGCGGAATTTTTTAAACAACGATCCCATCCCCCCCGGTTTCCAGCCGTGCCGTTCAGGCCCTATACCAAGGAGCGGTGATAATGACTCATAGGGACGGCTTGCCAAGGTTTTCGGCAAGGAGCGTGCGGCGTGGCGATGCGGGGCATCGCGAGGCGTGCGCGACGCTGTCCGAAAGCCTTGGCAAGCCGCCGTTCCGGTCGTCCATGGGGTCCGTCGAAGGGCGTCGGAAAGCCTTGACGATGCACCACATCGCCCGCAGCTTCCCTCCTACCCGACGGGCCGCATGAACGATCCCTATAGGTCATTATCATCGTTCCTTGGTATTAGTGATGGCGAACGACAGATACCGCCTGGCTTCGTTGGTCAGGTACGCCAACCGCCAATCGTGCTTGTTGCAGAATTCGTTGACCGCCTCGACGACGCCGTAGCGAAGCCCGCTTTCGATGTTTCCCGACGCATAGTCATGGCCGGCGATCAGGCCGCCGTCCTTGACCTTCAACCGGCAGCATTCCAGCTCGTCCAGGGTATCGCGGTAGCGATGCGATGTATCCAGGTAGACCCAATCGAAATAACCGTCCTCGAAACCCTGCAATACCTCAAGGGAAAGCCCCCGGTGGATGGCGATGCGCCCGGCGTCGATCGGTTCCTTGAATTTATTCCGGACCGCCCGCATGGCCGTTTCGCCGAAGCGCTCGGAGTCCCAGATGTCGATCAGATGCAGTTCCTTGGGTTCGGTCACCGAAAGGATTTTCTCCGAATACTTCCCTTCGGCGACGCCGATTTCGGCGACCACGGCGTTTTTCGGGAAATGCTCCAACAGCCGGGCGCGATTGGCGATCAGCTTGGTGTTTTCGATGTGTTTTTCGTTCAGTTCCATGCCGAACCGTAGCACACGAGACGCTTAAAACTCAGTCAATGGCTTGATCATGGCGATATGGCCGTCTACCCACCTTCCGTCGGCGGGGGTGAAGCCGTGGGTGATCGACCACGCCTGATGTCCGCGCCGGACCCAGCCGAAAACGTGCGTCGGGACCAGCACTCTTTCCTTCCAGTCCAGGGCCACCGCCGTCCTCAACAGATGCCAGCCGAGGTCCCGGCCGCGGTAGGCCTGGCGGACATTCAACGTCCGGTACCGCAGCCAATCCTCGTCCCATTGCACCAGATGGGTGACGCCGATCAGTTCTTCGGAATCGAATAGACCATAGGAAAACCGGGAAGGATCGGCGAGGGGGGACCGGTAATCGCCGAGGCTGCGGACGATTTCCCGGATTTTCTTGCCCGCGACGGCGAAGTGATCGACCTCGACCCAATAGGCTTTCAGTTCGTCGAACGAAATCCTGTTTACATCCATTTTGGAAAGGCTGAACCCCGGCCCCCCCCGGCCCCCAGGGGCCCCGTTTGCCAAGCGTCGAATTGCGGTTTCGGCGAAATTACCTGTATTTCAGCCGCTAAAAAACAACTATATTCCAGCTTCGAAAAACAACCGCAATGATCCCAGGGTTTAACAATCAATCAATGACCTCCCTCTATCGTCAAATCTCCGGCGCACCGGACAATCCGTGACCGACCTTCTGAAGATCAATAACCTGCAAATCGATTTTGAAATCCCCCGTGGCGTCGTTCACGCGGTCAGGGATTTCTCTTTCTCCGTTCGTCCGGGGACGATCGTCGCCTTGGTCGGCGAGTCGGGTTCGGGGAAATCGGTCACCGCCCAGGCGATCATGGGGCTGCTGCCGGCCAAGGCCCGGATTACCGGCGGCGAAATCCTGTTTTACGAGCCGAATTACTGGGGAGAACCCATCGACCTCGCCAAACTGAAACCCGAAAGCGAGCAAATGCGCTCGATCCGCGGCAGGTATATCTCGATGATCTTCCAGGACGCCATGGCGTCCTTTTCGCAACTGCATACCATCGGCGACCAGGTCAGCGAGGCGCTTTTCCTGCATGGGAACGTCAGCCGCAAGGAAGGCATGGAACAGACCGAAAGGATGCTCGACCTGGTCGGATTCCCCAATCCGGCCGATGCCTTGGGGCTTTACCCGTTCGAGCTTTCGGGCGGGCTCAGGCAGCGCGCTATGATCGCCATGGCCCTGGTGTGCCGGCCCAGCCTCGTCATCGCCGATGAATCGACGACGGCGCTGGACGTTTCGGTGCAGGCGCAGATTCTGAAATTGATCAAGGATCTGCGCCAGGAACTCGGCCTGGCGGTGCTGCTGATCACCCATGATCTCGGCGTCGTCGCCAATCTGGCCGACGAAGTCGTGGTCGTCCATCAGGGCAAGGTCATGGAAAGCGGCACCATCGAGGACATTTTCGGCGATTCCCGCCATCCCTACCTGAAGGCGTTGTTTTCGGCGGTGCCGCAGTTCGGCATGAAGGACAACCAGCGTCTGGTTCCCGTCACCGACATCGATTTCGAGCTGGGGCCGCTGATTTCCGACCGCCAGCCGTGGCCGGAAGAGGCCAACGACGACCGGCCGATGCTGGAGGTCAAGAACATCTATAAAAGCTTCCGCACCCGCAAGGGCAGCTTTTTCGGGACCGGAAAACAGACCGTCGTCGAAGCCGTCAAGGACGTCAGTTTTACGATCAAGCGCGGCGAATGTTTCGGGTTGATCGGCGAAAGCGGCAGCGGCAAATCGAGCGTTTCGAAATGCATCATGCGGGCCTATTCACCCGATTCCGGCATGATCCTGTTCAACGACCGTGGCAACATCGTCGATCTGGCGGGCTTAAGGGAAAAAGACCTGTATCCCTACCGGCCGAAAATCCAGATGGTTTTCCAGGAACCCTTCAGTTCCCTGAACCCCAGGATGACGGTGTTCGACGTCATCCGCGAGCCGCTGGTGATCCACAAGGTCGGCGACGCCGCCAGCCAGCGCGAAATCGTCATGGAACTGATGCGCGCCGTGGGCCTGGACCCCCGGTTCCTCAACCGCTATCCGCACAGCTTCTCCGGCGGCCAGGCGCAGCGCATCGGCATCGCCCGCGCCCTGGCCCTGAAGCCGGACCTGATCGTCTTCGACGAGCCGGTTTCCGCCCTCGACGTTTCCATCCAGGCGCAGGTTCTCAATCTCATGCGGGACCTGCAGGAGGAGCTGGGGCTGACGTATCTGTTCATCACCCATAACCTGGCCGTCGTCGATTACGTCGCCGACAACATCGCCGTCATGTGCCAGGGCCGGCTGGTCGAGATGGCGCCCCACTCGTCCCTGTTCAAGTCCCCCATCCATCCCTATACCCGGGCCCTGATGGCGGCGGTGCCTTTCGCCGATCTGCATCACCCGTTGGATTTCGAGGCGCTGATGGACGGCCGGATGTCGGACCCCGCCGCCTGGCCCGGCCCGTTTACGGTCGATCCTTCCAATTCCCAGGGCTCATCCCTGGACTTCATCGAAGTCGACAGCGAACATTTTGTCCTCGCCTCGTCCGAATTTTCCGGCGAACGGGTTTTGCGGAGCGTTTCATGAAGCGCCTGTTGACGGCATGGGCGGCGTTGCTGATCGCCGTTGTGGTCCCCGGGGCCCCCGGAACCGCGGGGGCCGCCGAAACCGCCAAGGCCAGGGCCGCGTTGCTGGAAACGCCGTCCCTTGCCGGGCGCGTCGCCGAGGGCAAGCTGCCGCCGGTCACGGACCGGGTCCCCAAGGTGCCCTCGGTCGTGGTCATGGACGGCAAGGACAAGATCCTTGGGCGCCACGGCGGCGACATGCGCCTCATCATGGGCAAGGGCAGGGACGTGCGCTTGATGACCATCTACGGCTATGCCCGCCTGGTCGCCTATACCAGCGACCTGAAACTCGTCCCCGATATCCTGGAGCGGTTCGAGGTCAAGGACGGCCGCGAATTCACCCTCACCCTCCGCCCCGGACACAAATGGTCCGACGGCCAACCCTTTACCGCCGAAGACTTCCGCTATTACTGGCAAGACATGGCGACCAACAAGAAGTTGTCGCCCCTGGGTCCGCGCAAGAAGATGCTGGTCGGCGCGGAACTGCCGGAATTCAGGGTCATCGACGAATTGACCGTGCGCTACACCTGGTCCCGGCCCAATCCATTTTTCCTGGCCGGGATGGCCAGCGCGGCGCCTTTGTTCATCTATCGCCCGGCCCACTACATGAAACGCTTTCACGCCCGCTATTCGGACGTCCAGGAGTTGAATAAGATGGCCGCGAAAGAGCGTCTCATGGACTGGTCGGTGCTGCATCAGTCCAAGGACCGCATGTATACCCTGGATAATCCGGAGATGCCGACGCTGCAACCGTGGATGAACTCCACCAAGCCGCCCTCGCAGCGGTTCGTGTTCGTGCGCAATCCTTTCTTTCACCGCGTCGACACCGCCGGGCGCCAGCTTCCCTACATCGACCGGGTGATCATGAACATCAGCCTCCGCGACCTGATCCCGGCCAAGACCGGGGCCGGGGAATCGGACCTGCAAAGCCGCTACATCGCCTTCGAGGACTACACCTTCCTGAAGGAAAGCGAGAAACGCTACGACCAGTCGGTCTACCTGTGGCGCACGGTGAAGGGGTCCCATATCGCCATTTACCCCAACCTCAACACCAATGATAAGGTGTGGCGAAAAGTCCTCAGGGACGTGCGGTTCCGCCGCGCCCTGTCGCTGGCCATCGACCGCGACGAAATCAACCAGGTCGCCTATTTCGGGCTGGCCCGGGGCGGCAATAATTCGATCATCGAGGAAAGCCCCCTGTTCCGGCCCGAATACCGGACGAAGTGGGCCGTCTACGACCTGGCAAGGGCCAACCGGCTGCTTGATGAAATGGGGCTGGACAAGAGAGACGGCGACGGCGTCCGCCTGCTGCCCGATGGCCGTTCGGCGGTCATTGCCATCGATACGTCGGGCGAAAAAACGGAAATCACCGATATCCTGGAATTGATCCACGACACGTGGCTGAAAGCCGGGATCAAGATGCTGCCGCGGCCGGCCCAGCGCGATATCTTCCGCAACCGGGTGTTTTCCGGCGATTCCAAAATGGCCGTCTGGTCGGGCCTTGCCAACGGGATACCGACGGCGGATATGACGCCCGATGAATTCGTGCCCACCCGCCAATACCAATTGCAATGGCCGAAGTGGGGCAAATTCATGGAAAGCAACGGCCAGGCGGGGGAACCCCCCGACATGTCGGCGCCCAAGGAGCTTCTCGGCCTGATGTCGGCCTGGAACAACGCCTCCGGTCTTTCCGAGCAGGAAGAGATATGGCACCGCATTCTCAAGATTCACACCGAACAGGTCTTTTCCATCGGCATCATCAACCGCACCCTGCAGCCGGTGGTCGTCAACAACCGGCTCAGGAACGTTCCCGCCGAAGGCTTCCACAACTGGAATCCCGGGGCCTATTTCGGGGTTTTCCGCCCGGATACCTTCTGGTTCGCGGATCAAGGCAAGGGCAAGGGTTAAAACGGACACCACCGCATGATCACGTACCTTATCCGCCGAGTGTTGTTGATGATCCCGACGCTGCTGGTCATCAGCCTGCTGGTTTTCATCATCATCGAGCTGCCGCCCGGCGATTACATCGAAAGCTACATCGCCCAGCTCGAAGCCCAGGGCGAACAAGCCAATCCGGAACTGCTGAATTTCCTGCGCCAGCAATACGGCCTCGATAAGCCGGCCTATGAACGCTACTTCGGCTGGGTCACGGGCATGGTGCAGGGCGATTTCGGCTTCTCCTTCGAATACCGCATGCCGGTGTCGGAAGTGATCGGCGACCGGCTGTTGCTGACCATCCTGATTTCCATCGCCACCATCATGTTCACCTGGATCATCGCCTTCCCCATCGCCCTCTATTCGGCCACCCATCAATACAGTTGGGGCGATTACGGCCTGACCCTGCTGGGGTTGCTGGGGCTGGCGACGCCGAACTTCCTGCTCGCCCTGATCATGCTCTATTTCGCCAATGTGGTGTTCGGGACCTCCATCGGCGGCCTGATGGACCCGGAATTTCTTGACCAGCCCTGGTCCGTGGACAAGGCGATATCGGTGCTGGAGCACCTGTGGGTGCCGGTCGTCGTCATCGGCACCGCGGGGACCGCCGGCATGATCCGCAGGCTTAGGGCCAACCTGCTGGACGAGCTCGGAAAACATTACGTCACCGCGGCCCGCGCCAAGGGGCTGCCGGGTTATAAGGTGCTGATCAAGTATCCGCTCCGCGTCGCCATCAACTTCATGGTCGGCGACATCGGCCACCTGCTGCCGAGCGTTATTTCCGGCGCCGAACTGGTGGCCATCGTGCTGTCGCTGCCGACGACGGGGCCGATCCTGATCGCGGCCCTGCAAAGCCAGGACATGTACCTTGCCGGGTCGTTCCTGATGTTCCTGTCGATGCTGACGGTGGTTGGGGTGCTGATTTCCGATATCGCCCTGACCTTTCTGGACCCGCGCATCCGTCTTGAGCAGGGAGCGGATCGATGACGACGGCCAACAGCCCCGACGCGCCGCTGAAGCACTTCGTCTCGACGGAGCCGTTCGACCCCCAGGCGGTCGCCAAAATCGCCCCCGAACTGGAACGCTATTTCCTGGCCTCGCAGTGGAAGCTCATGTGGTGGAAGCTGAAATGGCACCGGCTGGCGGTTTTTTCCGGTCTTTTCCTGTTGGTGCTTTACGGGTCCGCCCTGATCAGCGAATTCCTCGCTCCTTATGACACCCATACCCGCGATATCGGCCATATTTACGCGCCGCCGCAATCCGTTCACCTGTTTCACGACGGCGAATTCATCGGCCCCTTCGTCTATGGGATGGATTACAAGCTCAACATGGTCAATCTGAAGCGCGAATACACGGACAACCCGGGCAAGATCCAGCGCATCCGGTTTTTCTGCCAGGGCGACGAATATGATTTCTGGGGCATCGCCCCCGCCCGCCTGCACCTGGTCTGCCCGGCCGAAGGCGGCACCCTTTTCCTGCTCGGCACCGACCGCCTGGGACGCGACGTGCTGTCGCGGATCATCTACGGAGCGCGGATTTCGCTGACCATCGGGCTGGTGGGGATCACCCTCAGCTTCTTCCTGGGCATGATCGTCGGCGGCATCGCCGGGTATTTCGGCGGTCTGATCGATAACATCATCCAGCGGATCATCGAAATCATGCAGTCGTTCCCCCAGATTCCGCTGTGGATGGCGCTGTCCGCGATCATGCCGCTGACCTGGAGCCCGCTGGTGATCTATCTGGCCATCACCGTCATCCTGGCCATGCTCGAATGGACCAGCCTGGCGCGCGCCGTCCGCTCGAAGCTGTTATCGCTCAGGGAGGAAGAATTCTGCACCGCGGCGAAGCTGATGGGGGCGAAGCCGTCGCGCATCATCGGGCGCCATCTGCTGCCCGGCTTCATGAGCTATCTGATCGCCTCGGCGACGCTTTCCATTCCGGCCATGATCCTGGGCGAAACGGCGCTCAGCTTCCTGGGGATCGGCCTGCGCGCCCCGATCACCAGTTGGGGGGTGTTGCTGAACGAGGCCCAGAACATCAACATCGTCGTGCTCTATCCGTGGCTGATGCTGCCGGTGGTGCCGGTGATCCTGACGATCCTGGCCTTCAGCCTTTTTGGCGACGGGCTCAGGGACGCCGCCGATCCCTATAAATAAAACGCCAACCGGTTCTTTTAATTGTTTAAAAAAAGTTTGTTTTCGGGATAGTCTGGCGGTGGTTCAAGGGGAAATTGAGAACGCTCTGTGAACCCGTTCATAGAAGGCGCTCATAAACTCAATTATAAGCCTTCATGAGCGGACAATGAGGGAACCCAGGGAAGTGACCGAACGTCTTAACGCCAAGCGGTTGATGATCTACAGCCATGACACTTTCGGTCTTGGCCATCTGCGGCGTTGCCGGGCCATCGCCCATTCCCTGGTCGAGCGGTTCAAGGGCCTGACCATCCTGATCCTGTCGGGCTCGCCGATCATCGCCAACTTCGATTTCCGCGCCCGGGTGGACTTCATCCGCATTCCCGGCGTGATCAAGCTCTTTAACGGCGAATACACTTCCCTGGGGCTCAAAATCGACCTCAAGGATACCCTGTCGATCCGGGAATCCATCATCCGCAACACGACCCGGGAATTCGCGCCGGACCTGTTTCTGGTCGACAAGGAGCCGCTGGGCCTGAAAGGGGAGATGACCGATACGCTCCGCATGCTCAAGGGCACCGCCACCAAGACCATCCTGGGCCTGCGCGACATCATGGACGAGCCGACGCTGCTGAAGCGGGAATGGGCCGGCCGCGACATACTGAGCGCGATGGACGACCTGTACGACGACATCTGGATCTATGGCCTCGAGGAATTCTTCAATCCCCTGGCGACCATGGACGTGACCCCGGCGCTCAGGGACAAGATGATCTACACCGGCTATTTGCCGCGCTCCCTGCCCAAGGAGCACAACCCGCTGGAAAAGCTGGAGATGGAAGAGCCCTACATTCTGGTCACGCCGGGCGGCGGCGGCGACGGCGCGTCGATGGTCGATTGGGTGATGCGCGCCTATGAGGGCGATGAGGGGCTGCCTTCCGGGGCGTTGATGGTGCTGGGCCCGTTCATGCCGCCGGAGATCAGGGCCGAATTCATGAACCGGGCCGCCAAATTGGACCGGGTCGAGGTAATTTCCTTCGATTCCCGCATGGAAGTGCTGATGGCGAATTCCGTCGGTGTCGTTTCCATGGGCGGCTACAACACGTTTTGCGAAATCCTGTCCTACGATAAACGGGCGCTTATCATCCCCCGGATGGAACCGAGAAAGGAACAGCTTTACCGCGCCACCCGGGCCGAGGAACTGGGCCTGTCGAAGATGCTGATCCCCGACGGCGATCTCGATACCCGGATCATGGTCGAGGCGCTCAGGAACCTGCCCGATCAGAAAAAGCCGTCCGAGTCCCTGCTGCCGGGCATGCTCGAAGGGCTCGACCGCATCGGCGCCCTGGTGCGCAGCAGCGTCGAGGATCAGGGCGGGATCCAACGGCCGTTGCGCGCCTTGTGGTCATAGGCCCAGGGGTTCATGTCCGCCGCCGTCGTCTTTGTTCTCAAGGGTTACCCGCGGTTGTCGGAGACGTTCATCGCCCAGGAAATCCTGGCCCTCGAACAGCGCGGGCTGGATATCCGGATCGCCTCCATCCGCCGGCCCACCGACGCCGAACGCCACCCCATCCATGACGACATCAAGGCCCCGGTCACCTATTTGCCGGAATTTCCCGCCCTCGAACCCCTAAGGATTTTCAGGGCCTGGAAGGGGCTGCGTTCAAGGGCAGGTTCCGGGGCCGGTTTCCGGGCCGCTTGGCGGCAATGGCTGCGCGACCTCGGCCGCGGCCCCAACCCGGCCCGGGCCCGAAGTTTCGCCCAGGCCCTGGTCCTGGCCCATGAGGCGCCGCCGGAGGTATCCCGTCTGCATGCCCATTTCCTGCATACCCCGGCCTCGGTGGCGCGGTATGCGGCGATGATGCTGGACGTCCCCTGGAGCTGTTCGGCCCACGCCCGGGACATCTGGACGACGCCGGCGTGGGAAAAAACAGAGAAGCTAAAAACCGCCGACTGGCTGGTCACCTGCACCGCCCACGGGCAACGGCACCTGAACGCCCTGGCCGCCCTGGCCGATCGCCCGGACGCGGTTGAATTGGTTTATCACGGCCTCGACCTGGGGCGCTTTCCCCTGCCGGATCGGGGCGTTTCCCGGCGCGACGGCGGCTCTGAAAAGGACCCGGTGGTCATCCTGTCGGTCGGCCGGGCGGTCGAAAAGAAAGGATACGGGACGCTTTTGGGGGCGCTTGCCCGTCTGCCGGAAGATCTGCATTGGCGCCTCGTCCATATCGGCGGCGGGCCGCTCAGGGGCAGGTTGCAACGTCGGGCACGGGCGCTCGGCATCGACGGCCGGATAACGTGGATGGGCGCATGCGGCCAAGAGACGGTGCTCGAACATTACCGCGCCGCCGACCTATTCGTCCTCGCCAGCCGCCTCGCCCCGGACGGCGACCGGGACGGCCTGCCCAACGTGCTGATGGAAGCCCAAAGCCAGGGGCTGGCCTGCGTTTCAACCGCGCTGGCGGCGATCCCCGAACTGATCGTCGACGGCGAGACCGGGGTGCTGGTGCCGCCCGACGACGAGGAAAGCCTGGCCGCCGCCCTGGCGGAACTGATGGCCGATCCGGACTTGCGCGCGCGGCTGGGGGCGGCAGGCCACCGGCGGGTGCGCGAGCGTTTCTCCCATGATCGGGACCTGGACCGATTGGCCCGAAAGTTCGGGCTTCGAGCGCCCATGGTCCGGGAATGCGCCTGAACCGGCGGCGGGACCGGCGGTGGTGACGTCCCTGGCCATGATCCGGCACGGGCCGACGGCCTGGACCGAGGAAAACCGCATCCAGGGCCATTCCGATATCCCGTTGAGCGCCGCCGGCCGCGACATGGTGCGCGGCTGGCGGGTGCCGCCTGATTTAGCGGCATACGACTGGGTGTCGAGCCCGCTCAGCCGGGCCTGGGAAACCGCGGTGCTGCTGTCGGGCAAGGAACCCGCCGTCGAGCCCCGGCTCAAGGAAATGAGTTACGGCGAATGGGAAGGGCTGCGGCTTCACGATCTGCGCGCCGAACTGGGCGACGAGATGGCGGCAAACGAGGCTCGGGGGCTGAATTTCCGTCCGCCCGGCGGCGAAAGCCCCCGCGAGTTGCAAGAGCGGCTGCGGCCGTGGCTGGCCGAGGTCGCGGCCCGGGGAAGGCCGACCCTGGCGGTGGCCCATCACGGCGTCCTTCGCGCCCTCGTCTCGCTGGCCACCGGCTGGACCATGGCCGGCCGTCCGCCGGAAAAGCTGCAATGGAGCGCCGTCCATTATTTCAAACTCGACGATGACGGCGCCATCAGTGCCGAGCGCCTCAACGTCAGCCTGGAGAAGACATGAGCAATGCCAAGGTCCTGTTTTACGTCCAGCACCTGCAAGGGGTCGGGCATCTGTACCGCGCCGCCCGGATCGCGCGGGCGATGACGGCGGCGGGGCTGGCGGTGGACCTGGTTTCCGGCGGCCGGCCGGTGCCCGGCCTGGATATGGGTGGGGCGACCCTGCACCCATTGGCGCCCCTGCAATGCCCGGACGGGGATTTCGCCAACCTCCGCGACGGCCAGGGAAACCCCATCGACGAGGCGTTCAAGGACCGGCGCCGGGAAGCCCTGCTGGCGCTGTTCCGCGATAGCGCCCCCGACGCCGTCATCATCGAGGCGTTTCCCTTCGGCCGCCGGCAAATGGGTTTCGAGCTGCTGGCGTTCCTGGAGGCGGCGGCATCCCGGGATCCGCAACCCGTGGTCGTCTGTTCGGTCCGCGACATCCTGCAGGCCGACAAAAAGCCGGAGCGCATCCGCGAAACCGTGGACCGGGTGAACGGGTTCTTCGATTTCATCCTCGTTCACGGCGATCCCGCCTTCGCCGCCCTGGAAGAGACGTTCCCGGCGGCCGGCGAATTCGCCGCCAAGGTCCATTACACCGGCCTGGTGGCGGACCCGGCCCCGGCCGGGGAATCGGCAGAAGACGGAAACGAAGGCGACCAAGCCGGCGGCGAGGTCCTGGTTTCGGCCGGCGGCGGCGCCACCGACAGCGGCACCCTGTTGCGCGCCGCGCTCGCGGCCCGGTCTCTGTCAACCCTCAAGGACCGGCCGTGGCGGCTGTTGGCGGGGCCGAACCTTGCCGGGGACGAACGCGCCGCCCTGGAAGCCGCCGCGCCCGAGGGCGTTACCGTCGAGGCCAACCGGGGCGATTTTCCCTCGCTGCTTTCCCGGTGCGCGGTTTCGGTTTCCCAGGCCGGGTACAATACGGTGGCGGAGCTTCTCCGGGCCGGCTGCCGGGCGGTGGTGGTACCTTATTCGGCCGGCGGCGAAACCGAACAATCCTTCCGCGCCGCCCGCCTGCGTGAAAGAGGCCTGGCCCACGCGGTCGAGGAAGCCGCCCTTGGCCCCGAGACCCTGGCCGCCGCCGTCGATGCGGCCTATGGCGGGCCGGCACCGGAAACGGGGGGAATTGACTTGGACGGCGCCGAAAACAGCGCCCGGCTGGTTCAGTCCTGGCTCAACAGGTAAGAGCTACTTGCGCCCGATAAGCATGAAGCGGGTGTAGGACGGCAGTTCCCGTTGGCCTTCGAACAACAGTTCCGACAACGGCACCTGCGCCTTGAAGGCGCCGAGGTCGTCGACGCAGTTCACGTGCCCGTCGATGCCGTAATAATTGTTCGATTGCAGGGTCAGAAGCCCCTCCGGGGGGACACGGGCGAACCAGTCGCCGATCCTTTCGACGTGTTCGCAACTGGTGTTGATGACGAGGTCGAAGCCTTCCTCGCCGTAGTCCAGGTCCAGCATGTCGGCGGTCAGGGAGGTGAACTTGCCGGTGTCCACATGGGTCCTGTTCAGGCATCCGGCGACCGCCTCGCAGGTCGGGTCCTTGTCGACGCTGCAGACGGTTTCGATGCCGAAACGCCCGTCGTGCAGCAGCATGGCGCCCAAAACGCCATACCAGCCGCCGAGGATGCAGACCCGGCCCAATTTCCCGCCGGTGGTCTCAAACAGGGTATCGACGAGCCATTTCTTCGACGTGATCTGGTTGCGGTTGAGCGCGAAGCCTAAGTCCGGCCCGGGGAAGCGTTCGGCGGTTTCGCGGATATCGGCGACGAAGGGGCTGTCGAAATAGACTCCCAGCCCCTTCAGGATATCCTGGTAGAAACTGTCTTCGCTGGACATTCGGTTGCGGTCAAGCCGCCTTGGACAGCAATTGCAGCGATTCGACCAGCTTGTCGCTGATCACGCGGGCGACGTGGGAGGCCACCCTCGCATCGCTTTCCAGAAGCTGGATGAACATTTCCTTCTTGATCTGCAATGCCGTCACCTTGGTTTCGGCGCGCACGGTGGCCGTGGTGACGCTGTCGCTCAACAGGCTCAGTTCGCCCAACAGGGTGTTTTCCCCCCTTTCCGCGAGGACGATTTCATGGTCGCCTTCGAGCAGGATTTTGACCTGGCCGTCGAGAATGACATAGGCGGCCATGCCTTGTTCTCCCTGGGTGATGAGGTTTTCTCCGGCCTTGAATTCCATCGGTTGGCTGTGGAACGCCAACAATTTCAACTGGCTGGAATCGATCCCGGCAAACAGCGGAATATTGGCCAGCACCGCGGCTTCGGTGTTGATGTTGGTGGCCTCGCCTTCCTCTTCCAGCGCGGGGGCGGCCTCGCCGCTGCCTTCAAGGCGACCGTTGCGGATC
>JADFMB010000166.1 GCA_022564115.1 Pseudomonadota bacterium
TTCGCCTCCCCTGGCGGCCTCGGCCAGGACATAGGCGCCACGCGCCGACAGGTTATCGTCGGTGTGCTCAGCGCGAAGCGTCGGTACGCCCTGGCGGGTCAGGACCATGCCGGCGGGCCCGTCCCGGCGCTCCAGCGCCAGGGCCCAGCATTCCGCCGTCTCGACGCCGTCGCAGGGACGGTAGACGTGGAAATTGGGAATCGCCCGCAAGGAGGCCAGGATTTCGACGGCCTGATGGGTCGGCCCGTCCTCGCCGAGGCCGATGGAATCGTGGGTCAGCACGTAGACGACCCTTTGGTTCATCAGCGCCGAAAGCCGCATGGCGCCGCGCATGTAATCGGCGAAAATCAAGAAGGTCCCGGCATAGGGGATCAGCCCGCCGTGAAGGGCGATGCCGTTCATGGTCGCGGCCATGGCGTGTTCGCGTACCCCGTAATGGATATAACGGCCCTTGAAGTCGCCGGCCGCCACGGGCTCGGTATCGGGGGTCTTTGTGTTGACCGAGCCGGTCAGGTCGGCGGAGCCGCCGATCATTTCCGGGATAAGGCCGGTCAACACCGCCAACGCCTCGCCGGAAGCCTTGCGGGTGGCCCAGCCGGGGGCCTCGGCTGAAACCGCCTTTTTGTGTTCGTTGAGGGCGTCCTGCCAACCCTTGGGCAGATCGCCCTGGATCAAGCGCTTGAATTCCTTTTTCTTGCGGCTTTTTTCCAAGCGCCCTTCCCAGTCTTGGCGGTTGGCGGCGCCGCGTCCGCCGACCTCGCGCCAGGCGCCGAGGACACCGGCGGGGATTTCGAACGGCGCATGAGGCCAGCCCAGGTTTTCCCGGGTGGCGGCGATTTCTTCCTCGCCCAGGGGCGCGCCGTGAGTGGCGGCAGTTCCTTCCTTCGTCGGTGCGCCGAAACCGATTTTGGTCTTGCACGCGATCAACGACGGCTTTTTCGTCTTCTGCGCCTTTTCGATGGCTTCGGCGACGGCTTCCGGGTCATGGCCGTCGACCCCCTGCACGTGCCAGCCCGAGGCCTTGAACCGGGCCCGTTGGTCGTCGTTGACCGTCATCGAAGTCGGGCCGTCGATGCAGATCCCGTTGTCGTCCCAAAGCACGATCAATTTCGAAAGCCTCAAGGACCCGGCCAGAGAGATGGCTTCATGGCTGATGCCTTCCATCAGGCAGCCGTCGCCGACGATGACATAGGTGTAATGGTCGACAAGGCGGTTGCCGAAACGGGCGTTCATCAGCCTTTCGGCCAGCGCCATGCCGACGGCGTTGGCGAGTCCTTGGCCCAGCGGCCCGGTGGTGGTTTCGATGCCGGGGGCGGCGCCGTATTCGGGATGACCGGCGGTCCGGGAACCGAGCTGGCGGAAGTTCCTGAGCTCGTCCATGGTCATGCCTTCGTAGCCGGTCAGGTGCAAAAGCGCGTAAAGCAGCATCGAGCCATGGCCCGCCGACAGCACGAAGCGGTCGCGGTCCGGCCAATCAGGGGCGGCGGAGTCGAACTTCAGGAAACGGGAAAACAGAACCGTCGCCGCGTCGGCCATGCCCATGGGCATGCCCGGGTGGCCCGAATTGGCCTGCTGGACGGCGTCCGCCGCCAGAAAGCGGATGGCATTGGCCATTTCGGCGTGGTCGATGGATGGCGCCGGCGTGGATTCAAGGGCCATCACGGATGGGGCAGCCGTCATGAAGTCATCTCCTGATTTTGGCGGACCGATGTCGTAATTTTATGACTGCTTGGTCATTTTATGACTGCTTGTCGCTCATGTCGGGACGAAAGTCTAGAGGCTGTTTCGGTCCTCAAAACCCCTTGCCCCTGTATACCACCATCGAGGCGCCCTGGGTCTGTTTCAGGTTGTCGTAACCGATCAGGCGCACGATGATTGTCGGGGTTGGCTTCATGGCATTCGGCGGCCTCGCGGAGGATGGCGATGATCTGTTCCGGGGTATGGCGTTTGCGGCTCATTCGTTCCTCCTTTTCTAAGGCCAGAAGGCGCCAAATCCTCTCCATCGTCCCGGACCACTTTTCGGGGGTCAGGTCACAGGCGGCCCCTATTGGGGTTCTTTCTTCGAGGCCGGATTCTTCAAACAGACGACGATGCCGATTTCCTACCCGGTCATCATGTCGGCGACCTCGATGAACAGCAAACATGGCCGCCAAGTGGTGGGTAGACATATTCCGAAACATTCCGAAACTGACGGGACGGATTTTTTTGGTAATTATTCGGTGCAGGGATAATTACGCTCCGCAAACTTTTTTTTATCATGTTGGAAACGACCGATGATCGACCTTCCATCCGGACAGGAAACGCTAAATGATAATTATAATTTCTTCACTGGCGCTCTTCGTCGCCTTGACCGCCCTGTGGTTCGCCAGCGCCAGCCTGAAAAAATTTGAAGCCGGAAATACCGAGATCAAAAAGCTATTCAAGGCCGATATTAATATACTGAAGGCCGAGCTGGAAAAGAAGGTGACCGACGTCACCGACAAGATGAAGAAATATGAAGCCAGGATGGGGGGCATCACCGAGGGCCAGACCAACGTCAATGAAACCTCTGACTCCATGAAAAAAGAACTGGCCACGCTTCGCAAGGAGTTGAACGACCTGCTGTTCCGCCTGCCGCCGCAATACCGGGTGGGAGAACCCTCTAAGCCGATCAGAAGGGATGTCGGCTAGGCGAGAACGCCCTTCCTTCCGCCTCCCCAGAAAATTCCCTGGCGATTCCTGTTGCAGAAACCCTTATTTGACCCCAAATCTGTGTCATCGTACGGCCGGACAAGGAAAAACCGACTTGAGCGTTCAGCAAAACATCGAACAGAAGATTCAGGCCTCGCTGGTGCCGCTTCACCTGGAAGTCGTCAACGAAAGCCATATGCACAACGTTCCGCCGGGATCGGAATCCCATTTCAAGCTGGTGATCGTTTCGCCGGAATTCGAAGACCTGTCCCTGGTTCAGCGCCATCGAAAGGTCAACGGCATCCTGGCCCAGGAGCTCAAGGACGACATTCACGCCCTTTCCATGGAAACCCATACCGCCGAGGAGTGGGAGCGCCGCGGCGGCAAGACCATGGACTCCCCCCTCTGCCGCGGCGGCGGCAAGGCGGACGGGCAATAAATACGGGATCGGGCCTAAAGGGGCATAGCGGATAGAATCCACGAGCGAGGGGATTTCTATTTTTTGCCGGGAAGGCGTTTTTTCCTGAAGAATTTGGGATCGCGTTGCTGTTTCAGGACATGCAGCCTGACCAATTCGAAGGATTTCAGGTCATCAAGATCGACCTTCGCATCCGGCTTGATGCGTGCGATGTCTTCGGCGAGCTGCACCTGGGCCAGTAATTTCTGGCGCCGGTCTAGGCGGTCGAAGATTTTGGCGCTGGACCCGCGAAGGTCCGATTTTCCCTTCAGTTTGGCGCGTTCGTACCACATGAAGGCCTTCTTGTAATCGCGCTCCAGCCCGCGCCCTTCTTCGTACATCCAGGCCAGGAAATCCATGGCCGGGGGGTATTCCTCCACTTCGGCGCGCTGGCGCACGACCTCGACGTCGAACCATTTCGATTTTCCGTCCTCGACGGCGTTGTATGATTCCCGCCACAGGTTCTGGGTCATCACCAGTTTCTTGTCGGGATAGGGATATTTGACCGAAATGCCATCAGGCGCCGCAAGCCCCCGGGTCCTTCGGATGTCGACATCGGATTTGATTTCCTTGAACCACGAGGTTTCCTTGAACCATTCGCTGTATTTGTTGGAGGCATTGAAGAACCCATAGGCCTGGAAATAACCCTGAACCGGCCAGGAAACTCCAGCCAGGAAAACAGCCAACAGGGAAACGCTTATGGTTTTTTGGCCAACCATGAGGGCCTTTCAATACCAATTTTCTCTGACGGCCCCCGCGGAGCCCCAGGCAATAATTTACCAGATTTGAATTCGCCCGGGTTTATACCCCAATCAGCTTAAGTGAAACTTACAAACGGCAAATCGAATTGAAACCCTGTCTTTTCGGCCATAGGCTCCGGCCGCCGGCTTGGCGCAAAAATTCCCTGGATTTTCAATAAATTAGTAATATGGCGGCGGCCCCCCGGAAAGACGGGCAAGAACCAAGGGGCACCGGGGACACACCGGGGGCTACCGGGCGGCGCCGGATCCGCCGGCGGCGCTTCCCCACACCTACGTCGCCTGGGAGGAGTTAGCGGCCGCGCTCCCCAAGCTCCTTGGGGCGGGCGTGGTGCGGCCAAATCGCACTTCTTCGCCGGGGAGGCGGTCAAGCGTTGCATTCAATTCCCCGGCACCAGAATTGTTTGCATTCGCGAGGTTCAGAAGGCGCTTCGTGAAAGCGTGAAGATGCTTATCGAAGACAAGATGCGGGCATTTGGTGCCGAGTCGCAGTTCCGTATCATGTCCGACAGCATCATCACGCCAGGTAATGGTGTGGTGCTGTTTCAGGGGATGCAGGACCACACGGCTGAGAGCATCAAGTCGCTCGAGGGTTTTGACGTTGCGTACGTCGAGGAGGCTCAGACGTTGACCGCCCGCTCGTTGGAATTCCTGCGGCCGACGATCCGCAAGCCCGGTTCGGAGTTGTGGTTCTCGTGGAACCCTCGTTCTTCGAGCGATCCTGTTGACAAGTTGTTGCGCGGCTTGAATCCGCCGGAGAGTTGCGCGGTCATCAAGACCAGCTACAAGGCCAATCCGTTCTTTCCAGCGGTGCTCGATGAAGAACGGCAGTACGACGAGAAGCACAACCGGGAGCGTTACGGGCATATTTGGCTGGGTGATTACGAACCCACTGCCTTGGGGGCCATTTGGGATCGGGCGACGTTGCACGCTGGACGGCAAGAGGAAGTACCCGAGTTGGAGCGAATCGTGGTCTCGGTAGACCCGGCGATTTCGTCCGAAGAAACGTCGAACGAGCACGGCATTATCGTGAGTGCTCTGGGTGCCGATCATCGTGGGTATGTGCTGGACGATGCCTCGACCCGCGGGACGCCGCGGCAGTGGGCCGACCGAGCGGTTGCGATGTACGACAAGTGGGAGGCCGATGCGGTTGTGATCGAGATCAACCAGGGCGGCGACATGGTGCGCCATACGCTGGAAAGCGTGCGGCCCATGCTGCCGATTGTCGAGGTCCGGGCCACTCGGGGCAAGCACGTCAGGGCGGAACCGATTGCCTCGCTGTACAGCCTGGACCGGGTCAGCCACGTCGGGGCGTTTCCCGAGTTGGAGGACCAGATGTGCCTCATGACGGCGGGTGGCTACGAAGGCGAGGGCTCGCCGGATCGACTCGATGCATTGGTCTGGGTCCTGACCAAACTGTTCCCGTCGCTGATCAGGAAACCAGTGCCGTCGATCGGGCGCGTCGAGCGCCCACATGCCGGGCCGGGCGGATGGATGGGGAGTTAGAGAATGACCCGCGAGCAGATGATCGACGAGTTGGAGTTCGACGACCCGCCGAAGCGTCCCACCGGCGGCTGGTACCCCTCTGAGCTCCTGCGGGCGCGCGAGGCACTAAAGCCCTATCTCACGGTGGTCGAGGACGTGATTGGTGACGACGCATCGCTTACTGTGGCCTACAACGAGTGGCGGAGCTTGAACAGCGCCACCGAGCGCGACCGATTCCTCATCGAGAACATCCGCGGGTACGATGCCCAACTCACCGATCGTATCGTGCGCAAGCGCCGGGCGTCACTCCGCGACGGGTTTGACCGCGAGTCGCGTCTGATCGACGCGGCGCTGGTCGTGTGGCTCGGGATGACGCCGCGGCAGGTCGAGAACCGGTTCCTCGATAAGGTAGAGGGGGCAGACGCCGTGATAGAGTGGCTGCGGCAGGAGATCGCTGCATGACCATCCCGGAGATCCTCGCACTCATCGCTGCGGACCCAGACTTCGCCGATCAGACGGCGACGAGGATCTGGGATGCCATCGTGGACGAGCTCGTGGCTTCGGGCTTGACTGGCCAAGCG
>JADFMB010000167.1 GCA_022564115.1 Pseudomonadota bacterium
GCCAGCACGTGTTCGACCTCGGTGGTGCCGATGCCGAACGCCAGCGACCCGAAGGCACCGTGGGTGGCGGTGTGACTGTCGCCGCAGACCAGGGTCGTGCCGGGCAGGGTGAAGCCCTGCTCGGGGCCGATAATGTGGACGATGCCCTGGCGGATGTCGTTCATGTCGAACAGCTCGATGCCGAACTCGGCGCAATTCTTGGTCAGCGCCTCGACCTGGATGCGGCTGTCCTCGTCGTCGATGCCCTTCGATCGGTCGGTGGTCGGCACGTTGTGGTCGGCGACCGCCAGCGTCAGGTCCGCACGCCGCACCTTGCGCCCGGAAAGGCGCAACCCCTCGAACGCCTGCGGGCTGGTGACTTCGTGGATCAGGTGGCGGTCGATATAGATCAGGCAGGTGCCGTCGTCCTGCACGTTGACGAGATGGCTTTGCCAGATCTTGTCGAACAGCGTCCGCGGTTTGGCCATGGGTTTTCTCCTCCCTGTTTTATTTGGGGGTTATGGGCCCCCTTTTAAGGTTTGTTTTTGTTACTTCCCGTCTTCGCCGGCGTCCTTGGCCGCGGCCTTTTTCTTTTTCTTGGGCTTTTTGTCACCTTTGCCGTCGCCGTTCGCATCGCCGGCATCGGCCTTGGCCTCGGCCACCGCTTCGGCGGTCACTTCCCCGGCCTCGCCGGTTTCCGGCACCTCGACCTTGGCCTTTTTCTTTTTCGCCTTCTGCTTCGGTTTTTCCTGGGTGGTTTCCGGGGCCGCTTCCGCCTCGGCCGGGGCTTCGGCGTCCTTGGTCTTGGCCCGGTCCCAATCGGTCTTTTCGGCGATCCGGGCACGCTTGCCTTTCAGCCCGCGCAGGTAATAGAGCTTGGCCCGCCGGACGGCGCCGCGCCGCACCACCTCGATCCCGGCGATGGCCGGCGAATAGAGCTGAAACACCCGTTCCACCCCTTCGCCGTAGGATATCTTGCGCACCGTGAACGCGGAATTGATCCCGGCGTTCTTGCGCCCGATGCACACCCCCTCGAAAGCCTGGATGCGCTCGCGGGTGCCTTCCACCACCTTGACGTTGACCCTCAGCGTGTCGCCCGGCCCGAAGTCGGGCACCGGGCGCTCGGCGATGAGCTTTTCGAGCTGTTCGTTTTCGATTTCCTTGATGATATCCATGGCTTTCGTCCTTGTTGATTCCGGTTTTTAGCCCGGCCGGCCCTCGCCGCCCAGCTAAAACCCTCGTTCGTTAACCGTCGCCGGCGGCGTAACGGGCCCACAGGTCGGGGCGCCGTTCGCGGGTGATGGCCTCTGCCTGGTCGCGCCGCCAGGCCTTGACCTTTTCGTGGTCTCCGGAGACCAGCACGTCGGGAACGGTCCGGCCCCGCCACTCCCGGGGGCGGGTGTATTGGGGGTATTCCAACAGGCCGTTCTCGAAGCTTTCGTCGATCAGCGACCGAGGCGCCCCGACGACGCCCGGCAACAGCCGGACACAGGCATCGATGACGGCGATGGCCGCCGCTTCGCCGCCCGACAGCACGAAATCACCGAGGCTGATTTCGTCCAGCCCGTGGGCATCCAAGACCCGTTCGTCCAGTCCTTCGTAGCGGCCGCACAACAAGACCACGCCCGGCCCCCGGGCCAGTTCCCCGACCCGGGCCTGGGTCAACGGGCGGCCCCGGGGGGTCAGGTAAATCAACGCCAGCGACGAATCCGCCCCGGCGGCGGCGTCGATGGCCTCGGACACCACGTCGGGGCGCATGACCATGCCGGGGCCGCCGCCGAAGGGCGCGTCGTCGACGGTGCGGTGCTTGTCGGCGGCGAAATCGCGGATGTGCAGCGTTTCCAGGGCCCAGGTCCCGGCCTCGAGGCCCTGGCCGGCCAGCGACAGCCCCAGCGGCCCCGGGAACATTTCCGGGAACAGGGTCAGCACCTTCGCCTTCCAGGGGGTATCCAGCTTGGCCACGTTACAATCCTCTAGCTTTCGTCTTCATCGGTGTTTTCGTTTTCCCCGGCGCCCGCTTCCAGGACCGCCGGCGGACTGACGACGATGCGCCCGTTTTCGATGTCCACCACGGGCACCACCTCGGCGGTAAACGGCACCATCAGCCCGACCTTGTCCCCGTCGCCGGTAATCTCGATGACGTCGCCGGCGCCGAAATTGTGCACCGCCTTGACGATGCCCAACTTTTCTCCGGCGGCCGTTTCGGCGCCAAGGCCGATCAGGTCGGCGTGGTAATAGGCGCCGTCCTCGGCCTCGGGGAGGGCGCTTTTCAGCACGTAAAGCCGTTCTCCCTTCAACGCCTCGGCGGCGTCGCGGTCATCGATGCCGGACAGGCGGGCAATGATCAGTCCCTTGGCGTGGGCGGTGACGCGGATATCGAAGGACCGCTCGCCGCCGTCCGTGGACACCGGGCCGTAGGCGGCGATATCGTCCGGATCGGCGGTGAAGCTCTTGATCCGCACCTCGCCCTTGAGCCCGCGCACGCCGGAAATGGCGCCGATGCAGACCCGGTCCTCGGGCGATGGTTTTTGCCGTGTTGCCGCCATGATCCTTTACCCGTCCGTTCCTTGCCCGGTCCTAGCCGTCCTTCGGGTCCTTGTCCTCTTCGCCGGCCTTTTCCTCGGCCGCGTCGTCATCGGCCTTGGCCTCTTCCGCCGGGGCCTCGTCGGCCTTTTCCTCCGGCTTGTCGTCGGCTTTCGCCTCCTCGGCCTTGTCACCGGCTTTCGCCTCCTCGGCCTTGTCACCGGCTTTCGCCTCGTCGGCCTTGTCGTCGGCTTTCGCCTCCTCGGCCATTTCCTCCGGCTTATCCTCGGCCGTGTCATCGGCTTTCGCCTCCTCGGCCATTTCCTCCGGCTTATCCTCGGCCGTATCGTCAGCCTTGGCCTCTTCAGGCGGGGCTTCGGCCGCCTTCTTGGCCTTCTCCTCGGCTTCCTTCTGGCGTTCCAGGGTCTTGGCCCGGGGCAGGTGCTGCTTGGTCTGCTCCGGGATCGGCGGTTTCTCGATCACCCCGAGATCGCCGAGGAACCGGGCTACCCGGTCGGACGGCTTGGCGCCGACGCCGAGCCAGTATTTGATCCGCTCGTCATTGAGCTTCAGCCGTTCGGGGTGGTCCTTGGCGACCATCGGGTTGTAGGTGCCGACTCGTTCGATGTAGCGTCCGTCGCGGGGCTTGCGGGAATCCGCCACGACGACGCGGTAATAGGGGCGTTTTTTGGCGCCCCCGCGTGAAAGCCGAATTTTCAAAGACATATCGTTTCGCCGTCCTTTTGCCGTTGGGGTTGGAGTGGTTGGTAAAATTCCGTCAACGCATGAACGGGCCGCCGGGCGGGGGCATCATGCCGGGCGGCAGGCCGCCGCCGAGCAGGCCTTTCTTGCCCATCTTGCCGGCTTTTTTCATCATCGTTGACATCTGCTTGTACTGTTTGAGGACCCGGTTGACGTCCTGCACCGAGGTGCCCGAGCCGGCGGCGATGCGTTTGCGCCGGGAGCCGTTCAAGAGTTTCGGGTTGCGCCGTTCCCTGGGGGTCATCGACAGGATCACCGCTTCCTGGCGGGCGATCATCTTGTCGTCGATGTTGGCCGCCGCGATCTTGTCCTTCATCCTGGCGGCGCCGGGCAGCATGCCCAGAAGCCCCTCCATGTCGCCCATCTTGCGGAGCTGCTTGAACTGTTCGGCCATGTCCTCGAGGGTGAACTTGCCCTTCAACATCTTGGCCGCCATCTTCTCGGCGTCTTCCTGGTCGACGACCTCGGCCGCCCTTTCCACCAGGCCGACGATGTCGCCCTGGCCCAGGATCGAGCCGGCGACGCGCCGGGCGTCGAAGGTTTCCAGCGCGTCTAACTTTTCGCCGGTGCCCATCAGCTTGATCGGCCGCCCGGTGACCGCGCGCATGGAAAGCGCGGCGCCGCCCCGGGCGTCGCCGTCGACGCGGGTCAGCACGATGCCGGTGACGCCGATCTTGTCGTTGAATTCACGGGCCAGGTTGACCGCGTCCTGGCCGGTCAGGGCGTCGGCGACCAAAAGCGTCTCGGTGGGGTTGGCGGCGTCCTTGACGGCGACGACTTCGGCCATCAGTTCGTCGTCGATATGAAGCCGCCCGGCGGTATCCAGGATCACCACGTCCATGCCTTCACGGGCCGCCGTGGTCATCGCCCGCTTGGCGATTGCGACGGGCTGTTCGCCGAGAACCGGCTCCAGGGTCCGAACGCCGGTCTGTTCGCCCAGTTGCGTGAGTTGCTGCTGCGCCGCCGGGCGCATGACGTCCAACGACGCCATCAGGACCTTCTTGTTTTCCTTTTTCCGCAGGCGGAGGCCCAGTTTGGCCGAGGTCGTGGTCTTGCCCGAGCCCTGCAGGCCGACCATTAAAATCGCCACCGGGGGCGTGCCGGCGAAGTCGAGGGCGCCGTCGTCGCTGTCGAGGATTTCGACCAAATGGTCATGGACGGCCTTGACCACCATCTGTCCGGGGGTGACGCTGCGAAGGAGTTCCTCGCCGGTCGCCCGCACCGTGACTTCGGCGATGAAATCCTTGACCACGGGAAGCGCCACGTCGGCTTCGAGCAGCGCCACGCGGATTTCGCGCATGGCTTCCTCGACGTCGGCCGCTTTCAAGGCGCCGCGCCTCGTCAGCTTGTCGAAGATGCCGCCGAGGCGGCCGGTCAGGTCGTCAAACATGCATCGTCCTTGCGTTTCCGTTTCCCGTCGGGGGCAAAACAAACGCCGGTCGCGCCAGTGCGCGAAACTCGCGGATTGGCGGTGCCCCTCGGGGCGGAGGTTTGCCCGAAACCCAATGGAATTGCGGCGCACTCTATGGACGGCCCGGCCGCAAGTCAAGCACCGGGGGAGTCCCAAATGGCCCCTAATTTCAGTTTTTTTTCGAGTCGATTTCTGGCTCCCTCAAAAGCCCCTTATTGGCAGAATGAACGAGCCGTGATAAACCAGAAGTAGTATATAAATTTTTTTGCTACTAAAGGTTTTATGGGGAAGTCCCGTCCGGAATACGATGGCAATCAAGAAATCCCAACTTCACCCGGCAAAGGCCCTCGCCCGCCATCTCGGGGATCGTCTGGCCCGGCGGCGCCGGGAATTGGGCATGACGGCCTCCGACTTGGACGGGGCCATTTCGGCGCCGGCGGGCAGCGTTTCGCGGCTTGAGGCCGGGGGCAAAAGGATGGACGCGGCGCAGTTGTACACGCTCAGCCGGGCCTTGGACGTGCCGGTGATGTATTTTTTTGAAAATTCACCCGTCTCGCTGCCTTCCGATCCTAGCAACGCACAGAATCCCAAAACCGTCGAGGAGGCGGAACGGTTGATCGATGCCTATTACAAGATCGAAGACACCAAGGTGCGAAGCGATATCCTGGGGCTCCTGAAAGCGGCGGCGGTGGCGGAAAAAGAAGAAGAAGAAGAAGAAGCCAAACCTGCCTGAAGGGGCTTTCCCTCCCCGGACACGGCCTTAAGCCTGCGCCCGTTCCCAAGGGGGAACCGGCAAAAAGGCATCCACCAGCATGTCCACGAAGGCCCGGACCTTGGGCGACAGATGCCGGTTATGGGGATAGACGGCGTAGATGTTGGTCTCGGGGGGGAGTTCGTGATCGGCCAGCACCGGCACCAATCGCCCCGTCCTGACATCCGCCGCGACCGTGAAGTCACCGACCCGGATGAGGCCTAAACCAGCGACGGCGGCACCATGGAGGGCGATGGCGCTGTTGGCCTCGAAGTTGCCGCCGACGTCGATCCGCCTCGGCGCGCCGGGCCCTGTGAATTCCCACTGGTTCAGGCTTGTCGCCTTGCTCAGCCTGAGGCAGTTGTGGTGCTTGAGGTCGTCGGGTGTTCGCGGTGTGCCGTGGCGCTCCAGATAGCCCGGCGAGGCGACCACGATGCGCCGCGCGGTACCCAGCTTGCGG
>JADFMB010000168.1 GCA_022564115.1 Pseudomonadota bacterium
CCGTTGGTTCGGGCGCGGCTTGCGGTACGGCTTCGGGCCCGCTCGCCGCGGCGCTCGCCGAGGCGGCCGCCGGCGGGCTGGGCACTTGGTTAAGGGCAGCCTGGCGTTTGGCGATCTCGTCGCGCAAGGCGGTCAGCGTCTCGCGGGCTTGTTCTTCAATGTTCCGCGCCTCGGCGGCATTGGATGCGGCCTGTTCATGGGCCAATCGTTGAGCGATGCCCAGGGCCTCCCGTTCGCGGCGCGCTTCCTCGACGGCCCTGGTTATGAGGGCCAGCTCGGCCCGCGCCGTCGCCTCGGCGATGGGGCTGATCAAGGCCGCCGATAAGGTGACGGTGATGACCGTCAGCAGCGAACGCACGTCCGCCGCCCGGGCGCCGGAACTGGCGGAATACCTGGAATGGCATGGGATTTCTGCGGCCACCCGGACGTTCGATTCCGAAGGCCGGAAGCTCATCGGCGCGCCGTTGCTCAAGGAATGCGCCGACGCCGGCGTCGATTTACTGGTCATGGGGGCCTATACCCACAGCCGCATGCGTCAATTGATTCTTGGCGGCGTCACCCGCCATGTCCTGGAAGAAGCCGCCATTCCCCTGTTCATGGCCCATTAAACCGAAATCTCCCCGGCCATGATTCACAGAAAAATCATCGACCCGGTGCTGTCCAGACTCGGCCAAGACCGGGCCGATTATTTCAACCGCCTCGTCGATAGGGTCGAACGCGATCCGCGCACCGAAACCGTGCCCAACCTGGTCTATCTGGTGCTCAAGGAAACGATCCCTTACCTGCCCGCCGATTTTCCCGAGGACGAACTGGCCGACCGGCTGTTGGACTTTGTCATCGTCAATCAGGGGCGGCTCAACCGGGTCATCCATGACCGCCGGTATATGGAAGACCCCGGGCGGCTGGCCGGGTTGACCAAGGAATTCGTCCTTCAGGTGCTGGCATCGGCCATGGACCAACACCAGGTCAACGAAATCCAGACCGCCAAGGTGCGCAAAGCGAAGACCTACCGGTTTTCGTACCCCGAAGGCGACGAAGCCGACTTTCCCTACGGGGACGATGACGAATAAGGGTTCAGGAAAACAAATCCGGCTGGCGGGCCGGCGGCGGCGTCTCCTCTTCTGCCCATAGGGGTTCGGCCCCATAGGGGACCAGCAAACCAGAGATTTCATTGAAAGGGGTGCCCCGGTCGATCCACAGGGGCTCGGCCCGGCGCTCCAGGATCACCGGCATGCGGTCGTGGATGGAGGCGATATCGGCGGCGGGCGGGCAGGTGATGATAATGAACCTGTCGCCGTCGGTCAGCCCGGCGAAGGCGAAAACGCCCCTGCTTTTCGTCCCGATGCGGTTCTTGCGGCGGGCGGGACCGTCCTTGCGCCACTCGAAATAGGCCGTTGCCGGAACCAGACAGCGGTTTTCCAGCAGCGCCCGGAAGGTTTTTTTTCGGCTCAGGGTTTCGGCGCGGGCGTTGATCAGCGGCTTGGCGTCCCATTCGACGGCCAGACCCCAGCTTAACAGACGCGGTTTTTCCCCGTTACCGATGACCGGGGCATCGATGATCAGGGCCATGTCGGTGGGCCTGATCTCGGGCGCATTGGGCAGCGGCGGCGGGGCCGCCAACCCGAAACGTTCGGCGATGTCGCCGGGCGTGGCGTCGATTTCAAAACGCGAACACATGGACGCAGTTTACACCATCGCGGTTAGTGGCCTGGAAAGATGACGCCCAATGGCCTAACGTCGGGACCATGGCGGAGGACAGAAAAACCGTAATCATCACCGGCGCCAGCAGGGGCATCGGCCACACCACGGCGCGGCTGTTCCTGGACCGGGGCTGGCAGATCATTACCTGTTCGCGCGACGACACGCCCGAGGAATGCAAGCGCGACCCCAACTGGACCCGCCACATCCCGACCGACCTCGGCGACGCCGACAGCCTCGCCCATTTCATCGAAACCGCCAACGAGGAACTCGCCGAGGCGCCGTTGCACGGGCTCGTCAACAACGCCGGCATGTCGCCGAAGACGCCTTATAAGGAACGCCTGGGCTGCCTCAACGGCGACCTCGAAGCCTGGCAGGAGGTGTTCGAGCTCAACCTGTTCGCGCCCCTGAAGCTCAGCCGCGGTTTCGCCTCGGCCCTGCATCGGGGCGAAGGCGCGATCGTCAACGTGACCTCCATCGCCGGCCATATGATCCATCCCTTCGCCGGCTCGGCCTATTCCATTTCGAAGACCGCGCTTTCCGGCCTGACGCGGGAAATGGCCAACGAATTCGCGTCCCTCAACGTGCGCGTCAACGCGGTGGCGCCGGGCGAGATCGAAACCGAGATGGTCGGCGCCGAATACGAGGTGCTGATCCCGCGCATCCCGCTCAACCGCATGGGCACGCCCGAAGACGTGGCCAAGGCGATCTTTTATCTGTGTTCCGAGGATTCCAGTTACATCACCGGCAGCGAACTTTGGGTGACCGGCGGGCAGCACCTGTTTTAACCAGACCGGGGCGGCTCCAAGGACCAGTGCAAGGCGGGCGGCGCGATGACGAAAAAACCTAGAAAACCACAAAACGCCGTCCTGTTTCATCATCCGGACGCGGTCGATACCAGCCGCCCGCGGCTGATGGGCCGCCACGCCGCCGGCGAAGGGTTCCTCAAGGCGTTCGTCCGCCATTCCGGCGTCGACGGTTTCCACGGCCTCGGGTTTGAGCCAAGCCATTTCGAGGATTTCCAACGCCGCATCACCGCCCTGGACGATCAAAACCGTCCCTGCCACTGGGCCGGCCTGGGCGACATGGCCGGCGCCGGCCCGTCGACGCTGATGCTTTCCGACCCGTCGCTGGCGCCGTTCGCGTGGCGGCGGCGCGGCACCGGCAATCGCGGCTATAGTATTTGCGGCCTCAACCACACCATTGCCTCGGAAAAGGTCATGGACGGTTTCGGCGACCTGATGATCGCGCCCTTGCAGCCGTGGGACGCGTTGATCTGCACCTCGCAGCCGGTCAAGGCGACCATCACCCGGATCTTCGACAACTGGGGCGATTACCTGAATCAGCGCACCGGCGGCAAGATCAAGCCGTCGATCCAATTGCCGGTGATACCGCTCGGCGTCGATTGCGACGCCTATGCGGACGGCGAAAAGGCCCGGTCCGACCGCCAGACCCTCCGCCGCGGCCTCGGCATCGGCGACGGCGACGTCGCGGTGCTGTTCCTGGGCCGGCTCAGTTTCCACGCCAAGGCGCACCCGGTGGCGCTTTACCTGAGCCTGGAAGAGGCGGCCAAGCGGTGCAAAAAACGCCTCCACCTGATACAGGCCGGCTGGTTCGCCAACGACTCCATCGAAAAGGAATTCCGCGAAGGCCTGCGCGCCTTTTGTCCGTCCGTGAACGGCATTTTCCTCGACGGCCGCGAGCCCGACGTCCGCTTCCGGGTCTGGTTCGCCGCCGATATCTTCACCTCGCTTTCCGACAACATCCAGGAAACCTTCGGCCTGACCCCCATCGAGGCGATGGCGGCGGGGCTGCCGGCGGTGGTTTCCGATTGGGACGGCTACCGCGACACGGTGCGCCCCGGCATCGACGGCTTCACCGTTCCGACCTGGATGCCTTTGGCGCAATCGGGCGGCGATCTGGCGCTGGCCCCGGAAACCAAAATGTCCCCCCAGGTCAGCGACCAGGAATATGACAAATATCTGGGGCTCGTCAGCCAGTGCGTCGCCGTCGATGTGGCCGCCGCCGCCGACGCCTTCGCCACCCTGGCGTCCGATGCGGACCTGCGCCGCCAGATGGGCGAGGCCGGCCGCCAGCGGGCCAGGGATACCTTCGACTGGCGGGTGGTGGTGGCGGCCTATCAGCAATTGTGGCGGGACCTGGAAAACATCCGCAACCGCGAAAAGGAACTGGTGCCGGTCAGGAAAAACCGCCCGGCCCTGCCGTTGCGCGACGACCCGTTCTCCGTTTTCGAGACCTATCCCAGCCATACCCTGGACGGCGACACGGTGGTGTCGCTGGCGCCCGGGGATGGCCCGGGCAAGGGCAATGGCAAGGGCAAAGGCGGCGGCTGGGCCGGACGCCTCGGGGCGGTCCGGTCGCGGTTCATGAACGTTTTCGCTTCCGATGCCCTTTTGGACATCAAGGACCAGGAAGCGATACTCAAGAAAATCGAACACGAAGGCCCCTTGAGCGTCTATTCCCTGGCCGGGGTGGTGGCCGAGGAAAGGCTCTACATGCTGGCCCGCACCGTCGCCTGGCTGGCGAAGATGGGGATCGTCGGGCTGAAGGAAGGACCGGAACCGGGCGCCGTCCCCGCCAAGGGAAAACAAAAGAAGAAAAAGGGCCAGCGCGGAGCGGCCGCCGACATCGCGCCGGAGGGCGGCTCGGCCCTGGTCAACTTAGGCATCGCCCAGCGCCGCCGCGGCGCCATCGGCCAGGCGGTCAAATATTTCAGGCGCGCCCTGGAAAACGACCCCGACGATCCGCTGGCCAACAACCAACTGGGGGAACTGCTGGCTTTTGCCGGCAAGCTGGACGAGGCCGGGAAATGTTTCGAGACGGCGCTGAAAAAAAGCCCCGATTACCTGCCGGCGCAAAGGAACCAGGGCCAACGGTTGTTCCTGAAGGGGGATTATGAGGGCGCCGTTTCGGCCCTGGCCAAGGCCGCCAAGACGGCGCCTGGGGACGCCCCTGGGGACGCCCCTGGGGACGCCGAAACCCAATACCTGCTCGGCGTTTGTTGCCGTTATGCCGGGTCTCCGGAAGACGCGGCCGGGCACCTCGAAGCCTGTCTCGAAACCGATGCCGGGCGGGCCGATGCCTGGGTCCATCTGGGCCTGGCCAAGGCCCGCCTCGATGATCGCGGCGCGTCCCGGGAACCGTTTGAAAAGGCGCTTGTCCTGGACCCGCGAAACGTCCCCGCCCGGGCCGCGGTCCTCAGCCTGGAGGCGGAAAAATCCGGCCGCCGCAACATCGTCGGCAACCTGAGCGGCAAAAGGGTCGGCCTTTATGTCCACGCCAAGCATCATTTTCCGCTGTTGAAGCCGTTGTTCGACGCCTTCGCCGAAAACCACTGGCCGCATCTCTCCACCGACGTCCGGGACCTGGCCGATTTCGGCCCCGAGGTGACGATCGTCTGCGACGCGCCCCTTGAACGTCTGCAAGCCCTGGCGCCGGAAACGACGACGGTCAACATCCGCCACGGCATGGCCGGGCGCAATTTCGCCAAGCGGACGGACCGGCACGCCGATTACAACTGCGTTTCCTCGACCATGGCGCGCGACGACCTCGTTGCCACCGGGGCACTCGACGAGGACAGGATTTGGGTTACCGGTTTCGCCGGCAACGACCCGCTGTTTCGGGGCGATCCGATGCCGCTTTCCGTGGGCGCCGATGACGGCCGCAAGACGGTTCTTTACGCCCCGACCCACCACCGGGCCTTTACCTCGGCGGCGATGCTGGGCGAAAGGGTGGCGTCGCTGATTGGCGGCGTGCGCGAGGACTTAGACCTAATCATCAAGCCCCATCCTCGCACCTGCGAGTTCCGCCCGGGGTGGATGGCGGCCTGGGAGCGGCTGGCGGCCCGCGACGGGCATGTGCATCTGATCAAGGACCCGGCGGTGGACATCGCGCCTCTGCTGATGGCCGCCGACGTCCTGGTGTCCGATGCCTCGGGCGTGATCTTCCAATACCTGGCCCTGGACCGGCCGATCGTGTTGATCGCCAATCCCCAGCACGCCCGGGACAAGGAGCATTTCGACGCCGGCGCCATCGAATGGCGGTGGCGCGACGTCGGCGAGGAAGTCACCCATGTCGCCGACCTGGCGGCGGCCGTCGACCGGGCGTTGGCCGACCCGGGCAAGCGGGCCGGCAAGCGGGCCGAATACCGGAAACTGTT
>JADFMB010000169.1 GCA_022564115.1 Pseudomonadota bacterium
CTGCCCTTTCGGCAACTCACCAAGTCGTCGACGAAAATACCCTTTTCATCGGTCTCGGCGTTGGCCTGGGCAATGGTATAGCGGCCCTCGTCCATGGCCGAGAGATACACGACTTCCTTGCTTACCTTGGATTTTGCAACCCGCCGGTACGGCGTTTCGATGAAGCCGTATTTATTGACCCGGGCATAGGTGGCGAGGCTGTTGATGAGGCCGATGTTGGGCCCTTCCGGGGTCTCGATCGGGCAGATGCGCCCGTAATGGGTCGGATGCACGTCGCGGACCTCGAAGCCGGCGCGTTCGCGGGTCAGCCCTCCCGGCCCCAGGGCCGAAAGACGCCGCTTGTGGGTGATTTCCGACAGCGGATTGGTTTGATCCATAAACTGGCTGAGTTGCGAAGAGCCGAAGAATTCGCGAACCGCCGCCGCCGCGGGCTTGGCGTTGATCAGATCGTGCGGCATCACGGTGTCAATATCGACCGAACTCATGCGTTCGCGGATCGCGCGCTCCATGCGCAACAGGCCGATCCGGTATTGGTTTTCCATCAGTTCGCCGACGGAGCGGACGCGGCGGTTACCAAGATGGTCGATATCGTCGATTTCGCCTCGGCCGTCCTTGAGCTCGACCATGGTCCGGACCACTTCGAGGATGTCTACCTTGCGCAGGACCCGCACCGAATCTTCGGTTTCGAAACCGAGGCGCGAGTTCATCTTGACCCGGCCGACCGCCGAAAGGTCGTAGCGATCGGAATCGAAGAACAGGCTGCCGAAAAGCGTCTCGGCGGTTTCCAGGGTCGGCGGTTCGCCCGGGCGCATGACCCGGTAAATATCAACCAACGCTTCCTCGCGGTTGGTATTTTTATCGACCGCCAGGGTATTGCGGATATACGGGCCGACATTGACGTGGTCGATGGCGAGGGTGACGATTTCGTTGATTTTCGCGTTATCCAGGACTTCCATCGTTTCTTCGGTGATCTCGCCACCGGCCTCGATGTAGATTTCGCCGGTTTTGGGGTTTATCAGGTCGGCGGCGATGTAGCTGCCGATCAGATCTTCCGTCGTCACCAGTTGTTCCTTCAGCCCTTTTTTATCCAGTTCGCGGATCACCCTGGGCGTCATCTTGGTGCCGGCCTTGGCGGCGACGCGGTTGGTTTTGGCGTTGATCAGGTCAATGACAAGCTTCACGCCCCTCAGTCGGTCGCCGATAAATTTGGTTTTCCATCCCTTCTTTTTCACCCGTGTGTAGGTGATTTTTTTATAGAAGTAATCGAGGATATCCTCGGGCGTCATGCCGGTGGCATCTTCCGGGGCCGCGGATTTGCCCGCGTTGGCGCGCCGGGGCCGGAGATTTTCCGTTTCCTCGTTATCCAAAGCCATCAGGAGCGTCGTCACCGGCAGCTTGCGGCGGCGGTCGATGCGCACGAACACCAGATCCTTGGCGTCGAATTCGAAGTCGAGCCACGAACCGCGGTAGGGAATGATACGCGCCGTGAACAGGAATTTGCCCGACGAATGGGTCTTGCCCTTGTCGTGGTCGAAAAACACCCCCGGCGAACGGTGCATCTGGGAAACGATGACCCGCTCCGTGCCGTTGATGACGAAGGTGCCGTTGTCGGTCATCAACGGCATATCACCCATGAAAACGTCCTGTTCCTTGACGTCGCGGATGGAGCGGGCTTGGGTTTCCTCGTCGATGTCCCAAACGACGAGACGCAAGGTCACCTTCAGCGGCGCCGCGTAGGTCATGCCCCGCTGCTGGCATTCCTCGACGTCGTATTTCGGCGGTTCGAACTCGTATTTGACGAATTCCAGGGTGCCCCGCTCGGAGAAGTCCTTGATCGGAAAAACCGACTTGAAAACCTCCTGCAGGCCGCTGTCGGTGCGGACGCTGGATTCCGTATCGCGTTGCAGGAATTGCTCGTATGACGTCTTCTGGACTTCGATCAGATTGGGCATTTCGACGGTATCCGCCAGACGGCCGAAATATTTGCGCACACGCTTGCGGCCCGTGAAGGATTTTTCCATTATCGCTCCTCACGCTTCATTATCTGTCCGGTCTCCCCGGCGTCCGGCTACCGCTGCCGGATGGGAAAGACCCCGTATCAGGTGTCCAGGCGCGCCGCTTGAAAAGGGGTTCCTGGGAACCCGGCAGCGGCGGCCCGACGGGGCAAGCGCATCCACTTTACCGGCCCGCGGCAGGGCCAATTCAGGTGAATGCGTGTTCCAATCGGAGCCGGCGGCGGTTCACGGAAACCCGGACAACCGCCTGCTCCTAAATAAAAATCCTCGCGCAACCTCCGGAACCGACGGTCCGGCGGGGCAACGCTATTTCAATTCGACCGTGGCGCCGGCATCTTCCAGCTTCTTCTTAATTTCCTCGGCCTCTTCCTTGTGGACGCCTTCCTTGATCGGCGCCGGCGCCGATTCGACCAGGTCCTTGGCCTCTTTCAGGCCAAGCTGGGTCAACGCGCGCACTTCCTTGATGACATTGATCTTCTTGTCACCGAAGGAAGCCAGGATGACGTCGAATTCGTTCTTTTCCTCGGCCGCGCCGCCGGCATCGGCGTCGGCCCCGGGGACGGCAACGGCCACCGGCGCGGCGGCGGAAACGCCCCACTTTTCCTCAAGCAACTTGGAAAGCTCGGCGGCTTCCATAACCGTCAGGCTCGAAAGGTTGTCTGCGATTTTTTCTAGATTAGCCATTATTTTTTACTCCTTGGGCTTGAACCCTTTGATACTGGAACTTCGGCCGTTCACGCGGCTTCCCGCGAAGCGCCACGGGCACCGAGAACCCGGGCGACCTGCCCGGCGGGTGCCTGCAACACGCCGGCAATACTTCTCGCCGGGGCGCTGATCATGGCAATGATTTTCGCCCTCAATTCATCCAACGACGGCAGGCTCGCCAACGATTTGATGGCGTCGACGTCCAGTTGCTCATCGCCAAAGGCGCCGCCCAGGACAATGAGCTTGTCGTTGGTTTTGGAGAAATTGACAGCCGCCTTCGCCGCCGCCACCGGATCTTCCGAATAGGCAATGGCCGTCGGTCCGGTGAACATTTGGTCCAGAGGCTGGTATTTCGTTCCTTCGAGAGCGCGACGCGTGAGCCGATTTTTCGTCACTTTGAAGACCGCGCCCGCCTCGCGCATCCGGTCGCGGAGTTCGCCCATCTCGGCCACCGTCAACCCGGAATAATGGGTGACGACGACGAGGGTCGCCTCCTCGAACGTTTGATGCAGCGAAGCGACCATGGCTTCTTTTTCCGCTCGGTCCACTCTATCGTCTCCAGTTCGTGGCGGCCGCCCGATTTGAAACCCGGGCCGCGCCGCCGTTGCACCTTGATCCCCCGGGGGGGCCAAACGGACCCATCCTCGAAGATCGGTTCGCCTGTCCAGTGCCACAGTTCAAGCCGCTCGCAACCGCCGATCATAAAGCGCCTGAAAACGGACTTCACACTGTCTCGGCAGGCGGGAAAAACCCCTTAAACCGACGCCATCAAAGACGCCGGCACCTGCTGTCTCGGACAGGTTGGAAGCGGTCGACTGTTCGCTTCCACCTCCGCCGGGGCCGACAATCGCGGCCTCGGCAGTGATTCTTAAAACCTCCTCCCGGCGATGCCGGGATTCAACCTTCCGGCCCGTCAGCCGGAAAGACTGGCGACATCAAGCTTGATCCCCGGCCCCATGGTCGAGGTCAAGCTGACGCGCTTCAAATACGCGCCTTTGACGCCGCTCGGCTTCGCCTTGACGATGGCGTCGACGAACGCGGCGATGTTTTCCACCAATTGATCGGCCGAAAAGCTGGCCTTGCCGACGCCGGCATGGACGATGCCTTCCTTTTCGGCGCGATATTCGATCTGCCCCGCCTTCGCTGCCTTGATGGCGTTGGCGACGTCCGGAGTCACGGTGCCGAGTTTGGGATTGGGCATCAACCCCTTGGGACCCAGGATCTTGCCCAATTTTCCCACCACCGCCATCATGTCGGGCGTGGCGATGCAGCGGTCGAAGCCGGTTTCGCCGTTTTGAATCTTTTCCGCCAGGTCTTCGGCCCCGACAAAATCCGCGCCCGCGGCCTCGGCCTCCTTGGCTTTGTCGCCCTTGGCGAAAACCGCGACCTTCAGGGCCTTGCCGGTGCCGTGGGGCAAGGACACGGTGCCGCGCACCATCTGGTCGGCGTGCTTGGGGTCGACGCCCAGGTTAATGGCGATTTCCACCGTTTCATCGAACTTGGTCGTCGCCGAATCCTTGATGATCTTGACCGCCTCGGCGATCCCGTAGCCGGTTTCGCGGTCGATGCCTTCATAGGCCTTTCTCAGGCGTTTGCCGTGTTTTGCCATGGCCCTACTTCTGAACCTCGATGCCCATGGACCGGGCCGACCCGGCGATCATCCGGCAGGCCGCCTCGATATCCTTGGTATTCAGATCGACCATCTTCTTTTCGGCGATTTCACGGACCTGTTTCATGCTCACCACGCCGACGATCTCGCGGCCCGACTCGCCGGAAGCCTTTTCCAGATTCGCCGCCTTTTTAAGGAAATAGCTGGCCGGCGGCGTTTTGGTGATGAAGCTGAAGCTGCGGTCCTGATAGGCCGTGATCACCACCGGGATCGGAATTCCCGGCTCGATGTTCTGGGTCTCGGCGTTGAACACCTTGCAGAATTCCATGATGTTCAAGCCCGCCTGGCCCAGGGCCGGGCCGATGGGCGGCGACGGATTGGCCTGCCCCGCCGGCACTTGCAGCTTGATGTAACCGGTTATTTTTTTCGCCATTTCAAATCCTCAGTTGTCCTTTATTTTACCGAGTCGCGTGGTCCGGCCATGGCGGGCCTCCCACACACACAAAATTAAAGTTTCGCCACCTGGGCGTATTCCAATTCCACCGGCGTCGCGCGGCCGAAGATGGAGACCGCGACCTTGAGCCTTGCCCTTTCCTCGTCCACTTCCTCGACCAGGCCGTTGAACGAGTTGAAAGGCCCGTCGCAGACCCGCACCTGTTCGCCGACCTCGAAGGTGATGGAAGGCTTGGGACGCTCAATCCCCTCTTGCACCTGATGCAGGATGCGATCCGCCTCGGCATCGGTAATCGGTGTCGGACGCCCCTTGCCGCCGAGGAAGTCGGTGACCTTGGGCGTATTCTTTACCAGGTGCCAGGTCTCGTCCGTCATTTCCATCTGCGCCAGCACGTAGCCGGGAAAGAACTTGCGTTCGGACTTGACCTTGGACCCGCGGCGCATTTCCACCACTTCCTCCACCGGCACCATGATCTGCAGGATTTTATCGTCCATGCCGTTTTGCTTGGCCTGTTCCTCGATGGATTGGGCGACCTTTTTCTCGAAGCCGGAATAAACGTGAACCACGTACCAACGAACCGCCATTTGATTCAGCCTCCGAGCCCGAAAACGAATTTGACCCCGATTTGCAGGATTTGGTCGACGATCAGGAAAAATATCGACGCCAGGAAAACGAACAGGAACACCATTATCGTCGAGATGCCGGTTTCCTTGCGCGTCGGCCAGGTTACCTTCGAGGTTTCCTGGCGCACTTCCTGGAGAAATTCAAGCGGATTTGTCTTGCTCATTCGGTCCGTCCAAAATTCTTCGTTCTGTTCCTCATACGGAGATCGGGGCTTTCTTTCTCAAGGGCTGGCAGGGGCAGAAGGATTTGAACCCTCGACCTGCGGTTTTGGAGACCGCCGCTCTACCAACTGAGCTATACCCCTTCCGTAATTCGAGGCCTTTGCTTTCCCGCGATCCGGCCTGGCTTTCGCCCTTGGCCCTATTCCTTAATCGAGGCGACGACGCCGGCGCCTACCGTGCGGCCGCCTTCGCGGATGGCGAAGCGCAGGCCGT
>JADFMB010000017.1 GCA_022564115.1 Pseudomonadota bacterium
GCCGCCTATGCGTACGTCAAGGCTGCGTGCCGATTGAACGCCCAACGGTCATGCTCAATGACCGTTGGTATAATGTAGCGCGAATTTCTCCGGCGCGCACTTGCCTATTTTTTCGGCAGACCGGAGAAGCTGCCTAACATTTGTGCAAATAAGACCCGCCGCCAGGTCGGCGATGCAGCCCGTCTCACAACTTAACTCACGGAAAACTCTGGTGTTATTCGCGCCGAAGCGGCGTTGGCACGGTTCTTGAAAGGGTAGAGTCAGGAACATCCGTTTACGAGGTAGGAGGCCAGGCCGATGAAGCTGGTGATGGCCATCATCAAGCCTTTCAAGTTGGACGAGGTCCGCGACGCGCTGACCGACTTGGGGGTTCAGGGACTAACGGTCAGCGAGGTCAAGGGATTCGGGCGCCAGAAGGGCCACACCGAGATCTATCGGGGCGCGGAGTACGAGGTGAACTTCCTGCCCAAGGTCAAGGTCGAGGTCGTGGTGGCCGACGAGCAGGCCGAGGCGACGGTCGAAGCCATCCTGAAGGCGGCGGAAACCGGCCGCATCGGCGACGGCAAGATCTTCGTCCTCGAGGTCGGTCAGGCGGTGCGCATCCGTACCGGCGAGACCGGCACCGACGCCATATAGCGACGAGGGAAGAGAGGCAGCATGAAACCCCATATTCCAAGATGGCTGGCGCGGGCCGGCCTCGGCCTGCCGGCCGGCCTCATTGTCCTGGCGGCCCAGGTGGCGCCGGCCATGGCCCAGGAGGCAACTGCCAAGCTCGACACCGGCGACACCGCCTGGATGCTGACCTCCACGGCCCTGGTCCTGATGATGACCATCCCGGGCGTGGCCATGTTCTACGGCGGCATGGTGCGCAAGAAGAACGTCCTGGCGACGGCGATGCAGAGCTTTGCCGTCGCTTGTTTGATGACCGTTCTTTGGATGATCATCGGCTATTCCCTGGCCTTTACCGACGGCGGCGCGGCCAACGCTTTCGTCGGCGGGCTGGACAAGATCCTGCTGCGCGGCATCGGCGTCGACACCCTGTCCGGTACCATCCCGGAAACCGTCTTCATGACCTTCCAGATGACGTTTGCCATCATCACCCCGGCCCTGATCACCGGCGCCTTGGCCGACCGCATGAAGTTTTCGTCGCTGCTGGTCTTCCTCGGGCTGTGGATGATCCTCGTCTACGCACCGATCACCCATTGGGTCTGGGGCGGTGGATTTTTGGCCGAGGCCGGGGTTCTCGACTTCGCCGGCGGCACCGTGGTCCACATCAATTCCGGCGTCGCCGCCCTGGTCGGCGCGATGGTGTTGGGCCGCCGCCGCGGTTACGGCACCGAAAACATGGCGCCCCATAACCTGATCCTGAGCATCATCGGCGCCTCCATGCTGTGGGTCGGCTGGTTCGGTTTCAACGCCGGCTCGGCGGTCGCCGCCAACGGCAGCGCCGGCATGGCCATGGCCGTGACCCAGATCGCGGCCGCGGCGGCGGCGATATCGTGGATGGTTATCGAATGGATTAGCCGCGGCAAGCCCAGCGTCTTGGGCATCGTCTCCGGCGCCGTCGCCGGCCTCGTCGCCATCACCCCGGCGTCCGGGTACGTCGATCCCTCCGCCGCTTTGATCATCGGCCTTGTCGCCGGCCTCGTCTGCTATTGGGGCGCGGTGTTGCTGAAGCCGAAGCTCGGCTACGACGACTCCTTGGATGTTTTCGCCGTTCACGGCCTGGGCGGCATTACCGGCGCCTTCCTGACCGGCGTCTTCGCCGTCGAGGCCATCGGCGGCACGCCGGGGCTTTTGGAAGGAAACGCCGGACAAGTCCTGATCCAACTGGAAGGCATCGCCGCCACCATCATCTATTGCGCCACCGTCACCTTCGTCCTGTTGAAGGTAATCGGCGCGGTGATGGGGCTGCGGGTCGACGAGGAAGAAGAGGTCACGGGCCTGGATTACAGCCTTCATGGTGAAACCGTTCAATAACCGGATCGCTTGAATTCAAGACCAGGGGGGGGCGGACGACCCCACGTGGTTCGCCCCCTCCCTCCGCTCCCTGAGAACTGCCGGAAGGTTTATCCTTCCGGCTTTTTTTTAAGGGATTGTCTTTTATCCGCCTGGCCCTGGTGGATGACCCGGAGTCCACAACCAATGCCTTAGAAAAAATCGTTAAGGTGTTGTAAACGTTAATCATGTAGAAGCCGTGCATGGCTCAGACCATGCGATTTTTTGATGGCCGCGGGGGCCGCGTCTTTAGCAACGCCGCGGGCTTGAGCGGGGTTCTGCCCGTCGGCGCCGCCGATTTTTTCAAACGGCGGCTGGCGGAAACTATTGGCGCCCTGCTTTTCCTTTCCGCCGCCTGGCTTTTGGTCGCCATCATCAGCTATTCCCCCAGCGATCCTTCGTTCAACAGCGTCGGCAGCGGCGCCGTCGGAAATCTTCTGGGGCCCCAGGGGGCCCTGGCCGCCGACCTGATCCTGCAATTTTTCGGCATCGCGGGCCTGCTGCCGGTCCTCGCCCTTACCGCCTGGGGCTGGCGGATGATGACCAAGCGCGGCATTTCCGTCTGGTGGCTGCGCGGCGTGTTGTTCATTTCCTCCATGGTCCTGTTTGCCGCCGGCCTCAGCGTCCTGCCGGTGCCCGAAAACTGGCCCCTGGTGACCCGGTTGGGCGGGGTAACGGGCACGGTCGTTTTCGACCGCCTGGCCGCATTCGGACATCTGTTCGGTCTCGACCCCCGGATCATCGCCGCCGTCCTTTCGGTGATCGCCTTGGGTGTTTTCATTCCCGTCCTTGGTCTGTCATGGTTTGAATGGCGGGCTTCCGCTCAAGCCCTCGGCCGGGGACTGGCGTTAATCGGCCGCGGCGCCAAAAAGGGACGCCAGGTCTTCGGCATCGTCCCCGCCTGGCAGGCCGGCCGGGAAACCGGTGATTATGATCCGATCAAGGGTGCGACGGACGTCATCGAACCGGTCTGCGTCGGCGATCCCGGGCCGGAGACCGCCGCCACGAGGCCGCGCCGCACCGGCCTCGTCGCCGCCAAGAAGCCGCGCCCCAAGGTCGGGCGGCGGGCCCAGGCCGAGCGCCAGGGGAGACTGGACCTCGGCGGCGGCAAGGAATATCAGTCGCCGTCCCTGGACCTGTTGGACAAGATGCCCACGGGCGGGCGCGGGGAGATCCTGAACAGGGATTCCCTGCAACAGAACGCCCGGTTTCTTGGCGGCATACTCGGGGATTTCGGCGTCCACGGCGAGATCGTCAAGGTGCGGCCGGGCCCGGTGATCACCCTTTACGAGCTGGAGCCCGCGCCGGGCACCAAGACGTCCCGGGTGATCGGGCTGAGCGACGATATCGCGCGCTCCATGAGCGCCGTTTCCGTGCGTATCGCCGTCGTCCCGGGGCGCAACGTCATCGGCATCGAACTACCCAACGTGACCCGGGAAATGGTCAACCTGAGCGAGCTTCTGGCTTCCGAGTCCTTCGAGAAGGCGCCCGGTAAGCTGCCGCTGGCATTGGGCAAGGACATCAGCGGCGCGCCGATAACCGTCGACCTGGCCCGCATGCCGCACCTGTTGATCGCCGGCACCACCGGCTCGGGCAAGTCGGTGGCCATGAATACCATGATCCTGTCCCTGCTTTACCGGCTGTCGCCCGACGAGTGCAAGTTCATCATGATCGACCCGAAGATGCTGGAGCTTTCCGTCTACGAGGGAATCCCGCATCTGCTCACGCCCGTCGTCACCGAGCCGTCGAAGGCGATCGTGGCGTTGAAGTGGACGGTCCGGGAAATGGAGGAACGCTACCGGGTGATGTCGCAACTGGGGGTGCGCAATATCTCCGGCTACAACACCCGGTTGGCGGAGGCCCGCAAGAAGGGCGAGACCCTGACCCGGCGGGTGCAGACCGGCTTCGACGACGACGGCAAACCGGTGATGGAAGACCTGCCGCTCGATATGGACCCGTTGGCGTTTATCGTCGTCGTCGTCGATGAAATGGCGGACCTTATGCTGGTCGCCGGCAAGGATGTGGAGGCCGCCATTCAGCGCCTGGCGCAAATGGCCCGCGCCGCCGGCATCCACCTGATCATGGCCACGCAGCGTCCGTCGGTGGACGTCATTACCGGCACCATCAAGGCCAACTTCCCGACCCGGATCAGCTTCCAGGTCACGTCCAAGATCGACAGCCGCACCATCCTCGGCGAACAGGGCGCCGAGCAGCTCCTGGGCCAGGGGGACATGCTGTACATGGCCGGCGGCGGGCGCATCAACCGCGTCCACGGGCCTTTCGTTTCCGACGAAGAGGTCGAACGCGTGGTCACCTTCCTGAAATCACAGGGACAGCCCGACTACATCGACGAGGTGACCCAGGAAGACGCGGTCGAAAACAGCCTTCCCGGAAGCGGGTCCAGGCAAAACGACGACCTTTACGACGAGGCCGTGGCGCTCATCGCCCGCGAAGGCCGGGCGTCGACCAGTTTCATCCAGCGCCACCTTCAGATCGGTTACAACAGGGCGGCGCGCATTATCGAGCAGATGGAATCCGAGGGCGTCGTCAGCCCCGCCAACCGGGTCGGCCGGCGCGAGGTCCTGATCGGCCATCACGGCGCCTAAAAGACCGGCTTCTCCTTAAAATTCTTCCTTCTTCCGCGCTTTACGCTCAGGCCTTTCTTGGGTACAACGGCCCTGTGATGACCAAACTCCCGCACCGGATACCGGTTTTGCCGGCCGCGCGCCGCCGCCGGGGCCACGGGGTGTCCCCGTTTATATTGTCGGGGGGCACCCCCGGTGACCCCCGGGGCCTTGTCGTGTTCGGGGTGATATTCGGGATTTTTCTTATCGCCTTGTTCCTGGCCCCCTTCCCTTCCCAGGCCCAGGGCCTGGTCAGCCTGAGCCAGGCCGACAGGGCCGATATTTCGCGCATCGAGGCGTATCTGAACCGGATTCGGACCATGAAAGCCCGGTTTCTTCAGGTTTCATCCGACGGTGAATATTCCGAGGGCGACCTGTATTTTTCCAAGCCTGGAAAAATGCGCCTCGAATACGACGACCCAAAACCCGTGGTGATCGTTGCCGATGGCGTCAACCTCGTCTATTTCGACAAGGAACTGGAACAGGTCAGCTATTTCGACCTGGAATCGACCCAGGCCTCCATCCTTCTTCGCGAAAACATCTCTTTTTCCACCGGTGGGATAATCGTCACCCAGTTCGAAAGGGGACCGGGAGTCTTGAGGCTGACGGTGATCAAGGGAGGCGACCCGCTGGAGGGCAACTTAACCCTTATTTTCAGTGACAAACCGTTGGGTTTGAAGAAGTGGAGGGTCACCGACGCCCAGGGCGTCGTCACCAACGTTTCCCTGCTCGGCCCTCGGTTCGGCCTGCCTTTGAGCCCCAAACTCTTTCACATCGAACCCCCCAATGAGGCTGTGAAGATCAAATAATTCCCGCCGGACCTCCTTTTTACCGTGGGGGCTGGATTCAACGCCGCGGCAACCCTATCTTGTAATTAACGAGCCGGCCGCACCCGAACCGAGGCCGGCCCCCAGGGATGGTTCCCCGCCATCCTACTGCCCCAGGATGGGGCTTAAAGCGCCCGGTGTCCCCCCATACCGGGCGCTTTTCTTATTCCGGAATTTCAGGGAACCAACCGGTATCCGCCGGGTTCGGTGACCAGGATTTTGGCCTCGGACGGTTCGGCCTCGATCTTCTGGCGCAAGCGGTAGACGTGCGTTTCCAGGGTATGGGTGGTGACGCCGGCGTTGTAGCCCCAGACCTCATCGAGAAGCGTGTCCCGGCTGACGACCTTGTCACCGGCCCGGTAAAGGTATTTGAGGATCGCCGTTTCCTTGTCCGTCAGGCGCACCTTCTTTTTGTCGTCGTCGCTGTCGACGAGCAGCTTGTTCGCCGGCTGGAAGGTATAGGGGCCGATGGCGAAGACCGCGTCGTCGCTACGTTCGTGCTGGCGGATGTGGGCGCGCAACCGGGCCAGCAGGACCCCCAGACGGAAAGGCTTGGTGATGTAGTCGTTGGCGCCGGCATCGAGGCCAAGGATGGTATCGGCATCCGTATCGGCGCCCGTGAGCATGATAATCGGCGAGGTCACGCCGTTCCGGCGCATCAGGCGGCAAACTTCGCGGCCATCCATGTCGGGCAGCCCGACATCGAGGAGGATGACGTCGAAATAATCCTCTTTCGCCAGTTCCAGGGCCTCGGTGGCGGACTTGGCGCCGGTGGTCGAAAATTCCTCGTGCAATTGCAGTTGCTCACCCAGCATTTCGAGGAGGGTCGTGTCGTCATCAACAATGAGAATATGTTTGCCGGCGGTCATGGTTTTCCCATCAACTGCTTTATTTTCCTGCCCGTATGAGAAAGATACTTCTTATTAGCATAAGATAGTATATGAACGCCGGGTATTCACGGGTGGTAAACCTCCCGTGAGTGGAAAAATATAAATATTATATGGTTATGAGCGAAAATCCCTTCGAGCTTATTTCGATGCCCGCCTCCAGGGAACCGGTTTCCCTGCTCGCCGTCGACCGGGCGGTTTCGGAACTGAGACGCGGTCGTTTCGTCGTCGTCGGCGGCGGCGGCGGCGCGGTCTTGGTTCAGGCCGCCGAGGCGATCACCCCCGAAGCCTTGCGGGAGCTAAGGGTTGTCAGCCACCAACAACCCGTTTTGGTCGTTACCGCCCGCCGCGCCGCGGTTTTGGGGCTGGCCGAAACAGTGGGAAAGGTGGTTACCCTGGCCGCCGGCAATCGCCTGTCGGCGGACCTCATTCAAAATCTCGCCGATCCGCTTTCCGGCAACTCCCTGCCCGAAGAGGTCAAGAAGGCCCTGACCGTCACCGTCAAGGAAACGCCGACCTATGACTGCGAAAGCGCCGCCGTGGCTTTGATGAAACTGGCCCGGCTGCTGCCGTCGGCGGTAACGGCGGAAATCGCCGACCCCACGGCGGACGATTTAGCGGCCTGGGCCGCGCGACATGATTTTCTGTTGGTCGACGCCGGCGATATCTTTCAATACGACGGCACCGCGGCCAGGACCCTTCGCGCCGTCAGTTCCGCCCGTGTGCCCCTGCCCGGCGCGCAAGAGACCAGGATCATCGCGTTCAGGCCCCTGGACGGTGGTTTGGAGCACCTGGCGATCGTTATCGGCGAGCCCAACAAGGACGATCCGGTCTTGACCCGGTTGCATTCGGAATGTTTTACCGGCGACCTGTTGGGGTCGCTCCGGTGCGACTGCGGCGATCAGCTTCAAGGCGCGATCAAGGAAATCACCGCCGCCGGTGCCGGAGTCCTATTGTACCTGGCGCAGGAAGGCCGCGGCATCGGCCTGGTCAACAAGCTTCGGGCATACGAACTTCAGGACCGCGGGTTCGACACCATGGATGCCAACGAGCAACTGGGATTCGATGCCGATGAGCGGGTTTACCTGCCCGCCGCTCGGATCCTGCATTTGCTCGACTTCGACCGGGTACGGTTGATGACCAACAACCCGGGCAAGGTCTCCGCGCTCGCCAACTGCGGCATCGTCGTCGAGGAACGGGTGCCGCACGCTTTTCCCTCCAACAAGCACAACGAAACCTATCTCCGCACCAAGGCCGCCCGCGGCGGCCACGTGTTCTAGTTCTAGTTCTAGCCTGCCCGCCCCCCTTCTTTCACCTCCTCCAGGGCCCGAAACCGGCGGTACTTATTGCCGGGAAAGCCCGCTTTTGGGCTTAAAATTCTCCCATAACCTATTGATTTAAAAATATTACCGTTCTGGCACGGCATTTGCGTTCACCTAAGGAAACATAAGAACGGGAAAAAATAATGGATTCGATCATTGAAAGCGCCACCCCGTGGCGCGCGACAACGGAATTGGCGGTGGCGTCCACCGCCGCCCCAGAAAAGGACCCCCCCAACGATGGCGACGTCGATGACGACGACGGTTTTCAGCTTTTCGGCGACGACGGGTTTACGTTCCTCGACTTCCTGGACATCATCAACCCCCTTCAACACATTCCGATTATCGGTACCTTTTACCGGGAAATGACCGGCGATACCCTCGATCCGGGATCGCGCGTCCTCGGCGGCACGCTTTTCTTCGGGCCCGTTGGGACGGTTGTTTCGCTCGCCAATGTGTTGGTCGATGACGCCACCGGCAAGGATATGGGCGAACACGTGATGGCCTTTTTCGAAAACGAGGAACCGGCGGCGCAAGGCGCCGAACCGGCCGGAGAAATGGTCGTCGCCGACATCGGTGCCAGGGCCGGTTTTGTCCAGCCAGAAACGTCACCGGCGGCCCAGTCCCCCGGTGGCCCCGAAGCACTAGACCCCGTGTCCGCCTGGGCACGGTCGGAAGTCGCTTTTCGCCATTCCAACGTCGGCGGGGGCCGGTTAATGCTCGAAGGCGAAATACAAGACATCGAACCCTTCCCGGCCCAGGAAAAGGCCGCCGCGCCCAAGCTGGTCACCACCGGCGTCCTGGCGCCGAGCGCGCCGGCAACCGTCGTCGCCGCCGCCGTCACCCTGGCGCCCGGTTGGCAGGGGGTTTCGCCCTATGCGCCCGTCCAGTCGGCCCCATATGCCCCGTCCGCCCGGCCCGTCGCCCTCGACGGCCCGGTGTTCGGCATCGATGCCCTGGCGGCGTTAAGGCGGGACCTGAAGGCGGGCGCCGTCAAGAAGACCGCCGAAGCCGCCGCTACTATCAGCGAAACCAGGAAAACCGGGACCGCTTCGGATACGCCCCCCGATACGCCCCTCGATACGCCCCCGGGGGCCGTGGCGCCGTTAGGCGGGTGGTTCTCCGAGACCATGTTGTCGGCCTACGGGAAATACCAGAACAGCGCCAACCTTGCCGGCCATGAGCGTCCCGTCGCCATCGACATGACGCGTTAGAGCGTTTCAGGCGCCACTTGGACTCAGAGGCCTTTGGTTGCCCGGCTTTAAACCCGTTATAATCGCCGCCATGGAGATCTTGGTCTGGCCTCCCGGAAGCTTGTCCTGGAACGGCAACGCGATGCGTTGCGCCCTTGGCCGCGGCGGCATCGGCGCCGATAAAAAAGAAGGCGACGGGGTAACACCCCTGGGTTGTTTTCCGCTACGCCGGGTCATGTACCGGGCGGACCGGCTTCAGGCCCCGAAGACGGGACTCGAAGTCCGCGCTCTCGGCCCCGACGACGGCTGGTGCGACGATCCTCGAGAGGATTCCTATAATCGCCTGATCTCGCTTCCTTTTTCGGGCAGTAACGAAACCCTTTGGCGCCAGGACCACGTTTACGACGTCATCATCGAGCTCGGGTACAATGACGATCCGGTCAGGTCCGGCCTCGGTTCCGCCATCTTCCTGCATGTGGCTAAACCCGATTACGGGCCGACGGAAGGGTGCGTCACTCTCGGACTTGAGGATCTGTTGGCGCTGCTGGAGCCATGCGACGAAACGGCAAGGCTCACCGTTACCCTTCGGCCGCCTTCGCAGTGAACGGCGGCCTTTCCCCGAAAACGCCGGTGCCGATCCGGACATGGGTCGCGCCGAGGCGGATCGCTGTTTCGAAGTCTCCGCTCATGCCCATGCTCAATTCCCGCAAGCCGTTGCGGGCGGCGATTTCCCCCAACAACGCGAAATGAAGCGAGGGTTCCTGGTCAAGGGGCGGGATGCACATCAGACCCCGGAGCGCCGGACCGAGGATGTCCTGGCATTCGGCGATGAAGGCATCGGCGGCTTCGGGCAGGATGCCGCCTTTTTGGGGTTCCTCGCCGGTGTTGACCTGAATGAAGCATTGAGGCCCCCGCCCGCTTTTGCTTATTTCATCGGCGAGCGCGCGGGCAAGCTTCGGGCGGTCGACGGTTTGAATGACATCGCAGAGGGCAACGGCACGGTGGACCTTATTTCGCTGCAAGGCGCCGACAAGATGCAACTCGGCATCGGGAAATTCGTCTTTCAGGGCCGGCCATTTTTGTTCGGCTTCCTGGACCCTGTTTTCACCAAACACCCGGTGGCCGGCCGCCAAAGCCTGGCGGGCCGCCGGCGCCGGATGGGCCTTGGAAATCGCCACCAAGGTGATCGAATCCGGGGAGCGTCCGGCGGCCTCGGCGGCCTCGGCCATGCGGGCTCCGATGGCCGAAAGGTTTTTCCGAATATCGGTTTCCTGGGTCATTTAAGCGGCCGCGTGGTTGAAAACAGGTGCCGACGCCGTCGAGGCGGCGGTCGATGAGGGTAACAGACACGATGGGCAGGCTCAATTTGCCTCCAGACGGTCTTCCCGACACCATATTGATGACCGATGAGAAGCGTTTGGCGGACCCGATTCCGGTCATCGGCGGCCTGCCCGCCAACAGCGCCGTCATCCTCCGCCATTACGGAGCGCCGGACCGGGAGGAATTGGCGGTCCGGATGATGGCGGCGGCGCGAAAGCACGGCGTTAAGGTCCTTATCGCCGCCGACGCCCGTCTTGCCCTCAAGGTCGGGGCCGACGGCCTGCACCTGCCGGAGGCCCTGGCCGCCCGGGGGCCGGGGGTATGGCGACTATGGCGCCGGCCGGATTGGCTGGTGACGGCGGCGGCCCATTCACCGGGGGCGCTTTTCCGAGCCGAGCGGGCGGGGGCGGACGCGGTCTTGCTGGCACCGGTGTTTCCGACCGCTTCGCATCCGGACACACGAACGCTCGGAACTTTGCGGTTTTCCGCCTGGTGCCGGCAAAGCCCGATCCCGGTCTACGCCTTGGGCGGCATAAGCCCGGTAAACCGACGCCGTTTGAAGGACTCGGGCACCCGGGGTTTCGCCGGAATCAGCGGATTTCTCGATATCGCTTAGCCGCGGATTTCTCTAATTATATGAACCGGGTATGGATGCGGGACCGAATATATTATAATAAGTGACACTCGAAAGAGGAACGCCGTCCGAAAAGGACGCCGGTTTGAAAATGAAACGAATTGCCGAAACCCTTTCCCGACTGAGTCTGGCCGGTTCTTTATGTATCGGTGGCCTGTTTCTGTCGGCCTGCGTTTCCGAAGAAATCACCAAGGAGGATTTCGAGGGCTCCGCCGGTGGCCACGAGGAGCTGGAAACCACGGAAATAGATTTCTCCAAGAGAAAAACCATTTTTGGGGAGGGCGGTCTTAATTTATTCGGCGACAGCGAACCCAGAAACACCGGAGGGGCGTTGGGGGTCAACAGTTACCTTTGGCGGGCGTCGTTGGATACCATTTCGTTCATGCCCGTCAATTCCGCGGATCCCTTCGGTGGCGTGATTATCACCGATTGGCATTCCCCGACGGAGGCCCCGAGCGAACGCTTCAAGCTCAACGTCTATATCCTCGGCCGCGCGCTTAGGGCCGACGGCGTCCGGGTGGCCGTTTTCCGGCAGGTACAGGACCAACGCGGGGCCTGGAAGGATGCCGGGGTCCCTGAAGAAACCGGAACCAAGATCGAAGACGCCATTTTGTTCCGGGCCCGGCAATTGCGGAATCAGAACTTACAAAAATAACCTGACGTCCATTTTCCAGGTCATAATATGAGGTGAAACGGACCCGGACGGCCGCTCCGGAGAATTTGGAGAGGTAAGGGTCCGGTTGATCCTTAACACCAAGGATCACGGGTGCGCTTTCAACCAGCCGGGCCAGCCAATCGAGATGTCCAGGTACAATTTCAAGCTAGCGGAAGCGAAATGGCAGTCGGTCTGGGAAGACCGGGGATGCTTCGCCGTCAGCGAAGACAGCGACAAACCGAAATACTACGTGCTTGAGATGTTTCCCTATCCCTCGGGGCGCATTCATATGGGGCACGTGCGCAATTACACCTTGGGCGATGTGGTCGCCCGCTACAAGCGCGCCCGGGGTTTCAATGTGCTGCACCCCATGGGCTGGGACGCCTTTGGGCTGCCGGCGGAAAACGCGGCCAGGGAAAACAAGACCCATCCCGCCCCGTGGACGGAACAGAACATCGCCACCATGCGCGAGCAGCTCAAGGCCATGGGTCTTTCCTATGACTGGTCGCGCGAAATCACCACTTGTGATCCGGACTACTACCGCCATGAACAGAAGATGTTTCTGGATTTCCTTAAAGAGGGACTGGTTTACCGCAAGGAATCTTGGGTCAACTGGGATCCGGCGGAAAACACCGTGCTCGCCAATGAGCAGGTCATCGACGGCAAGGGTTGGCGGTCCGGCGTCGATGTAGAAAATCGTCTTTTATCCCAGTGGTTTATGAAAATAACGGCGTTCTCCGAAGAGCTCCTCCAAGACCTCGAAACCCTGGACCGTTGGCCCGGCCGGGTGCGCCTGATGCAGGAAAAATGGATCGGCCGGTCCGAAGGCGCCTATATGTTTTTCGATTACGACGGACGGAACGGAAGAGAGGGGGGTCGTTTGGAAGTCTTCACCACCCGTCCCGACACTATTTTCGGCGCTTCGTTTTGCGCCCTCGCAGCAAACCATCCGCTTTCCCAGGACCTGTCGGAGGATGACCCCGATCTTCGGGCGTTCATTACCGAATGCGGCAGCGCCGGAACCAGCGAGGCGGCCATCGAAACGGCTGAAAAGATCGGTTACGACACCGGCGTCCGGGTCCGTCATCCCTTCGATGACGAAAAGACGCTTCCCCTGTACGTGGCCAATTTCGTTCTCATGGAATACGGAACCGGTGCCATTTTCGGCTGTCCGGCCCACGATCAGCGTGATCTGGACTTCGCCCGCAAATACGGCCTCGACGTCATTCCCGTCGTCGCGCCCCGGGAAACCCCCCGGGAAACCCCCCGGGAAACCATTGCCCAAAGTTTCGTCATCGGGGACGAAGCCTTCATGGACGACGGGGTGTTGATCAATTCGGCGTTTCTCGACGGGCTTGGCGTCGAGGAGGCGAAGTCGGCCATCATCGAGAGGCTCGAAGCCGCCGACGCCGGCCGTCCGGGGGTCAATTACCGGCTTCGCGACTGGGGCATATCGCGGCAACGTTATTGGGGTTGCCCGATTCCGGTGATCCATTGCCCGGACTGCGGCATTGTCCCGGTGCCCGAGGAAGACCTGCCGGTCGTTCTGCCCGAAGACGCGGACCTGGAAACGCCGGGCAATCCCCTGGACAACCATCCGACCTGGAAAGACGCCGGCTGTCCGGCCTGCGGCAAGCCGGCCCGCAGGGAAACCGATACCTTCGATACTTTTTATGAATCATCCTGGTATTTCGCCCGGTTCTGCTCCCCCCACGCCGATACCGCGTTTACCCGCGAGGCCGCCGATTACTGGTTGCCCGTCGATCAATATATCGGCGGCATCGAACACGCGGTTCTGCATCTTCTCTATTCCCGGTTTTTTACCCGGGCCCTGAAACAGTGCGGGTACTTAGGCCTAAAGGAACCTTTCGAGGGGCTTTTGACGCAGGGAATGATCTGCCACGAAACCTATCGGGACGAGAGCGGCAAATGGCTTTATCCCGACGAGATCGAAAAAACCGGCGACAAATCCGCCCGCGCTCTTGACGGCGGCTCCACCGTTATCGTCGGGCGATCGGAAAAAATGAGCAAGTCGCGTAAAAACGTCGTCGATCCGGAATCCATCATCGATACCTATGGTGCCGATACGGCGCGCCTTTTCATGCTGTCGGACAGCCCGCCCGACCGCGACCTGGATTGGACGGAGGCCGGCATCGAGGGCGCCTGGCGGTACGTGAACCGGTTATGGCGCATGGTTAATCAGGCCCCGGCTCCCGCCGGGGCTCCCTTGGCGCCTTTGGCGGCTTCAAGGCCGGACACCCTCGGAGAACGTTCCAAGGCGGTTCTCAAGGTCATCCACAGGACGATTGTGGCGGTTTCCGGCGATCTTGATAAATTTCACTTCAACAGGGCAGTGGCGCGAATCCGTGAACTGACGAATGAACTCGTGGTTTTAAGCCCCGAAGATGAGGGCGCCGATTGGGTAATGCGCCAAGGCCTGGAGACCGCCGTTTGTCTGATCGGGCCCATGATGCCCCACCTGGCGGAAGATTTATGGCATAGTCTTGGCCACGAAACCCTGCTCGCCGATACGCCGTGGCCCGAGGCCGAAGCGGACCAGCTTGTCGAGGAAAACGTTACCGTCGCCGTTCAGGTGAACGGAAAATTACGGGGAACCCTGGATTTGCCCAAGGACAGCGACGATAAAACGGCTGAAACGGCGGCCCTGGCCTTGGATAACGTATCGGCGGCGATTGCCGGGAAACCGATTCGCAAGGTTATTATCGTGCCCAATCGGATCATCAATGTGGTCGTTTAGAATCATTTTCCTTTTGGCTGTCTTAGGCTTTCTGGGGGGGTGTGGTTTCCAGCCCCTTTACGGCAAGCACTTCGGTGCCTACGCGCCGGAAGAGTTGGCCGCGATTAAGGTTAAACCTATTCGTGACCGGATAGGCCAACAGCTTCATAACCACCTGTTATCTCTATTCAATCCCGAAGGCAGGCCCAAAAAACCACGCTATGTCTTGGTGGTAACGGTGTCGGAGAGCATTTCTTCGCTGGGTGTGCGAAAAAGCGCCTTTGCCACCCGGGCCAATCTTACCCTCAGGGTCAATTACCAGCTTTCGCCGATTTCCGGCGGAGAGGCTTTTCTATCGGGCAATGAAGCAATCATTGTCAGTTACAATATTCTCGATTCCGATTTTGCCACCCTGATGGCCGAAAAAGACGCCCAGGCCCGGGCCGTTCGTGAATTGGCTCAGGCCATCCAAACCCGTTTTGCGGCCCATTTCACCCATCCACCCACCAAGGAAAAACTTGAAAAAAAGAAAAAGCCCCGACGGTGAAAATTTCTCCCTCCCGAATTAACCAATTTCTTCGCCAACCCGATCCCAAGGTCGCCGCCGTTCTTTTGTTCGGCCCCGATCAGGGCCTGGTACGGGAACGGGCGGAAGAACTGGTATTGACCGTCGTTGACGATCTCGCGGATCCCTTTCGGGTCGCGGTATTTACCGGCGCCGACATCAAGGCCGACCCTCCTTGCCTTGGCGACGAGGCGGCCCAGCTTTCAATGACCGGGGGCCGCCGTGTCATCTGGGTTCATGAAGCCACCGACGGCATTTCCCCGACCTTCGAATCGTTTTTAGACAACGGCGGCCATGACAATCTAGTCATCGTCGAGGCCGGGACCCTTGGAGCCCAGTCGTCCTTGCGAAAACTTTTCGAAAAATCAAGCAAGGGGGCATCCATCGGGTGTTACGAAGACGACGCCAAGGGCCTTGAAACCGTTATTCGCCAAACATTGGGCCGCCATGGGCTTAGCCCCACCGCCGAGGCCCGGGACTTTCTTGTCGAAAATCTCGGGTCCGACCGGAGGGTGACCCGGAGCGAATTGGAAAAACTCGCCCTTTACGCCCTTTCCGGCACGGCTAATGGGGACGGCGCCGGGGGCGCCGGGGGCGTTGGGGACGGCAACGGCCGGAATCATCCCGTCGGCCTCGAAGACGTCATGGCGTGCATCGGCGACAGTGCCGCCATGTCCCTTGATTCCGTCGCTTATGCCACGGCCAGCGGCGACTCCCGGGGCCTGGACAGGGCTTTTGAAAGGGCGCTAATGGAAGGCACCAGCCCGATCGGAATTCTTCGCGCCGTTAGCCGGCATTTGCAACGGATTCAACTGGCCCTCGGGCTGGTTGACGGCGGCGCTACTTTCGAAAAGGCCATGGCCGGACTCAAGCCCCAGGTCATTTTCAAGTTCAAATCGGATTTCAAAACGCAGATGAAACGCTGGCAAAAAAACCGTCTTGCCGACGCCCTGGAGTTGATTACCGAGGCTGAAATCGACTGTAAAACCACGGGGTTTCCCGCCCCGGCCGGTTGTCATCGTACCCTGATCCGGATCGCCCAGGCCGCCCGGGCCCGTTAAACCCCAGATTTTTTAATTTATTCGGAACCACCCTGGCTTAACCGGCGGCCTTTTTCTTTCCCCGCCCCTTGGCCCTTAAGCCAATGGTCAGCCTGGGTTTTGGCCTCGGTTTTCCAGGGGGCTCCTTTTTTTCGGGGGGCTTTTTTTGTTCCCGTTGTTCGGCGGTCTTGGCCACGACTTTCTCCGGGGCCGTGGCGGAAATACCGCCCTTACCGAGGCGAAGGAGGATGTCGTCGAGCTGCTCCAACGAATCGTAATGGACCGTCAGCGACCCGCCGCCGCCCTTGAATTTTATCCCCACCTTGAGGCCGAGTAGATTGGCCAGGTCGCGTTCCAGGGCCAGGGTATCGACGTCTTTGTGGGCCGGCTTGGGAGGCGCGTCCTTCTGGCGCCGTTCCTTTTTGACCAGCCTTTCCGTTTGCCGGACGTTGAGGCCTTTTTTCACCACCTGGCGGGCGGTTTCCAGGGGGTTCGGCGCGCTCAGCAGCGCCCGCGCGTGGCCGGCCGAAAGGTCTTCCGTATCCAGCATCTTCTTGACCGGATCGGGAAGGCCCAACAGGCGGATCATGTTGGCGACGTGGCTTCGGCTCTTGCCGACGGTTTTGGCCAGCACTTCCTGGGTGTGGGAGAATTCATCCATCAGGCGTTGGTAACCGTCGGCCTCCTCGAGCGGCGAAAGGTCCTGGCGCTGGAGGTTTTCGACCAATCCAATTTCCAACGATTCCTGGTCGTTGAGGTCCCTGATGATGACCGGAACCTCGTGGACCTTGGCCATCTGGGCGGCCCGCCAACGCCTCTCGCCGGCGATGATTTCGAAGGCGTCCTTCTGTTCCGGGTGGCGGCGGACAAGAAGCGGTTGGATGATTCCGTTTTCCCTGACCGATTGCGCCAGTTCCTCGATCCGTTCTTCGTCGATCGAATGACGGGGCTGATAGCGCCCGGGGTAGAGGCGCTCAACGGGCACCAGCCGGGAACCCTTGAGTCGCCCGGATTCGGTTTTGGCTTCGGGTTCTTCGCCGAGCAGGGCGTTGAGGCCGCGGCCGAGGTTTTGACGCTTGTTTTCCGCCATCAGGCTAAGATTCGCCGTTCCCTGTGGATGACCTCGCCGGCCAGGCTGAGATAGGCCTTGGAACCGGCGCAGTTCAAATCATACACGATCACCGGACGCCCGTGGGAGGGGGCTTCGGATACCCGCACGTTGCGGGGGATGACGGTTTTGTAGACCTTGTCGCCAAAGAAGTCGCGGACGTCGTTGGCGACCAATTGCGACAGATTATTGCGGCTGTCGTGCATGGTCAGGACGATGCCCTGAATATCGAGTTCAGGATTGAAGGCGGCCTTGATCCTTTCGATGGTATTCACCAATTGACTAATCCCTTCGAGGGCGAAGAACTCGCACTGCAAAGGCACCAGCACCGCGTGGGCCGCGACCAGGGCATTGACCGTCAACAGGCCGAGCGCCGGCGGGCAGTCGATCAGGATGTAATCATAATCGCCCGCTCCGTCCTCGAGGGTCGATTTGAGGCAGTATTCCCGGCGCTCCAGGCCGACCAGTTCGATTTCCGCCCCCGACAGGTCGATCCCCGAGGGAACAATATCGAGGCCGGGAATTTCGGTTTCGCGGATCGCCTCCATCACCTCGGCCTCGCGGATCAGGACGTGGTAGGAATTGCATTCCCGGTCGTCGCGCGGGATGCCAAGGCCGGTGCTGGCGTTTCCCTGGGGGTCGAGGTCGATAATCAAGACCTTTTGCCGGATCGCCGCCAGGGCGGTTGCCAGATTGATGACCGTCGTCGTTTTTCCGACCCCGCCTTTCTGATTGGCGATAGCGAGGGTTCGGGTCCGGCGTTTTCGCGGCGACAGTCCTTCAGGAATCATTTCGTTGCTCAATTTCTACCAATTTCACGACCATCCCCGAGGGTTCGGACAAACTCGGGAATAGTGATTCTTTAATAATCCAATTTTTTTTCACTTCCGTCAATTCATCTCGCCATTTTTTGCCTCTAAGGAATAAACATTGCCCTCCCTTTTTTAGCATTGGATTGGCGTATAACAAAAGTTTCCCTATCGACGCGACGCCGCGAGCCGTGATCACATCTGCTTTCAACTTGGGCAAGTTTTCCACCCGGCAATGATGAATTATCGCCCCGGCTTGGGTTATTCTGTTGACCTCCATGAGAAAGGCGCATTTTCGCTCGTTGCTTTCGATGAGATGTATTTCGGCCTTGCCATGGTCCCGGGTGATCGCCAGCACCATTCCGGGGAAACCGGCGCCGCTGCCGATATCGGCCACGACCCCGCCGGCCGCCGGAAGCAGCGGTCCCAGTTGCGCCGAATCGAGAATATGCCGCCGCCAGGCGTCCTTGAGGCTGCGATTGCCGACCAGGTTGACCTTTGGTTGCCATTTCCTCAATAGCGCCACATAGGCTTCCAGGCGCTCGAGGACGCCTTCGGAAACTTCCATAAGCTCCTGGAAGCCCCGGGGAGTCAGGGGCTGGCTCGGGATCTTCATCGCCTCCGGCCGGCGGCGGAAGTGGGTAGGAATCCGGTCTGTTTCACGTGAAACATTTCCCGGCCGGTCAGGCCGCCGGGCGGTCGTCGCGTCGCCTCACGTGGCCGAGCAGCACCGTCAGCGCCGCCGGAGTGACGCCGGAGATCCGCGCCGCCGCGCCCAGGGTCGCCGGCCGGGCCTCGGCCAGCTTGGTCCGTGCTTCCGTCGACAGGCCGCCGATGGCGTCGAAGTCCAGGTCGTCGGGAAGCCGGAGTTGCTCGTCGCGGCGGAAGGCGCGGATGTCCGCTTCCTGGCGTTTGATATATCCGGCATAACCGGATTCGATCTTCAGTTGTCCGGCGATGGCCGGCGGAATGCGGCCCAGTTCCGGCCAGATGGCGGCCAGGCGGTCGAGCTCGATGCCCGGATAGGCCAGAAGGGCGTTGGCGCTTCTCTTGATCCCGTCGAGGTTGATATCGATGCCTTTGGCTTTTAGCTCGCTGGGCGAGGCGACGAGACGATCGAGAAGGGCGCCGGCGTCTCGCAGGGCCAGCATTTTTTCGTCGAACCGGCGTGTCCGCTCCCGGCCGACGCAGCCGATTTCGATGCCCTTCGCCGTCAGCCGCTGGTCCGCGTTGTCGGCCCGGAGCTTGAGCCGGTATTCGGCCCGGGACGTGAACATGCGGTAGGGTTCGGACGTTCCCAACGTCACCAGGTCGTCGATCATGACGCCGATATAGGCATCGGCCCGGTCGAGGATCAGCGGTTCCTTGCCGGCCGCCGCCAGGGCGGCGTTGATTCCCGCCATCAGGCCCTGGGCGGCGGCTTCCTCGTAGCCGGTGGTGCCGTTGATCTGCCCAGCCAGATAAAGCCCGCCGGCACGGTAGGTCTCAAGGCTGGGCTTCAGTTCGCGGGGGTCGACGAAATCATATTCGATGGCATAGCCGGGACGCAGCATTGCGGCCCTCTCGAGCCCGGGAATGGTCTTCAGGAGCCGCAACTGCACATCCTTCGGCAACGACGTGGAAATGCCGTTGGGATAGACGGTGTGGTCGTCCAGGCCCTCTGGTTCGAGGAAAATCTGGTGCCGCTGGCGGCCGGCGAACCGGACAACCTTGTCCTCGATGGACGGGCAATAGCGCGGCCCGGTGCCGGCGATCCGGCCCGAATACATGGCCGACAGGTGGAGGTTTTCCTCGATCAGGGCGTGCGTAGCCGGAGTCGTGCCGGTGATGTGGCAGCAGATCTGCGGCGTCTCGATGCGGTCGGTCATATAGGAAAACGGCACCGGTGGATCGTCGCCGGGCTGTTCGGGCAAAGACCCCCAGTCGATGGTGCGGCCGTCGAGCCGGGGCGGCGTGCCGGTCTTCAGCCGCCCGAGGGAGAACCCCAGCCGTTTGAAGGTATAGGCCAATCCCACCGCCGGCTTGTCGCCGATGCGTCCGGCCGGAATCTGGTCGGCGCCGATATGAATCAAGCCGCGCAGGAAGGTCCCGGTGGTGACGACGACGGCCCGGGCGCGGATTTCCTCGCCGCTGGCGGTCTTGACCCCGGCGATGGCGCCGTCGCCGCCGAGGATCAGGTCCTCGACCGCATCGGCCAGGATGTCGAGGCCCGGCTGGCCGTTCAGCCGGTCTTGGATCGCCTGTTTGTAAAGCTTGCGGTCGGCCTGGGCGCGGGGGCCCTGAACCGCCGGCCCCTTGGTGCGGTTGAGGATACGGAATTGAATCCCGGCCTTGTCGATGGCCCGGCCCATGATGCCGTCGAGCGCATCGACCTCGCGCACCAATTGTCCCTTGGCCAAGCCGCCGATGGCCGGGTTGCAGGACATTTCGCCGATGGTCTCGATGCGGTGGGTCAACAGCAGGGTGCGGGCACCCAATCGCGCGGCGGCGGCGGCCGCTTCGCTGCCGGCGTGGCCGCCGCCGATGACGATGACGTCGTATGTTTTTGCCAAGGGAGGCATAGGGGGGGGCATGGGGCAGGGCATGGGCCGGAATTTAGGGTCGGCGCCGAACCAAGTCAATTACTCCGAAGGCCCGGTTGCCGATGTTTCACGTGAAACACTCTCTTAACCATTCGATAACCATTCGATTCCGTTTTGTTCTTTGCGCTAGGGCCAGGGAGGATGGAAGGGCCGTTACTTGCCGATGCAGAAATCGCGGAAAATGGCGTCCAGCACGTCTTCGACATCGACCCGGCCGGTAATCCGGCCGAGCGCCCGGGCCGCCAGGCGCAGGTCCTCGGCCGCCAGCTCCGGTGTCTTGTCGCTCCACTTATCGCCGTCGGTGACGGCCAGGAACCGTTCCAGGGCGGCTCGGCATTCCTCCAGCGCCTCGCGGTGCCGGGCCCGGGTCAGGGCCGGGCCGATGGTGGAGGAGGCCGTAGTTTCCATGAGCCCCGCCACCCGTTCCGCCGCCACCGCCAGGAACGTCTCGATACCGTCGCCGGTAAGGGCGGAGATGGCCAGCCCCGGCTGGCCGCCGACTATGAGCGGCGGTGCCAAGCGTCCGAGGTCGCTTTTGTTGATCACCACCAGGGTATCGGCGTCGACCAGTCCGGCGGTATGAGAGTCCGTTTCCGGCCACGCCTGGCCGTCGAAAACGGCGAGCCGGAGGTCGGCCTCCCGGGCCTTCCCCCTGGCCCGTCGGATGCCCTCGGCTTCGACGTCGATGACGCCGGGGCCGCCGTTGCCCCCATCACCTATATCCCGGAGCCCCGCGGTGTCGGCGACGATGACCGGATATCCGCCGAGGTCCAGGTGCACTTCGATCACGTCCCGGGTGGTTCCGGCGGTCTCGTGCACTATGGCGGCGTCCCGTTGAGCCAGCAGGTTCAGCAGGCTCGACTTGCCGGCGTTGGGCGGCCCGATGATGGTGATCAGAAGGCCCGAGCGAAGCCTTTCGCCGCGCCGGTTGTCCTTAAGGTGGGCGGCGATTTCACCCACCAGCTTGCCGACCTCTTCGGCCGCCGCCGCCTCGACGCCGCCGGGGCCGCCGGGCAGGTCCTGGTCGGAAAAATCGATGCCGGCCTCAATGTGGGCGAGGGCGTTGAGCAACCGTTCGCGCCAGGATTCGTAAAGCTTTCCGAGTTCCCCCCGGAGCTGCCTCAGGGCCTGTCGGCGTTGGGCCGAGGTTTCGGCCTCGACCAGGTCGGCCAGCCCTTCGGCGGCGGTCAAGTCCATCTTGCCGTTCTCGAAGGCGCGGCGGGTGAATTCGCCCGGTTCCGCCGTTCTTAGCCCCGGCATGGCGCCCAAGGCTTCGAGCGTCCCCATGACGACGGCGGGGCCGCCGTGGACGTGAAGCTCCGCCACGTCCTCGCCGGTGAAGCTGTCGGGGGCCGGAAACCAGAGCGCCAGACCGTCGTCGATGGCGACCAGGGTCTCCGGATCGCTCAGCTTGACGATCGTCGCCCGGCGCGGCTCGGGGGAGCCGCCCGCCTCGCCGCCGGTGCCCGCCTTCGCGCCGGTAATCGCGGCCAGCGCCGGCCCGGCCCCGGGCCCGGAAATACGGATGATCGCGATTCCGGCCCGGCCGGCGCCGCTGGCCAGGGCGAAAATGGTTTCGGCCGTCATCAATAAATCCCCGCCGGGTTCAAGGGCCTTCCTACGCCTGGGCCTTATTCGCCGGCATCCATCATCAGACGCCTGACTCGGCCGCCGTCCCGGATATGCGTTTCCAGGACTTCGTCCACGTCCTCCTTGGTCTCGCACCGGTACCAGACACCCTCGGGATAGACGACCACCGACGGCCCCAGCTCACAACGGTCCAGGCATCCCGAAGAATTGATCCGCACCCGCTTCAGCCCCATCTCCTTGGCCTTGGCCTTCATGTATTCGCGCAGCTCGAGGGAGCCCTTGTCGGCGCAGCACCCCCGGGGATGGCCTTCTTCGCGCTGGTTGACGCAGCAAAAGACGTGACAGCGGTAAAGGGCCGCCGGGTCGTCGGCGTGTCGGCTCACGATTGTGGTTCCTTCCGTTATATTTTGGCCGTTATATTTTGGCCGTTATATTTTGGCCGTTATATTTTGGCCGTTATATTTTAGTTGCATCCCGAGGGTGGCGGTCCAAATTAAGCGAGTACCGCCGCCTAATCAACGGACCCACCATGACCCGCAACCTGCTCGCCGAAGAAACCAGCCCCTATCTGCTTCAGCACAAGGACAACCCCGTCCATTGGCGTCCGTGGGGGTCCGAAAGCCTGGCCGTCGCCAAGCGGGAGAACAAACCGATCTTGTTGTCCATCGGTTACGCGGCTTGCCATTGGTGCCATGTCATGGCCCACGAAAGTTTCGAGGATGACGCCATCGCCGGGCTGATGAACGAATTGTTCGTCAGCATCAAGGTCGACCGGGAGGAACGCCCCGACATCGACGCCATCTATCAATCGGCGCTGCAGATGATGGGCGATCACGGGGGTTGGCCGTTGACCATGTTCCTGACCCCGGACGGGGAGCCGTTTTGGGGCGGCACGTATTTTCCGGCGACCGCGCTCTACGGCCGTCCGGCCTTTCCCGATTTGTTGAAGAGTATCGCCACAACTTTCCGCACCCAGAACGGCAAGGTGCTTGAAAACGCCAAGGCGTTGAAGGACGGCCTGTCCCGATTATCGAAACCCGAAGGAACCGGTGCGCCGAGCATGGAAAAGCTCGACCAGGCGGCGGCGATGATCCTCAGGATCGTCGACACCCACAAGGGCGGCACCTTAGGGGCGCCGAAGTTTCCCCAGCCGTCGTTGTTCCAGTTCCTGTGGCACGCCCACAGGCGCACCGGCGCCGGTCCTTTCCGCGAGGCGGTGACGACGACCCTGGATCATCTCTGCCAGGGCGGAATCTACGATCATCTGGGCGGCGGCTTCGCGCGCTATTCCACCGACGAGGCGTGGCTGGCGCCGCATTTCGAGAAGATGCTCTACGACAACGCGCTATTGATCGAACTCCTGAGCGACGTCTGGCAGCAAACCAAAAACCCTCTTTACGCCGTCCGCGTCCGCGAAACCATCGATTGGGCGCTTCGGGAAATGCGCTCTACGGAAGACGGCCCCTTTGGCTTCACCAGCGCATTGGATGCCGACAGCGAGGGCCGGGAAGGCAAGTTCTATATCTGGACCGAAGAAGAGATCGACGGCGTTCTCGGAACGGATGCCGGCGCCTTCAAGGAAATCTACGACGTCACCCCCGGCGGCAACTGGGAGGGGCACACTATCCTCAACCGGTCGAAGGACCTAACGCTCGGCGACGACGATCGGGAACGGCGGCTTCTCGAAGCCCGGGAAAAGCTGTTGGCGGTCCGGGCCGGGCGCATCCGCCCGCAGCGGGACGACAAGGTATTGGCCGACTGGAACGGTCTGATGATCGCCGCCCTGGCCAAGGCCGGCGCCGTTTTCGGCCAGCCGGCGTGGATAGAAACCGCCGCCGACGTGTTCCGGTTCATCGCCGACACGATGACCGAAAATGGGACCGAAAACGGCCGGCTGAAGCATTCCTGGTGCGCCGGCCGCCTAAGCCATCCGGCGACCGTTGACGATTACGCCGCCATGGCCCGGGCGGCGTTGGTCCTTCTGGGGGTCACCGGAAAGGATGAATACCTGACGCGGGCGCTGGGCTGGGTCGGGATCGCCAACGCGCATTATTGGGACGACGAGGGGAATGAAGCCGGGGGGGGATATTTCCTCGGCGCCGACGACACCGAAGACGTCATCGCCCGCACCAAGGCCGTCCATGACAACGCGGTGCCCTCGGGCAACGGCATCATGGCCGAGGTGCTGGCGCGGTTGTTCCATATAACCGGGGAGGCCGAGCATCGGGAGCGGGCGGAACAGCTTTTCCAGGCCATCGCCGGAAAGGAAGCCGAGCAGATCAGCCACCAACCGTCGCTGATGAATGCGTTTGAATTGCTGCGGACCGGCGTTCAGATCGTCATCGCCGGCACCGTTTCCGATGCCGAAGCCGAAAACCTTCGCCGCGCCGTCTTCGACGCCGGCCTGGTCAACCGGGTCGTTACCCATCTGGCTGCGGACGCCGACCTGCCCGGCGGCCATCCGGCCCGGGGCAAGGGTCCGGTCGACGGCAAGCCGGCGGTTTATATCTGCGTCGGCCCGACCTGCCGCCTTCCGATCGTCGATGCCGAACTCTTGCGGGAGGAGCTGGCGCGGCTATAGTTTCCCGCCATGCCCCACCTTTCGTTCAACGGCCCCCTGGGGGCCCTAACGGTTTTCGAGGACCGGGGCGCCGTCGTCGCCGTCGAATGGGGCCGCGCCGGCAATTCGGAGCCCTCGCCGTTGTTGGAGGAAGCGCGGCGCCAGCTTGATGCCTATTTCGATGGCAAGCTGAAAATCTTCGACCTGCCGCTGCACCCGGCGGGTTCGGCCTTCCAGAGAGCCGTCTGGGGCCAGTTGAGGCGGATTCCCTATGGCCGGACCCGAACATACGGCGATGTCGCGGACGCGCTCATGAGCGCTCCCAGGACCGTTGGCGGCGCCTGCGGGAAGAACCCCATTCCCATCATCGTTCCCTGTCACCGGGTCGTCGGCAAGGGCGGGCGCATGACCGGCTATTCGGGCGGCGCCGGGGTGGAAACCAAGATCGCGCTCCTCAGGCTCGAGGGCTGTCTGATCGCCTGAGGCCCCACGCCTTTCACTCGGCTTGCTGTTTCAGCCTTCCCGCACCAAAATAACGGCCGCATAACGAACCCGCCGCCAAGGCGGCTCAAACGACCTGGGAGGAATCATGACCAAGGCGATTCGTATTCACGAAACCGGCGGACCGGAGAAACTGTCCTGGGACGATGTCGAAGTCGGCGCCCCCGGATCCGGCGAGGTACGCCTGCGCCAAACCGTCATCGGTCTCAATTACATCGACATCTACCAGCGTTCGGGACTTTATCCCT
>JADFMB010000170.1 GCA_022564115.1 Pseudomonadota bacterium
GGCAACCGGGTCGATGCCGGCGTCGTCCCATTTCTTGCGGTAAAAGGGCGCGTGGTCATAGGCATGGCGCATGACCTCGCCGATGCGTCCGATGATCGCCGCCTCGCGGTCGCCCGGGTCCATGGTCTCGCGCTCCGAAAACCAATAGCGGCTGCCGGTGTCGGGCATTGTGCCGGAGTCGTAAGCGGGCGGGAAGGACCAGGATTCCATGACGGCGCGTCCGTGGGGAACTAGCGCGGCCGGCGCCCGGCGACGACGTTTTTGAGCGTCGCCACGATCTCGTCCGGGGCCGAGTCCTGAAGCAGCACATCGGCGACGCCGAGCTTCTTCAATTCCTCGACGTCGTCGTCGGGGATGACGCCGCCGGCGACGACGCTGATGTCCGAGGCGCCGAGTTCGTCGAGAAGCTTCAGGATTTCCGGGATGATGGTCATGTGGGCGCCGGAAAGAAGGCTGACGCCGAGCACATCCACGTCTTCCTGGACGGCGGCCTGGACGACCTCCTCGGGGGTGCGGTGGAGCCCGGTATAGACCACGTCCATGCCGGCGTCGCGGAGCGTGCGGGCGACGACCTTGATGCCGCGGTCGTGGCCGTCGAGCCCGACCTTGGCCAACAGCACCCGGATAACGCGGGATTCCTCTCTCATGGGGGGTCCCTCCCTAGCGATTTATTTTTTCCCTGTCCGGGTTTCACCCGTCCGCGCCTCTTGTTTTTTCCCTGTCCGGGTTTTACCCGTCCGCGCCTCTTGACGTTTTCGGCAGGCTATTTCCTTTGGCCGGCAATAACAATCCCGCCGCCCCCGGCACTTCGCCTTCTTCGCCACGGTTGCGCCCTGGCCGGGAAAATTTCATTTGTTCTATTTTTGTTCTTAACTTTGGTCATGTGATAGGATATATAACCTTTAATTAAAAAAATAATAATTCTTTTTCCCAACGGAGGCCCCCATGCCAAGGTTTTCAAGCCTGTTCACCCCTATCCGCCAAAGCCTGCTGGAACGTAGCTATAATCCCTTCGAATCCTTCGATCCCTTCGGACCCCTCGATGAAGAACGGCGCAAACGCCGGCCCGTGTCCCTGCCCCTGACCGCCCCGGTCGGGCCGGCCGGCTTGGCGGAAACCCGCAACCGCGCCGGCGACGTCGGGCGGGTCGAGGGGGCGCTCGGGCGGGCCGGGATTCTCGGCCGCGAAAGGCGGCGCCCGGTTTTCGATACCCGCCTCGAGACCGGGGTGCGCGACTTTCAGCGCCGAAAAGGATTGCGGGTGGACGGGCTGCTCAATCCCGGCGGCCCGACGATAAAGGCCCTGGGCCGGGTCCTCGCCCGGCCGCCGCTGAAAGGTCTCTCAGGCGCCGCGGTTTCCGCCAACACGCGCCTGGTCAGGCACCTGATGACGACGACGGCAGATGGCATGGTGCCCGGCCTGATGGCGGCCGATTTCGGCACCGATGAAGCCGGCCGGGCCAAGACGGCGGACTTCCTGAGCCAGTTGTTCGGCCGCGACCCGGCCCGGGCCAGGAGCCTGCGCGCCAAGGCCCGCGGCATGATGGCGGCCGACGAGAAGGGCCTGCTCGATAAACTGATATTACAGGCCCGCTTGGCTGACGAGGAGGATGATCCGACCCCCGACGAGCCCGAAGACCCGACCCCCGACGACCCCGGCCAGGACGACCCGGAGGAACCCCCAGAAGAACCCGAGAAGCCGCCCTACGACCCGGGCCACCCCCAGCCCGGCGATCCCGACGACCCGGAACCCGAAGAGCCCGAAGAGCCCGACGAGCCTCCGAAAAAGCCGAAGCCGGATTGCTCCGAGGAAGAGGAAGCCGTCGCCGCCGCCCAGTCGGAATTGGAAGCGGCGGAGGCCGAACAAGGCCGCATCAACGAAGATATAAAAGAAAAGCAAGCGGCCCTGGATGACTTGAAAGAGCAAATCGCATCTCTTCCAAAACAGAAGCCCGCAGAACCAGGCGCCATCGGTCAGTCGTTTCCTTTTCGCCTCAATGATCCGAGAGCCTGGCTCTTATGGGCTCTAGGCCAATTGGTTCGTCCCGGAACGCTCAACGAAGGAGAAGACGACAGCATAAGAAGAGACCGGGAGAAAAAAGCCGAGGAATTGAAGAAAGAGATTGATGCATTGAAAGAAAAACTAAAATCCTTGGAATCCGAGGCCGATGAAATCCGCCAACGGCTCGCCGGGGCGGAAGCGCGTCTGGCGGAATGTAAATCCCAAAACCGCTAACGGAAAGGGTTGCTTGCTCAGGGGCAGAGGGGATGGCCTGAAATCCGGAGGTGCCGTTCGACCCGACGCCGGTCATTGGCCGAGATGCGGGCGAAAACCTCATTCGCGTCATCTTCGACCTCCCAGACTTTTCCCCGCATTCCGGCATAGGTCAGCCAATAGAGCGCGTTGACGTCGTCGCGGGGCAAACCGTCGCCATCCTTGTACCGCAGCCCCAGTTCGACGGCCGCGTCAATATCCCCGCCCTCGATCAGGCGCTTCATCATTTGATGTGCCGTGCATTTGTCTTCCTGTTTTTTTGAGGCGAAGTTACTATCGGCACGATCGCGCAAGGCCGGTGGGTAATCCTTTCTGACCGCTAGCTGCCCAAGCATTAAGGAAAGGCTCTTGTAAGACAGGTCTTCAATCCGCGTTTCATATTTTTTGTGGAGTTTATAAGCGCGGCTGCCATCATCGTCATCTAACGCACGAATCAACCGGACCGCCGCATCGAACCGGGCGATGAAGGCCTGGGGATAGTTTCGGTCAACCAACAAGCGCCTTTCCACGTCAATCTCGTCCGAACTGTCGGCTCGCAAGACGAAGTTCCAAAGGTTGACGTCCACCAATTCGTCTGGTTTGTCCTTCCACTTGCCGAGAAAAATCTCGTGGGCGAACCTGACTTCAAATTCAACCCGCCTGGAGGCGGCATCGGCGCTCTGGCGTTGGCTTAAGGATTTTTCTTCCGCAACGGCGAACGAAATGCCGAACGCCGCTGCGGCGAGGAAAGCAACCAAAAAAGCCAAAATCCCAAAACGAAAAAAAGAAAAGGTCCTTAAACATGCAACCATAGGACAACTATACCAAGTTTCGCGCCCATCGTCGATGTGCCGCTTACCCACTGCCAGAGAAGCCGCTACCTGATGACGACGACGTCCGACGGCATCGTGCCCGACCTGATGGCCGGCGATTTCCGCACCAATGAGGCCGGCCGGGCCAAGACCGCCGATTTCCTGGGCCAGTTGTTCGGCCGCGACCCGGCCCGCGCCAAGACGGCGGACTTCCTGAGCCAGTTGTTCCGCCGCGACCCGGCCCGCGCCAAGACGGCGGACTTCCTGAGCCAGTTGTTCCGCCGCGACCCGGCCCGCGCCAAGAGCCTGCGGGCCAAGGCCCGCGGCTTGATGGAAACGGACGAAAAAAGCCTGCTCGATAAACTGGTTTTGCAGGCCCGCCTCGCCGACGAAGACGACGAGGATGACCCGACCCCCGACGACCCGGGCCAGGATGACCCGGACGAGCCCGAAGACCCGCCCTACGATCCGGGCCGCCCCCAGCCCGGCGACCCCGACGACCCGGAACCCGAAGACCCCGATGATCCCAACGACCCGAAGCCGCCGAAGCCGGACAAGGAGAGGTGCCGGGGATTGGAAGTTGAAATCGCCAATGCCGAGGCCACCGTTGATGACCGGGAAGCTCAAGTCCGGGATACGGAGCAGGAACTCGCCGCGCTGCGGCGTGAACTCGAATCCTTGGAAGCCGAGAATTCGAAGCTGGATATCGGGTCCGCGGCCACTGGAATCGTCGGTTTGATCCCGGCTCTGAGATTGCCCGGTGCCGCCGCAGGAGCTGTAATGAGCGGTAAGGCCGCCGTAAACGAGAAAAGAATCGAAGCACTCAAGGAAAAGATACGGGAATTCGAAGTCCGGCTGGACCACTTTAAACAGGATTTGGAAACCCTAAAGGCAGAACTGGCCGATTTGAAAGCGAAACTCGCGGAATGTAAAAAATCGTCGGAATGAGACTGAAATTAGGGAAAGGAGTTCCTCTCCAACATATCTTCGACAATATCCTTCTCCGTATCCGAAACCCGGCGGGCGATTTCCGCCGCCAGCAGACCGATATCCGCCTCCAACAGCTTGGCGGATCGAAGCCAGAAGTAGGCCTTGAAATTGTCCCGCTGACGGGTGGCATGGGTTGCGTACCAGACGGCTAAGTCCTTTTGCGCCGCAACGACTCCCCTTCTCGCCGCCAGAGACAACCAGGCGAGGCCATCGGACACGCTGCCGCTATCATCAAATTGGAATATCCCGCTCAGGTAACCCTTGCCCAATTGGTACATGGCTTCGGGATTTTCAACGATGGCTTTACGCAATAAACCGTGGGCTATATCCGGGTCGGCGATCACACCGTCTCCCGACAGGAATTTGAGCGCCTCTTCATATTGCGTCTGCGGGTCGGCTTTTTTGTATATTCGGGTATGCCAAGCCTGCGCCTCTTGTATCTCCGCTGTGACGTCCGCGCCATTAGGAAGGTAAAAATCCTCCCTTTTCACGGTTTTCAACCGCAACTGTAACGCCATTCGCCGGAACCAGAATTTCGATTTTTCCAGGTTTTTCTTAACCCCGAGACCGTCCCGGTACATCAGCCCCTTAAGAGCGCTAGCATATCTACATGACTCCTGATCCAACCCGACAAGATACTTTGCCGCCGTACCATAATCTTGTTTAACTGAAATCCCGAGGGCGAAGCGAAGGCCATAGGTACACCTTGCCGTCTTATCTCCCTTTTCCGCATACTGCCGAATGAATTTGAGTGTCTCGGCATCAAATTTTTCGATACGTTTTATTAATTCCTTCTCATATTCGGACATCTCGAAGGCAACCAGCGTCTCCGGCAGGCCCAACAAAACCAACGCCGCCGTCACCAATCCTATCAATGCTTTTGTTCGCATCATCGCCGCCCCTTTCGACCGACAGCCAATGATACGCCAACGAGGTTGGAACACAACAGGAACTTGTATGGTTGTCCGACGACCCGGCCCGCGCCAAGAGCCTCAGGGTCCAGGCCCGAGGCCTGATGTCCATGGGCGAGAGCTTTTTACTTCTTCTCGACCACGCCGATGCCGATTTTCAGGTATTCCTGGGCCATGGCCCAGTATTCCGGCGGCACGCTTTCGATCATCTCGATTTCCCGCTCCGCGCAATCGCGCATGAAGCGGGCCGGGGTTCCGGCCCACAATTGGCCCGCCTTGACCGTCTTGCCCGGCGTCACCAGGGCCCCGGCGGCGACCATGGCGCCGGTCTCGACCACGGCGCCGTCCATGACCGTCGCCGCCATGCCGACGAAGCTGCCGTCCTCCAGGGTGCAGGCGTGGATCAGCGCCATATGGCCGACCGTCACGTCGTCGCCGATGATCGTCGGCAGGGACGCGGAATCCACATGGATCACCGTGCCGTCCTGAATGTTCGTGCGCGCCCCGATGCGGATGAAGTTGCCGTCGCCGCGCACCGTGCAGGCGAACCAGATGCTCGATTGCGCGCCGATCACCACGTCGCCGATGACGGCGGCGTTGGGGGCGATGAAGGCGTCGGCGGCGATGTCCGGCGATTTACCGCCATAATCCATGATGATCACGGGGCCTCCAGCCCACACATCAGGTTGAGGTTCTGCACCGCCTGCCCCGACGCGCCCTTGCCGAGATTGTCGAGCACGCAGGCA
>JADFMB010000018.1 GCA_022564115.1 Pseudomonadota bacterium
CGCTGGATCGGTCTTTAGAGAGATTCACGTTTAATCGTGTACACACGATCAAACGACGTTCAAGCGCCACGCAGGCTAACGCTCGGCTCACGCGGCGGATTACGGCGTACGCCGCAATCAGAGCGTCTCGGGCTTGAGTGATTCCATTCAAACCCGAAACGCTCTAGATGGCCATCGCCGCCGCGGTTTGATCGAGGGCGATGGCCAGGGCGGCCACCAGCTCGTCGATTTCGCTGTGGGTGATGATCAGGGGCGGCGACATGACCATGACGTCGCGGGTGGCGCGCAGGATGACGCCTTGGGCCATGCAGGCGTCACGGCACAGGATGCCGGCGCGGCCCTCGGGGACGAAACATTCGCGCGCCGCCTTGTCGGCGACCAGCTCGATGCCGGCGATCAGGCCGACGCCGCGCACCTCGCCGACCAGGGGGTGGTCGGCAAACTCGCGCAAGCGCGCCTGGAGATAGGGCCCGCTGTCCGATCCAACGGTCTCGACGATCTTCTCGTCACGCAGGATGCGCAGGTTCTCCAGGGCCACCGCCGCCGCCACCGGGTGGCCGGAATAGGTGAAGCCGTGGACGAATTCGCCGCCCTTCTCGAAGATCGGACCGGCGACCCGGTCATTGATCATCACCGCCGATATGGGCAGATAGCCCGACGACAGGCCCTTGGCCAAGGTCATCAGGTCGGGCTCGATGCCGTAACAATCGCTGCCGAACCAGTGGCCGGTGCGCCCGAAGCCGCAGATCACCTCGTCGGCGATCAGCAGAATGTCGTACTCGCGGCAGATGCGCTGGATCTCGGGCCAGTAGTTGTCGGGCGGCACGATCAGGCCGCCGGCGCCCATGATCGGCTCGCCGATGAAGGCGGCGACGGTCTCGGCCCCGAGCTCCTTGATCTTGGTCTCGAGCAGCCGCGCCGTGGCCAGGCCGAATTCCTCGGGCGTCGTCGCGCCGCCGTGCTTGTACCAGTAGGGCGCCGCCGTATGGACGAAGCCCGGCAGCGGCAGATCGAAGGGGCCATGCATGGGCGCCAGACCGCTCAGGCTCGCCGCCGCCATGGTCACCCCGTGATAGGCGTAATCGCGGCTGATGATGGTCTTCTTGTCGGGCTTGCCCAGGAGGTTCCAGTAGTAGCGGACCATTTTCACGATGGTGTCGTTGGCCTCGGAGCCCGAATTGGCGAAGAACACCCGGTTGAACCCGGCCGGCGTGACCTCGGCGAGCATGGCGGAGAGTTCGATGGCCGGCGGCGTCGATGATTGGAAGAAGGTGTTGTAGTAGGGCAGTTGCTCGAGCTGGCGGGTCGCCGCGTCGATCAATTCACGACGGCCGTAGCCGAGATTGACGCACCATAGCCCGGCCATGCCGTCGAGCAGGCGGTTGCCCTCGCTGTCCCACAGATAGACCCCGTCGGCGCGGGTGATGACGCGCACCCCCTGCTCGGCCAGGGCCGCATGGTCGGTGAAGGGATGGAGGTGGTGCCGGCGGTCGGTTTCCCGCCACTCGCCCTCGGCCAGTTCGGGGAAGAAGGCGTCGCCCGGAAGTTCCTGGTGGACCTCGGTCATGTAGATGCGCTGAGCTTCTGGCAGGGCCTGGGCGTAGATATCGGCGCCGCCGATGACGAAAATCTCTTCCCCACCGCCGTCCGGACGCCAAAGTTCCTCCACCGCCTTCGCCTTGGTCAACGCCTGGTCCAGGCCGTGGACGACGTCGGCGTCGGCGGCCTCGAAGTCCTTGTCGCGGGTGACGACGATGTTGGCGCGGCCCGGCAGCGCGGCGCCGATGGCCTGATACGTCTTGCGGCCCATGATCACCGGATGGCCCATGGTCGCCCGCTTGAACAACTTCAGGTCTTCGGAAATTCGCCACGGCATGCCGCCGTCGAGGCCGATGGTCCGGTTTTCGGCCATGGCGACGATCAGGGACAGGCGCATGGAGAAGCCGCCCGCCTCAAACGGCGATCGGCGCCGCGATATGGGGGTGGGGCTCGTAGCCTTCGAGGGTGAAGTCCTCGTAGGCGAAGCCGAAGATGTCGGTGACATCCGCGTTGAGGGTCATCGCCGGCAGCGCCCGCGGCTGGCGGGAAAGCTGGATGTCGGCCTGTTCGACGTGGTTGGCGTAGAGGTGTGCGTCGCCGAAGGTGTGGATGAAGTCGCCGGGCTGCAAATCCGTCACCTGCGCCACCATCAGGGTCAACAGCGCATAAGACGCGATGTTGAACGGCACGCCCAGGAACACGTCGGCGCTGCGCTGGTAGAGCTGGCACGACAGGTGGCCGTCGAGGACATAGAACTGAAACAGGCAGTGGCACGGCGGCAGCGCCATCTTTTCGACGTCGGCCGGGTTCCAGGCGCTGACGATGTGGCGCCGCGAATCGGGGTTGGTTCTAATCGAATCGATAACCCCCGCGATCTGGTCGATGCCGCGGCCGTCCGCCGCCGGCCACGACCGCCACTGATGGCCGTAGACGGGTCCCAACTCGCCGTTCTCGTCGGCCCAATCGTCCCAGATGGTGACGCCCTCGTCGTTCAGGGCCTTGATGTTGGTGTCGCCGGTGAGGAACCACAAAAGCTCGTGGATGATGGACTTCAGGTGCAGCTTCTTGGTCGTCAACAGCGGGAAGCCGGCGCCCAGGTCGAACCGCATCTGATAGCCGAAGACGCTCTCGGTGCCGGTGCCGGTGCGGTCGTCCTTGAAGACGCCTTCGGTGCGGATATGACGGAGCAGGTCGAGGTATTGCTTCATGGACGGCCCATTCAGTGCCCCCGAAACCGGGGAATCGCCGATTTTACCCCGAGCCGGCGCCGGGGCAAAGCCTCCTCGATACCCCCGGCGGTCATCGGCGCCGGCCCAACGCCGGCCCACGGCGCGTCCGGCCCCAGTCGGTATGGTAACCCGCCGTCACGGTTTGCCGGCGCTTGTCCAGCGGCTTCCGCCCCCATGACGGTGCCAAAAAAACCTCTTAGATTCGCTTTTTGTTCTTGATATGTTAGGAATTATAAGATATTTATGGAGTGTGATAATGATTCAAATCTGATAATTTGTTATAAAAAGGAGTTTTCCCATGGGAGGATTCAAAAGCGCCCCGCTCCCCGGCGGTGGCGGCGACAGCGACCTGCCGGCCGGTCCTTAATCCCCGGCCCCTTCGTTTTCCGACATCGGCGGCTCGTCCCTGGGCGGGTTGTCGTCGGGCGACGTCAAGCTCTCGGCCCCGGTCGGCCCCGGGGCGGCGAACGATCCCGGCGACGTGTTGCGGGTCGAAAGCGTGCTTTCGGACGCCGATCTTCTCGACCGGCCGCCGGGCCGGTCGTTCGGCGACGACACCTTCAGCGCCATCAAGGCGGCGCAGGCGCGGCTCAACGACGATCCCCGGGTCGATATCGGGCGCGGCCCCTTGAAACTCGACGGACTGGTCAACCCGGACGGTCCGACCCAGGCCGCGACCCGCAAGCTGGCCGGCGACGTAATCGCCCGCCGCGCCGCCACCGCCCCGAAACCGCAGCCGCCGAAACCGGCAACGGCCCCCTCAGGGGCCGCGAAAACAATCCAGGGGGGGCCGCGCCGCGAGACCCTGGCGCAGACGGTGAAGCGCTTCGCCAAGGGCAAGCCCCTCACACCCCATAAGCCAGCCCCTGAATCCGCCATGACCGGCGATCAGGTGGCGGCGCTGAAGCGCCTGGCCGGCGGCCTGCGCAAGGTCACCCACCCCGGCCCGGTGGCCAAGGACATCGCCGACGCGTTCCGCGCCGACGGCCCCGGCACGGTGGCCGAATTCAAGGCCGTCCGCGACGTGCTGGAAAAAACCGGCACGGCGGAGCAGGTCGAAAACTTCACCGAAGGGGTGCGCGCCGAGCTCAATCCCAAAGACCGGGGAAGGTTCGACCGATTGCTGGCGGGGACGGACGGCGGCGACCGAGATGGCAGTAAAATGACGCCTCCCCGAAAACCGATTCCTCCGGGAAGCGATACCCCCGGCGGCGGGTTCGAATCGTCCATCGATCGAAAGTTCCGCGAACAGTTGCACCTCAGGGAAACCCAGGGCCGGCCCCAACAAGGCTACGATACCCACGTCCCCGGCGACGGGGTCGGCGCCATCGGCCGCTACCAGTTGCGCCAAGGGGCGCTTCAGGACGCCGGGCTCATCGACGGACAGGGCCGGTGGACCGGCAAGTACGGCATCAGGAGCATCGGCGATTTGCGCAAAAATCCGGAAGCCCAGAAACGGGCACTGGTGGGTGCCTTGCAAGCGAAACACAAACAATTGAGAACCAACCGCTCATTCGATGCCGTCGGCCACACCTTCACCGGCGTGTTAGGCCAGCCCATCACCATTACCGAACCCGGACTGCTGGCCGCCGCCCACCGCCAGGGCGCGAAAGGGGTGCGGAAATACCTGGGCCACATGCGCAAGCACAACTGGCGGTCGAACTTCAGCGGCATCGATCCAAAGGAGGCAATCAAATTCAAGGCCATTGAAAAGCGCCTGCGGGAGTTCCAGAATACGCCGGTGCGGAGAAAATGATGACGGCGTTTCTTCCGAAAGCCGCGTTCCCGGGCCGCCTAGGGGCTTTGGTGCTGGCGGCCGCCCTGGTGGCTTCGGCGGCGGCCCGCGCGGATACGCTCTTGGAGTTGAATTACCCCGGTCCGGGAACGGCCCCCGAACACGTCGCGCTCATCGAGAAGCTAAAAAAACTGATCAGGTCGTCGAGCCCCGATCAGGAAATCTTCCGCCGGGAATGGTTGCTGAGTTTCGCCACCTTCGATTTGAACGGCGACGGCATCGGGGAGGCCATCGTTCACGGGCCCTCCTCGCTATGGTGCGGCAACGTACCGACCTGCTGGGCCAGCGTCTACAGAAGGTTGGACGGCGAATGGAAGTACATCGGTAACGTCTCCGTGCGTGAGGGACGATTGCCCATCGTCGCGGAGATATTCGTCGAGGACCGCTTCCACCAGGGCTGGCGGACCCTCAATGACGGTGAATACCGTTCTTGCTGGGTCGCCAATCCGCCAAAGGATATGGAGTATCTCGACAAGGATTATTACGAAATGCCGTACGTCCCCGGCGAGGCCGGGTATTATTGGACTGTCCTGATAAAGGACGTATGCCCGGTGAAGTAAAAGCGTCAGGACCATCCCGGCCCCTTTGTCATCCCAGGGGGCCAAGGACATCGCCGACGCGTTCCGCAATAACGCCCCCGGCACGGTGGCCGAGTTCAAGGTCGTCCGGAACGTCCTCGAAAAAACCGCCACGGCGAGCCAAGTCAACAACTTCACCGAAGGCGTGCGCGCCGAGGCAAAAGCTACCCATCCCGGCCTCACAGGGACCGCCCTTGCAAAAACCCCTTGTTCCTCACTATATTAAAGGCGCCGGTTTACCGGCTATGGCGATAAACGTTTGACGGAATAAGCGTTACGGACCCGGGGGCAGTACCCGGCGCCTCCACCAATTCCTTTCTCTCCCACCCAATCGGGAGGGAATTCGCGGGGGCGAAACAGGATCGACGTGCGTAATAAAGGTCGGATTTTCGCCCGGCATGGCACCACCGTTATCGGGCCAAAAGCAATAGTTGCCAATGATAACTATGCTCAGGCTCGTCTCGCCGCTTAACGCGGTCGGATGATCCGAAATTAAGTCCCCTGGACCTAGCAGCCAGGGGCGGGGTTCGGGAGGCGCCTGGCAACAGAAGCCTCCCACTTTATTTTGCCTTTCCCGCCGCCTTCCTTGCCGCCCGTATCCGTAGCGGATTTAGGGTTTTTTTCGGCCATTTCAGTGCTGGCTTAACCTTCCGGAACGCGCTAAAAGAGAAGCCATGACAGACGATCCGCTCCGTTATGACACATGGATCGAGGATGCGCTGCGCGGCGTCATCCGGCGCACTCTTGATTTCGCCGCCGAAAACGGCCTGCCGGGCGATCACCATTTCTACATTACCTACCGCACCGACGCCGACGGCATCGAAATCCCCAGCTACCTGAAGACCGAGAACCCGGAGGAAATGACCATCGTCCTACAGCACCAGTTCGAGGATCTGGTCGTCAACGAGGACGCCCTTTGGGTGACGCTGCGCTTCAACGGCAAGCCCGAAAGGCTCCGCATTCCCTTCAGCGCGGTGATTTCCTTCGCCGACCCGTCGGTGAACTTCGGCCTGCAGTTGAAGATGGCCGGAGAACCGGAAGGGGAAATCGAGATGAACACCTCGGCGGCCCAGAACTTCGACCTCGACAAGGCCGACCTGAACATCGAACAGGACCTGCCCCCGTCCACGGGCGGCAAGGGAACGGGCGAAGTCATCGCGCTCGACGCATTCCGCAAGAAAAACTAGGGGCCAACTGTACGCCCAGGGCCGGGCGGCCCTGGGCCTCCGGGTCCCCCGGCTTGAACGGTAGCCGCTTGGCGCTATTTATAGGGGCGGGAGGGAAGAACCATGAGCGACTACGTTCATCACCCGATGTTCCCCCTGGGTGAAAATGGAGCCGCCGAGGATACGCCGTGGCGCAAGCTGACCGGCGACTTCGTCGAAACCACCGCGTTCGAGGGCGAAACGGTGCTGAAGGTCGGCACGCAAGCCCTGACCCTGCTGACGGCGGAGGCGTTCAAGGACATCTCGCACCTTCTCAGGCCCCGGCACCTGGACCAGTTGGCCAGGATTCTCGACGACCCGGAGGCATCCGACAACGACCGCTTCGTCGCCCTGGACCTGCTCAAGAACGCCAACATCGCCGCCGGCGGCGTGCTGCCCATGTGTCAGGACACCGGCACCGCCATCATCATGGCCAAGAAGGGCGCCAACGTGTGGACCGGCGGCGGCGACGAGGCGGCGCTGTCGGAAGGGGTGCTCAAGACCTTCACCGAGACCAACCTGCGCTACAGCCAGTTAGCGCCCCTGGACCTGTTCACCGAAGCCAACACCGGCAACAACCTGCCGGCGCAGATCGAAATCTACGCCGACGAGGGAGACGCCTACAAGTTCCTGTTTATCGCCAAAGGAGGCGGTTCCGCCAACAAGACCTTCCTGTTCCAGGAAACCAGGGCGCTTTTGAACCCCGAAAGCCTGCTCCGGTTCCTCGACGAAAAGGTGCGCACCCTGGGCACCGCGGCGTGCCCGCCCTATCATCTGGTCGTGGTCATCGGCGGCACGTCGGCCGAGTTCAACCTGAAGACGGTGAAGCTCGCCAGTTGCCATTACCTCGACAGCCTGCCGACGGCGGGCAATGAATTCGGACAGGCCTTCCGCGACCCCGAATGGGAGGAAAAGATCCACGAGTTGACCCGCGACATAGGCATCGGCGCGCAGTTCGGCGGCAAGTACTTCTGCCACGACGTCCGCGTCATCCGCCTGCCGCGTCACGGCGCGTCCTGCCCCGTCGGCATCGGCGTGTCGTGCTCGGCCGACCGCCAGGCGCTGGGCAAGATCACCGCCGACGGCGTGTTCCTGGAACAGCTCGAAACCGACCCGTCGAAGCACATGCCCGAGATCACCGACCAGATCCTCGGCGGCCAGGTGGTCGAGATCGACCTCAACCGGCCGATGGCCGATATCCTCGCCGACCTGACCCGATACCCGGTGAAGACCCGGCTGTCGCTCTCCGGCCCGATCATCGTCGCCCGCGACATCGCGCACGCGAAGCTGAAGGAGCGACTCGATGCCGGCCAGGGCCTGCCGGATTATTTCAAAAATCACGGCGTCTATTACGCCGGCCCGGCGAAAACGCCCAAAGGCATGGCGTCCGGGTCCTTCGGCCCGACGACGGCGGGGCGCATGGATTCCTACGTCGATCTGTTCCAGGCCGCCGGCGGCTCCATGGTCATGCTGGCCAAGGGCAACCGCTCGAAGGCGGTAACCGAGGCGTGCAAGAAGAACGGCGGCTTTTACCTGGGCTCCATCGGCGGCCCGGCGGCGCGCCTCGCGCAGGACTGCATCCGCAAGGTGGATCTGGTCGAATACGAGGACCTGGGCATGGAGGCGATCTGGAAGATCGAGGTCGAGAACTTCCCCGCCTTCATCGTCATCGACGACAAGGGCAACGACTTCTTCGCCGAGTTCGAATACCAGCCCATCCACGACGGCTGAGGGGCGCCCCAAGACCATAAGGACCATGGAGTCTCCCCCCCTCCTCCTCGACGGCCCCGATGACGCGCCGCTGACCATCGCGCTGGCCCACGGCGCCGGGGCGGCCATGGACTCACCCTTCATGGCGGCGTTCGCCGAAGGGCTGGCGGCCGGGGGCTTTCGGGTGGCCCGGTTCGAATTCCCCTACATGACGAAGCGGCGCGAAACCGGGACCAAAAGGCCCCCCGACCGGGCACCCGTGCTGCTCGATACCTGGCGCGAGGTGATCGAAACCCTGGGCCGGGAAAACCTCGTCATCGGCGGCAAGTCCATGGGTGGGCGCATCGCTTCCATGGTTGCCGACGAGATGGGCGTCCGGGGCCTGGTTTGCCTCGGCTATCCGTTCCACGGGCCGGGCAGGCCGATGAACCCGGAGCGGCTGGCCCATCTGGAAAACCTCGGGACGCCGTCGCTATTCTGCCAGGGCACCCGGGACACCCTGGGCAATGCCGGGGACGTCGCCGGGTATACGCTGTCCCCGGCCATCTCCGTTCACTGGCTCGAGGACGGCGATCACGGCTTCAAGCCGCGCCAGGCGTCGGGGCTGACCGAGGACGGCAACTGGCGATCGGCGATCGGCGCCATCGTCCGGTTCCTGGGCGCGCTTTGATGATCCCCATCGATCTCATCATTGATCCGGCGCTGCTCGGCGGTTTCATCGCCGCCGCCGTCGCCATCATCGTCTCGCCAGGCCCGGACACCATCGTCATCCTGCGCCACGCCCTGACCGGCGGCCGGGGCACCGGCCTGGCGGCGGTGTCCGGCGTGCAACTGGGCCTGCTCGTCCACACGGCGCTGGCGGTGGCCGGCATTTCGCTGCTGATCGCCTCGTCGCCGGTGCTGTTCAAGGCGCTGACGGTTATCGGCGCCGTGTACCTGGCGTGGCTCGGCATCCAAAGCCTCCGGGGCGTCGGCGGGCTGGAAGTCGAAACCGGTGTCGAAACCGGCGCCGCGCCCGCGGGCGCCGCCCGCGCGTGCCGGGAAGCGGCGCTGTGTAACATCCTCAACCCCAAGGTCATCCTGTGGTTCCTGGCCCTACTGCCGAACTTCATCAACCCCGAGGTCGGCGACGTCACCGTCCAACTGATCGCCTTGTCGGCGCTGTTGATCGCCCTCAACATCCTTTGGCAGGCGCCGATGGCGCTGGCCGCCGACGGGGCGCGCCGGTGGCTGGGCCGGCCCGAGACCATGCGCTCCGTCAACCGGGTCTCGGGCGCGATCCTGTTGGGAATGGCGGCGTTGATGCTGAGCCAGCACCTGCTTTAAGAGGCCCACCCGATGACCATGAGCCCCAATTTCCGCGATTACCTTGTCGATCAACTGGAATCTTTCGGGCCGGTGGCGGCGAAGCGGATGTTCGGCGGCGGCGGGCTGTATCGGGACGGCGCCATGTTCGGCCTGACCGCCGATGACGTGCTCTACCTGAAAGCCGACGAACGGAACCAGGCCGATTTCGAGGATCGGGGCATGGGCCCCTTCACCTACGAAAAGAAAAACCGCAAGCAACCGGTCAAGCTGTCTTATTGGGAAGTGCCGCCCGATGTCCTGGAGGACCCGGGCGAACTTTGCCAATGGGCCAACCGCGCCTGGGAGGCGACCCGGCGGTCCGGCACGGGCAAAAAGAAAAAGAACAAGAAAAAAGCCGGGGCGGCACCCGGGGCGGCGCCCGGGGCGGGGGGCGGTGTGGGGCAATGAACGCCCCGTCGGCGGCCGAATTCCGCATCCGCAAGCGCTCGGTGGTCATCCAGGGCCACGCCACCAGCGTGTCGCTGGAAGAGGCCTTCTGGCGGGCGCTGAAGGCGATCGCCGCGGGCCGCCGGCTATCGGTGAACGCCCTGATCGCCGACATCGACCGCCGGCGCATGGAGAACCTTTCCGGCGGCGCTTCCGGCAACCTGTCGAGCGCCATCAGGGTGTTCGTGCTGGAAAACAAGGCGGCCAGCGGGAATTGACGGCGCGGATTGACCGGGCGCCCCGGTTAACGGCGGCGGAACAGTTCCTTGAGCAGATCCTCGGGCCGGATTCGGCGTTGCTGGGGTTGCGGGGGCGGTGGCGGCGGTTCCGAGGCCGGCGGCGGAGGCGGACTTCCGGTCGTGCCGCCGCTTCCCTGTTGGGGAAAGCCGCCGCCGAGAATCCCCTGCAGGATGCCGCCGATGCCCTTGGGCGCTTTCTTCAGCAGCCTATCGATGCCCGGAATGGGCAGGGCGCCGCCGGGCAGTTTCGAGGTGTCCAAATTGATGGTCGGCGAGTCGAGCCGGCCGCGGACGGTGAACGGCACCGCCTGGGTGACGTTGGCGCGGCTTTTCCCGGCCAACAGCGCCGTCAGGAGGTTTTGCCCCAGTTGCACATGGCCTTTGACGTCGATGCGCCAGCGCGGCAGGTCGACCGTGCCCGACGCGGCGCCATCGCCGAGGTTGGAGGTCACCTTGATGTCCTGGGAACTGGCGACGCCGTTGCGGATGGCGAAGCTGCCGGCGATATCGACCAGGCCCGAGCCCTTTTTCGCGCCGCCGCCAAGGACCCCGGAAAACTGATTGAGCGCCGACACCAGGCCCAGTGCCCCGGCGAGCGCCGTCCCGGTCTTGCCTTGCTTGACGTCGACGCCCTTGAGACGGATCACCCCGTCCCCATTGAGGCCGCCGATCATGGCGGCGAGGTGCGGGCCGGCGGTCTTCAACCGCGCCTTCAGGCTCATCCGCCCGGCGGCGACGGCTTTGCCGGTCAGCGCCTTCGTCGCCTGGCCGATGCTCATGTTCTCGAGCGCGAACACGGTTTCGACCCGGGGCCGGGCGGTGGTGGTGGCGGCGGCGGTGGCGTGCAGGGCGCCGCCGAACAGGACGCCGGTCAGCTTGTCGACGTTGAGGCGACCCTGGACCAGCTTCACCGAGATGTCGACGTTCTCCAGCCGGTATTGCTGGAATTGGATGGACGGCGATTTCAAGGCCAATACGGCGTCGATCCCGGCCAGTCCCGAAAGGTCGATGGGATCGCGGGACCAGGGCGCCGCCGTCCGGGCGGCAGGGCGGGCCTTCACCCCCGGCCAAAGGGAGGCCGTTTTCTTGGCCGGCAGGAACGGATCCAGGACCAGGGCGCCGGTGGTCAAATTGGCCTTGATGTCCGGGCGCGCGCCTGCGAACCCGACCACGACGTCGCCATTGATTGGGGTGGGGCCGATCTTGGCCTTGATGCCGGAAAGGGTCAGCCCCTTCGGCCCGCCCCGGAGCCGGGCCTCGAAATCGAGGCCGCCGACCTTGCCGGCCGGGCGGTAACCGTCCCCCACCGCCCTCAACAGCCGCGCCAATTGCGGGTACTCGGCGTTGACGGTCATATCGAGCATATCGCCGACGGGAACCATGTTGATGGAACCCTGGACCCGGACCTGGCCGCCCGCCGCCTTCAGGGTCAACGCCAGTTTCGGGTTCAGAATGTCGCCGTCGAGGACGCCGCTTAAGTCCACCGGCCCCAGCTTTTTCAACGCCGGGGCGTCGATGCCGGCCAGCTTCAGCAGCCGCGAGGCGTCCTTGGCTTTCAATCGGAGCTTCAGCTCCTTGACGGCGGGCAGGAACCCCAGTCCGTCAAGCTGACCGTTCAAGGTCGCCGTCGCCCCGGCGGCGGCGAGGCTGAGGTCGAGCTTCGGCGCCAACAGGTTGCCGTCGATCCGTCCCTTCAGGGTCACGGAGCCAAGGCCCTTGGGCGCCGCCCCGGCGGCGATGCCGGCGAATTTGAGTAATTTCGGAACGTCATCGGCCTTGACGTCGAAGGTCAGGCCCTGGGCCGTGGGAACGCCGCCCAGCCCGTCGATAACGCCTTTCAGCGAAACCGAGGCGCCGGCCATCCTGGCGATATCCAGGCGGCGAATTTCGATCCGGCCGTTATAGAGGGTCCCGTCCACCAACACGTTCTTGATCGGCGTGCCGCGAAAGGTCAGGGATTTGATCCGGATCTTGAGGTTGGCGTCGAGCCCGGTCAGCACCTTGAGCCCGGCCAGGGGGTTTTCCGCCTTCTTCGCCTCGGCGTTCTTGGCGTTCTTGTCCTTAGCGGCGGCCTTGGGCGCGGTCTTGGCGATGGCCGGGGCTTTCATCGTAGGGGTTTTCGGCAGGTAGGCGTCGAGGTTGAGGCGGTCGATGGTGAGGTCGGCGCCGAAGGACGGCCGCTTGGTGAAGGCCACCGTCACCCCGCCCGTGAGCCGGGATGAATCCAATTGCATGTCAAGGCCCGTCAACTGGGCGTGGCTCGGCACCGCCACCACGCGGGTCGCCAGGGCCATTTTCCTCAGCCGGTCGGGTCCGATACCCGCCGGGTCCACCCCCAGCCAGTTCATCACCCCGCGCAGGTCGCTGACCGTGATTTCAAGCTCGCCTTCGAACCGGGGCTGGCCCTTGACCGTGGTTAGGAAGCCGAACAGCGCCATGTCCGATCCCCCCGGGAACTGCCCGGAAAGCTGTGAAAGGGTGACCTCGCCGTTGACCAGTTCGGCGTTCAGCACCGCCTCGCGGATGACGCCGTTGCGGTAGGTAATGGCCTCGGCGGTGAAAATCAGCGAGCCGTTGACGTTCGTCGGCAGGGCGAACGCCGCCGCCGGCACGGGGGCCCCAGTCTTCGATTTTTTGCCCTTCGGTTTTTCGGCTTCGGATTTTTCGGCCGCGCCTGGCGCCTTGGCCGGCGCTTTTTCGATCACCGCCGGCAGGCTCAACCATTGGTCGAGGTCGATCCGGTTGGCGGCGATGCGCACGGCGACGCTCGGCGTCTTACCGAGATCGACGGCGATGTCGCCGGTCGCCTGGGTAATCCCGAGACGGAAATTGAGGTCCTTGATTTCGGCCCCGGCGGCCGACGCGACGACGGCGCCTTCGACGGCAAACGCCTGATCGGCGATCCCCGGCAGGGCGGCGCCGGGGGCGACGGCATGGATCAGCTCCGCCAGCGACGCCCCCTCGCCCTTGATTTTACCCTTGACCTTGGGCTTGCCTTCCAGGCCGACGAGGGTCCCGGATATTCGCAGTTTCGCTTGGCCCGGTTTCATGCCGAGCTTGAGGTTGAACGGCACCGTGCGCCCGTGAATGATCTCGGCGACGTTGATTTCATAGACCAGGGGCACGCCCCGGAGCCTGAGGTCGCCGGTGCTTTCGAACGGCCCGTTGAGCGACGCGGCGGCGATATTGGCGTTGATTTTATCGATCCGCTCGACGGTGCCGCTTGGGCCGTCGCGATAGATCAAGGACCCGTTCTCGATGGTGAAGTTGTCAAGCACGATCGGCGGCGCCGACAGGGCGACCGCCGCGCCGCCCTTTTCTTGTTCCGAAGGCGCCCCGGGAAGCGCCCCGGGAATTGGCTGCGAGACGGCGCCCGGGCCGTCGGTATCGAAAACCCAGTTCTTGCGCCCGTCGGCCAGAACCTCCAGTTCGATTTCCGGTTCCACCAGCTTGATGCGTTCGACCTCGATCCGGCCGGCCAGGAGCGGCGCCAGGGCGATGCGGACCTCAAGATGCTTGAGCCGCACCATGTTTTTCGAGGCCGCGCCCGGGATGTTGGCCAGAAGGACGTCATTGACGATCAGCGCCGGGGCCGGCAAAACGGTGATCGAGATGTCGCCGTTGATGGTCAGTTCGCGGCCGGTGGCGTTCAGGGCCTGTTTCTGGATATCGCCCTTGTATTGGTTCCAGTCGACCAGTCCGGGGCCGATCAATACGGCGGCGACAAGCAGCACCAGAAGCCCGCCGATGGCCCATAAGACTCTTTTCACCGTGTCTTCTCCACGATCCGCGAATGGAAGTTCGGTTCCGGGCCGGGAAGCACCGGAACGAAACGAGTGTAGTAACAGTTGGCGGCCGGGGCAAACCGAACAGGGGCGAACCAAAACCGCCCCCGCCCGGCCCCGTCAAGAGTTCAGGAGGGGCTCAGGAGGATGGCCCGGAAGTCGTTGACGTTGGTCAACGTCGGGCCGCTGACGACAAGATCGCCGAGGGCCTCGAAAAAGCCGTAGGCGTCGTTGCCGGTCAAATATTCCGCCGCGTCAAGGCCCAGATCCCGGGCCCGGGCAAGGGTATCGGGGCCGATGACGGCGCCGGCGTTGTCCTCCGAGCCGTCGATGCCGTCGGTGTCGCAGGCCAGGGCATGGATGCCCGCCGCCCCGTCCAGGGCCAAGGCCAGGGCCAGCAGGTATTCCGCGTTCGGCCCGCCCCGGCCCTTCCCCTTCAGGGTCACCGTGACCTCGCCGCCGGACAGCAACACCGCCGGCGGCTTCGGCTTGCCGGTCTCCATGGCGCCCAGGGACTCCAACGCCAGGGTGGCGTGCCCGCGGGCCACGTCGCGGGCTTCTCCCTCGATGGCGTCGCCGAGGATCACCGCCGTCCATCCCATTTCCTCCGCCTTCCTGGCCGCCGCCTCGAGGCTGCCCTGGGGCCGGGCGACGATCCGGGTGTCGGTGGACTGAAAGGCGGGATCGCCGGGTTTCGGGGTCTCGGCGGCGTCCGACCGCAGGGTGTCGGCGACCGCCGGCGGCACGTCGATGGCGAATTTCTCGATCACCGCCAGGGCGTCCTCGGTGGTCGTGTGGTCGGCCACGGTGGGGCCCGAGGCGATGACCGCCGGATCGTCGCCGGGAACGTCGGAAATCAACAGGCTGACGATGCGGGCCGGACTGGCGGCGGCGGCCAGGCGGCCGCCCTTGATGGCGCTCAAATGCTTGCGCACGCAGTTGATGTCGCCGATGGTGGCGCCGGACCGCAACAGGGCCGAATTCACCGCCTGCTTGTCCTCCAGGGTCAGCCCCGCCGCCGGCAGGGTCAACAACGCCGAGCCGCCGCCCGAGATCAGGGCCAACAGCAGATCCTCGGCGCTCAAGTCCTTGGCCAGGCCGAGGATGCGTTGCGCCGCCTCCAGGCCGGCGGCGTCGGGGACCGGATGCGCCGCTTCGACGATTTCGATGCGACGGCAAGCAACGGCGCAGCCGGTACGGGTGACCACCAGGCCGGAAAGGTCTCCATCCCAGTTGTCCTCGACGGCGCGGGCCATGGCCGCCGACGCCTTGCCGGCGCCGACGACGACGGTGCGGCCGGCCGGAGGGGCGGGCAGATGGGGCGGCACCGTGAGGGCCGGGTCGGCGGCCGCCACGGCGGCGTCGAAAAGACTACGCAGGGCATCTTGGGGCAGGGCGTCTTGGGGATTGTTCAACGTCAAAGGCGGACGATCTTGCCGGGGTTCATGATGTTTCGCGGATCAAGCGCCAGTTTCAGCGCCCGCATGACGCTGACGGCCTCGCCGTGTTCGGCGATCAGGAAATCGATCTTGCCGGAACCGACGCCGTGCTCTCCGGTGCAGGTCCCGTCCATGGCCAGGGCCCGCATGATCAGCCGCTCGTTGAACGCCTTGCATCGGGCCACGTCGTCCTCGTCATCGGGGTCGATCAACAGGATGACGTGGAAATTGCCGTCGCCCACATGGCCGACGATCGGCGCCAGGAGGCCGCTATCATCGATGTCGCGGCGGGTTTCGAGGATGCACTCGGCGAGGCGCGAGATCGGCACGCAGACATCGGTGGCCATGCCCTTCGATCCGGGCCTGAGCGCCAGGCAGGCGTAATAGGCATCGTGGCGGGCCTGCCACAGGCGGTTGCGGTCCTCGGCCTTGGTCGCCCACCGGAATTCGTCGGCGCCGAAATCGCCGGCGATGGCCTCGACAATTTCGACCTGTTCGACGACGCCCTTTTCGGTACCGTGGAATTCGAAAAACAGGGTCGGTTTGAGCGGATAATCGAGCTTCGAGAACTTGTTGATGGCGTCTATCTGGACCTCGTCCAGAAGCTCGACCCGGGCCACCGGGACACCCATTTGGATGGTCTGGATCACCGTGCGGACCGCCGATTCCAGGTCCGGGAACGGGCACACGGCCGAAGACATGGCTTCCGGGATGCCGTAAAGGCGGACCGTCACCTCGGTGATGACGCCGAGCGTCCCTTCCGAGCCGACGAACAGCCGCGTCAGGTCGTAGCCGGCCGACGACTTCCGGGCCCGGCGGCTGGTGCGGATGACGCGTCCGTCGGCCAGGACCACGGTCAGGGCCAGCACGTTCTCGCGCATGGTGCCGTACCGCACCGCGTTGGTGCCCGACGCCCGGGTCGCCGTCATGCCGCCGAGAGACGCATCGGCGCCGGGGTCGATGGCGAAGAACAGCCCCGTATCGCGGAGGTGCTCGTTCAACTGCTTGCGGGTGACGCCGGCCTGAACGGTGGCGTCCATGTCCTCGGCGTTGACTTCGACGACCTCGTTCATCCGCATCAGATCGATGCACACCCCGCCGTTCAACGCCGCCACGTGGCCTTCCAGCGAGGTGCCGGCGCCGAAGGCAATGACCGGCACGTCGCGGGCCGCGCACAGCTTGACGATGTCGCTGATTTCCTCGGTGGTCTCGGCGAACACCACCGCATCGGGCGGATGGCCGGGATGGTAGGATTCGTCGTGGCCGTGCTGTTCGCGCACCGCCTCGGCGGTGGAAAGCCGGTCGCCGACGATGGCGCCGAGCGCCGCGATCAGGTCGTCGTTGACCCTGGCGGTCCTGGCGGTTTTGGCGGTCATTCCCGGCCCTCGAAAGTCATTGTTATCCTTGGCTGAAAGTAGCCTTCCCCCGGGCCGCCATCAAGGGCCGAAGAGGGGGGGTGATCCGGCTGTCGGCGGGTCAATTGTCCAGAACGCCGGGCCAGTGGCCTTCGGCCTTGGCGATGTTGCCGGGGATGTCCTCGACCCATTGCGCCTGCACGCCCTTGGAATAGTTGAGGTAGAGCTTGCCCCGGACAATCTTCCACGCCTCCGGATCGATGCCGGCGGTGTAGCCCTGGCTGACCGCCCAGGCGCAATAGCCGCCGAACTGCGGCGCGTACTTCTCCGGGCTGGCGGCGAAGGCGTCGCGGTTGACGGTGTTCTTGAACCGCCATGCCGCCCCTTTCCATCGGTGGGTGAAACCGGACGAACCCTTGACCGCCTTGCCTTCGGTGAAATAGGCGACCGGGTCCGTGCCGTCGATGGCGACGCCGCCGATAAAGGACGAATTGATCTCCGATTTGGCCGACGCCGGCGACGAAACCACCGACAACAAGCCGATGGCTAACATCAAGAAGGCGAACATCCGCGTTAGGAACCTTTTGTGCATGGGTTTCTCCTTTCCGACCCCTAAAACTTCTCCACCCACGGCCTGAGGTCAAGCTCCTGGGTCCAGGCGCTGCGGTGCTGGCGGTGCAGGTCGAGGTAGTTTTGGGCGATGGCGCCGGGGTCCAGAAGCCCGTCCGGCGGGCGTTCCCTGGCCAGTTCGGCGCGGGCGTCGGACATGATCTGGCCGTCGATGATGACGTGCGCCACGTGGATGCCCTGGGAGCCGAATTCGCGGGCCATGCTTTGCGCAAGCGCCCTGAGGCCGAATTTCGGCACCGCCATGTTGAGGAACCCGGCGCCGCCGCGCAGGGACGCCGTGGCGCCGGTAAAGAGAATCGTCCCCGCCCCCTTGGGGGCCATGATCCGGGCCGCCGCCTGGCCGACCAGGAACCCGCCCAGGCAGCCGACCCGCCAGCACCGCTCCAGCTCTTCCGGGGTCGTCTCCAGGAAACTTTTCTTGAGAAACGCGCTGGCGTTGTAGACGACCAGCGTCGGCGGGCCCAGGTCGGCGGCGAGGCTCTCGAAAAGCCCCCGGACGGCGGCCTCGTCGGTGGCGTCGCAGGCGTAGGACCGGGCCCGGCCGGAAAGTTCCCCGATCAGCGCCGACAGCTTGTCGGGCGCGCGCAAGGCGGCGGCGACGTTCATGCCGGCATTGGCGAAACAACGCACCAGGGCCGAGCCGAGCCCGGTGCCGGCACCGACGACCAGGGCGATATCCTTGTCGCCTGTCCTGTCGCTCATCGTCCGGCGATGTCCTTCAACGGTCCCGGCCCCGGACCCGGGTCACAACGCCCGGCCCTTGGCCTTGGCGCGGAGCTCCTGGATCCGTGCCTTCATGCCGGGCATATTGGGATGGATTTCCAGGGCCTTCTCCCACACCTTCGCCGCCGCCGTCTGGTTGCCGATGGCGTCGTAGATCAGTCCCATGCCCGACAGCGCCCCGAAATGGCGCGGCTCCAGCGCCAGGGTCCGCCGGATGTCGGCGACCGAAGCGTCGAAGTCGCCCATCAGGTAATGCACCGTGGCGCGTTTGTTCCAGGCCTCGGCGAAATCGGGCGCCGCCCGTACCATCCGGTCGAAGGTGGAGAGCGAGCGCCGGTAGGCGCCTTCGTTCATGGCGGCGATGCCGAGCGCCATGGCGGCGTCGATCTCGGCCGTCCCCCGGTGCAGCCAGATGGTCCAGATCGCCGCTTCCACGGCGGTGGTCTCGGCGACGCCGGAGGTCGTCTTCAAGCGCTCGAAAAGGCCGTCCAGATCGGGACTCGTCTGGTCCGCCCGGGCGCTCACCGGCAACGCCAGGACCGCCAACGCCAATACCAGGGAAAGAAACCTCGTCATCGCCCCAGATTACGCCGGTGCCCGGCCCCTGCCAAGCGGGCGCCGGGGATGGCCGATAAACAAACCGTGACGGCGCATCAGGGAATCCCCTCGGGCTTCGGACCGCCGGTCGCCCAGTCCAGCAATTCGACGGTATGGACCACGGGCGGGCCCTTTTTTTCCCCGTTGCCGGCGGCGAAACCGTCCGCGATCTGTTCCAGGCAGCCGATGTTGCCGGTGGCGATGACGGCGCCGCCGGCCCTTTTCAGGTTTTCGACCTTGCGCTCCAGAAGCCGGCCGGCGAGGGCCGGCTGCAGCATGTTGTAGGTGCCGGCCGAACCGCAGCACAGGTGCCCTTCGGCCGGTTCCCGGACCTCGAACCCGGCGGCCGCCAGGAGCGCCTTCGGCTCCTCGTGCAGGCCCTGGCCGTGCTGCATCGAGCACGCCGAATGATAGGTCACCACCGGCAGCCCCTTTTCCGTCACTTCGCCGACCCCCAACTCGCTCATGATCTCCGTTACGTCGCGGGCCAGGTCCGCGATCCGGGCGGCGCGCTCGGCCCAGGCCGGGTCTTCCTTCAGCATCCAGCCGTAATCCTTGATCGTGGTGCCGCAGCCGGACGCGTTGATGACGACGGCCTCGACGTCGGCCTTTTCCCAGGCTTCGATGTTGGCCCGGGCCTGTTTCTGGGCCTGGTCCTGGCGGCCCATATGGTGGACCAGCGCCCCGCAGCATCCGGCGCCCTCGGCCACCACCACCTCGCAGCCGCGGCGGGTCAGCAGCCGCACCGTGGCCTCGTTGATCCCGGGCCTCAACACCTGTTGCGCGCAGCCGGTCATCAGGGCGACGCGCTTGAGGCGCTTGCCTTCGGCCTCGAAGACCTGCGGCCGGTCGACGGCGGAGGCGGCGGGGACGCGGGCCGGGGCCATGTCGATCATCCCCTTCAGCCGCCCCGGCAACATCGCCTTGAAGGGCCGCCCAAAGGCGGCGGCCCTGAGGGCCAGGCGGAACACCCCCGGCGACGGCACGACGAAGGCCAGCAGGGCTCTCAGCATCCTTTCCGGCCACGGCCGGGTAAAGGTCTTCTCGATGCGGGCGCGGGCATGGTCGACCAAGTGCATGTAATCGACCGACGCCGGGCAGGTGGTTATGCACGAAAGGCACGAAAGGCAGCGGTCGATGTGCTTGACCACCTTCGCCGTCGGCGGCTGGTCCGATTCCAGCATGTTCTTGATCATGTAGATGCGCCCGCGCGGGCTGTCCAGTTCGTCGCCCAACAATACGTACGTCGGGCACGTGGCGAGGCAGAACCCGCAATGCACGCACTTGCGCAGAATCGTGTTGGCGGCGTCGATTTCCGGGTCGGCGAGCTGGGCCAAGGTAAAGTTGGTCTGCATGGCGCCTACACCCCCTCGACCATGCGCCCGGGGTTGAGGATGCCCTTGGGGTCGAAGCCTTCCTTGATGCGCGCCGTGAGCTCCCTAAGCGCCCCGGTCTGCGGCTCGAACACCGGCACCCGGTTGCGCACGTCGGCCCCGGCCCGCACCAGGGTCGCGTGGCCGCCGGCGAACTTGACCGCCTGGCGCACTTTCTCGTGCCCGGCGTCGGGCTCGGCGTCCATGGCCAGCCAGATCAGGCCGCCGCCCCAGTCGTAAAAGACCGAGGCCCCGGAAAGGCCGGTTAGCTTCGCGGCGACGCCGGCGCCGTTCATGGGCGACACCGACAGCCGCCATACCTGGCGCCCGCCTCCGCCCTCGTTTCCGCCGTCGCCGTCAAGGAGCCGAACGTCGCAAATTTCCCGCCACAACAGGGCCGAATTCTCGGAATGCAGTTCCTCGATGCCGCCGGACTCCCTCAGCAGCGCCGTCAACGCCCGGCAGCGGTGCTCCACCGACGGGCCGGGACCTTCGACGCGGATCGCGGTCACCGACCGCCCGGCCCCGGCGACATGGGAAACCTTCGACACCTTGGCGGCGGCTTCGGGCAGGTGGGCGGCGCCGGAAACTTCGTGCGAACTGCCGAGCGCCTTGGCCATGGCCTTCATGGCGTCCTGGTCGGACAGGCCGAGGACCAGGACCGTGCGGGTCTTTTCCGGCGCCGGCAGGACCTTGAAAGTGACCTCGGTCATCACCGCCAGGGTCCCGAAGGAGCCGGCGATGAGCTTCGATAAGTCGAAACCGGTGACGTTCTTGACCACGGTGCCGCCGGATTTGAAGGTCTCGCCGCGGCCGGAGACGGCGTTGAAGCCGAGAAAATGGTCCCGCGCCGCGCCGGCCTTGATGCGCCGGGGCCCGGCCAGATTGCACGCGATGGCGCCGCCGATGGTGCCGGCTTCCTCTTCCCCGCCAAGGAGAACCCCAAGATCGGCCGGCTCGAACGCCATCTGCTGGTTGTTCTGGCGCAACGCCGCCTCGATCTCGGCCAGGGTCGTCGCCGCGCCGGCGGTCATGAACAGCTCGTTGGGCTCGTAGCAGCAAATCCCCGAAAGCCCTGAAAGGTCGAGGGTATGATCGGCCTCGACGGCGCGGCCGAAAGCGTCCTTGGAGCCCTGGCCCCTGACCGCCAGCGGGGATTCGGAGGCGGCCGCCCATTTGACGGCGTCGAGCACCTGTTCGGCGGTTTCCGGTTTCAGGGTTTCGCTCATCGGACCGTCGGCAGCTTCCACAGCCGCTCCGCGTTTTCATGGGCAACTTTGCTGGCGACATCGGCGGGAAGGTCCAAAAGCGCCTTTCGCCACAGCGCCGCCTGTTTGAGAAAATAAGTCCCCCAGTGCTCCTCGAAGACGTTGTCGAAATTGAGGATGAAGCGGTCCGGGTATTCGATAAACAGCGCCTTCCATTCCGGGGCTAGGGTCTCGCCGCCGTCAAACAGGTCGGTCCAGGGTTGGTTGGACAAGCGGATCACCACCGGATTGGAGTGCGATATCAGGAAATGGAAGTTGGGGTGCTTTTCCAGCAACCGCCGGGCCTCGGGGGCATCCAACTGCCCCATGTGAATAAGCGCGAAGGGATGATTCGGGTTTTCTTCAAGCATGGCCTCCATCTTTTTCATGAAGGATTTGGGCGAGCGCGAGGCCGCGAACTCGATATGGATGATGAACGGCCAGCCCTTGGCCATCGCGCCGGTGAGCACGGTGCGAACCCTTTTGTCGTCGGGCGGCACCACCACCTCGGGCGCCTTGTTGCCCTTCTGCGCGTGCCACATGATAACTTCGGAAACGGCGCCGAACCCAGGCATGGAAAACTGCTTTTTCATGAACCGGTACCATTTCGGCGTATCGTTGATGAAATGCCGGCCCTTGGAGCGGACGGAGGCGGTGATGCGGTCCGGGTACTTGGCCGCGAGCGCAGTGATGTCGCGGGGTTTCAGTTTGCCCCGGGTCGATAGGAACACGTGGCGGACGCCGGCCTTGTCCAGGAGCGGGATGATTTCGTCCTGCTCGACGAAGTGGTCGATCTGGCTGTGGGCGTCGACGAAATAAAGCTCCTTGGCGTCGGCGTCCGGTGCGCCCAGCCCCGCAGCCAGGGCCGCCGCCAAAAACAGGGATAATCCTCGACCGGTCCGCATCCTAGAACCTTGGGATGTCGGGGAACGGCAGCTTTCCTTCGTGCACGAACATGCGGCCCAGTTCGGCGCAGCGGTGCAGGGTCGGGTAGACCTTGCCCGGATTCAGCAAATGGGCCGGGTCGAAGGCGCATTTGAGCCGTTGTTGGTGTTTCAAGTCGTCCTCGGTGAACATTACGCCCATCAGGTCGCGTTTTTCGATGCCGACGCCGTGTTCGCCGGTCAACACGCCGCCGACCTCGACGCAATAGCGCAGGATATCGGCGCCGAAGTTCTCCGCCTTTTTGAGTTCGCCGGGCTCGTTGGCGTCGAACAGGATCAGCGGGTGCAGGTTGCCGTCGCCGGCGTGGAACACGTTGGCGACGCGCAGGCCGTATTGCCGCGACAGTTCCTCGATCCTGTTCAGCACCTCGGCCAGCTTGTGGCGCGGGATGGTGCCGTCCATGCACAGGTAATCGGGCGAGATGCGCCCGACGGCCGGAAAGGCGTTCTTGCGCCCCGACCAGAAGACTTCGCGCTCTTCCTCGGACTGGCTGATGCGCAAGTACGTTGCGCCGGTCTGGCGGGCGATGGCGTCGACCCGTTCGATCAGGTGGTCGACTTCGACCTCGGGCCCGTCGAGTTCGACGATCAACAGCGCCTGGACGTCCAGCGGATAGCCGGCATGGACGAAATCCTCGGTGGCGTGGATGGCGGGCTTGTCCATCATCTCCATGCCGCCGGGGATGATGCCGGCGCCGATGATGGCGGCGACGCAGTCGGCGGCGGTTTCGTTGGTCGGAAAGCCGATCAGCAGCGCCCGGGCGGTTTCCGGTTTCCTGAGGATCCTGACCGTGACCTCGGTAATGACCCCCAACAGGCCTTCCGATCCGGTCGCCACCCCCAACAGGTCATAGCCGCCGGAATCCAGGTACTTGCCGCCGAAGCGCACGATTTCGCCCGACATCAGCACCATTTCGATGCCGAGCACGTTGTTGGTGGTAAGCCCGTATTTCAGGCTATGGACGCCGCCGGAATTCTCGGCGATGTTGCCGCCGATGGAGCACGCGATCTGGCTCGACGGGTCGGGCGCGTAGTAGAACCCTTCGTCTTCGACGGCCTGGGTTAGGCCTAAGTTGGTGACCCCGGACTGGGCGACGACGGTGCGGTTGTCAAAGTCGATTTCTAGGATTTTGTTGAACTTGCCGAGCCCCAGGGTAATGGCGTCGGCCAACGGCAAGGCACCGCCGGAAAGCCCGGTGCCGGCCCCCCGGGGGACGATCTTGACCTCGTTTCCGGCGCAGTATTCGAGGATCGCCGACACCTGCTCGGTGGTCTCCGGCAGCACCACCACCAGGGGCAGCCCCTTATAGGCCATCAGGCCGTCATGGTCGTAGGCGCGGAGCTCTTCGTCCTCGGTTATAACGCCCTCGCCCGAAACGATGGCCTGCATGGCCTTGATGATCTCGGCCCGACGGGCAATGACGCCCGCGTCCGGCTTCGGCATTTTCATCGCCGTACCCTTCCCTTCCGTTAAGCCGAGTCTATGGGATTATATGGGGACCTGAAAAACAAAAAACCGCGAAAGGTTTCATGGTTTTCCCCGGAGGGCATAAACGGCGCATAAAGCCCTATGCGGGCCCCGGTCAGCCCTGGCGGGCCTTGAACCGTTTGTTGCGCTTGTTGATGACATAGACGCGGCCACGGCGGCGCACGATGACGCAGTTCCTGTCGCGGGTTTTGGCCGATTTCAGCGAATTCCTGACCTTCATGGCCGTGGGCTCCGGGGTGGGGTGAACCGAGGCGCGGAAAATAGGGGCAGGCCGGGGCATTGTCAATGCCGCCGGCAGACCACCTCGAGCGGGATGACGCGTTTTTCCGCGACGCCGCGGACCGAGTTCTTGAGCCTTTCGTCGGCGTCCTTGCCGATTATCACCTTGGGGCTCAAGACCGGTTCGCCCTCGGCGTCGATGCGCTCCCGGGTGCGTTGGTGGAAATCCATCATGGCCGCGGTTCGGTCGATGATCTCGATATCCCGGAAGCCGGCGGCCGCCAGCAAGTCGCTAATTTCGTCGAGTTTCGACAGATGACTGTTTTCCGGTCCCAACGCCCAGGGGACCGGAAAAAACGGCGGCCCTTCGGGGCCTTCGGCGATTTCGGCGGCGGCGAACAACCCGCCCGGTTTCAATATCCGGCAGGCTTCGCGGTAAAACGACGCCTTATCGGAAATGTTCATCGACACGTTCTGGGAATAGGCGCCGTCGAAGCAGGCGTCGTCGAACGGCAGGTCGAGGGCGCTGGCCTGCCTAAACGACACCCGGTCATCAAGCCCGGTCTTTTCCGTCAGCATCACCGCCACGTCGCAGAATTCCTGCGTCAGGTCGATGCCGGTTACCCGGCAGCCATATTCCGAGGCCATAAGCCGCGCCGGCCCGCCGATGCCCGACCCGATATCGAGGATGTGCCA
>JADFMB010000171.1 GCA_022564115.1 Pseudomonadota bacterium
CCCACTTCCAGGCTGGAGGAGAGTCCAAGTGCAACTGGTTGCAGTCCAACCGCCTCAATACGGATTACTGCCGTGTCGGTGGTGGCATCACCTCCAACGACCTGCGCCGGGAAGCTAACTCCGTTGTTCAGGATCACCGTGATCTGCTGTGCTCCGGCGATAACGTGGTTATTGGTGAGGATGTGACCCTGCTGGTCCAGGATTATGCCGGTTCCAACTCTCTGGCTGGCTACGATTTGATTGGGCGACCCTGCGGCCCGGGTCTCGACTACAATCTGGACTACCGAGGGGGTCAGAATCCTGACTACTTCCGCAGTACGAATAGGCGCCTGGATCGTATCTTTGCGATTCGTCGCTCACCTACCGGACAGACAAATCAGGCACGTTACATCAGAAGTATTCGCCAGGCCGCACGTGAGTTCGCCCAGACGCTGATCGAGAACACCGGTGTCTGCGCGGATCAATCCAGCGCCTTGCGCGCTATCCGACAAGCGGTACTTTGGGCGGAGGAAGCCATTCACCTGGAGGGAATGGACTGAATTTTTCACTTGCTACTGATCCCATCAGCTCACTACAGGATCGCGCCCGAGCTGAACCGAAAGCCCTGGCACGATCGCGTCCGGAGTTCACGACAATAGACGATGAAGGTGGTCATTGGGCGATCGCCCTTTCGATAAATAAATGACTCGATGCCCTCGGAGGCCGGGGATTTCTTGCCCTTGGCCCGCTTCGCCTTGGCGGCCGGTTTCCTGGCCTTGTGCTTGCCCTTGCCCTGGGTGGATTTTCTTTTCCCCGGTTCCCCGGCCCCCGACCCCGGGGAAACGGCCTCGAGCAGGCGTTCGCGGAGGGCGGCGATTTTTTCCTCCTGCTCAACCTTCAAGCCGAAAATATCCCTGACGTAGAACACGTCCACCACGCGCACCCCGTAGGTGGAGATATGGGCGCTTGATATCTGCAAGCCCGAATCGGTCAGGGCCTGGGTAAGGTCGCGAAGCAGGCCGGGGCGGTCGCGGCCGTTGATTTCGATCACCGTCAGGCGGTTCGACGCCTTGTTGTCGATCAGCACCCGGGGCGGCACCTTGAAGGCGCCGGCGCGCCCGGGCGCCATTTTTTCCTGCGCCGCGGCCAGTTCCCGGGCCGGGTGCAAGCGGCCGGAAAGGGAGTCCTCGATACGCCCGCAAAGCCGTTTCAGCCTGTCCTTGGCGGCAAAGGCGTGGTTCTTGGCGTCCTGTATCCAGAACGTATCGAGCGCCATGCCGTCGGTCAGGGTCATGATCTTGGCGTCAACGACCGACGCGCCGGACAATGCCATGGCGCCGGCGATGGCGGCGAAAAGGCCCGGATGGTCCTGGGCGTAAATGATGATTTCGGTCACGTCGCGGGCGGCATCGACCCGGGTTTCGATGTGCAGTTTCTTGTCCCCGGCTTCGGCCTCGCGGATCAGGTGGGCATGGCGGAAAAGAGTTTCGGCATCGAAGGACAGCCAGTAATCGGAAAACCCGAGGGCGAAATGAGTTTCGATCTCGCTTTTCGACCAATCCGAAAGTTTTTCCGCCAACGCGGCCTTCGACTGCTCGACCCTTTCCGGCAGCCGGTCGGCCAGGGTGCCGCCGGAAAGCTCCTCCTGGGCGCGGTAATAAAGCTCGCGCACCAGCCCGGCCTTCCATTCGTTCCAGACGTTGGGACCGACCGCCTTGATATCGGCGACGGTCAGGATCAAGAGCAGCCTGAGGCGTTCCGGCGACTGCACCACGGCGGTGAAATCGGTGATGGTCTTGGGGTCGTAGACGTCGCGCTTGAACGCCGTGTGGCTCATCAAAAGGTGATGGCGCACCAGCCAGGATACGGTTTCGGTTTCCCATTCGTTGAGGCCGAGCCGGGGTCCCAGCTTGGTGGCGATATCGGCGCCGAGCTCGGAATGGTCGCCGCCCCGGCCCTTGGCGATATCGTGCAACAGGACGGCAAGGTAAAGCGCCCGGAGCGACTGCACCTCTCCGATCACCGAACACGCCGCGGGGTGTTCGGACTTGAGCCGGCCGTCCTCGATGCCCTTGAGGATGCCGATGGCGCGGATGGTGTGCTCGTCCACGGTGTAGACGTGATACATGTCGTATTGCATCTGCGCGACGACGCGGCCGAAATCGGGCAGGAAACGGCCGAATACTCCCGCTTCGTTGAGCCGCATCAGGGTAATCTCGGGGTTCTTGCCGGTCAGCATCTCCATGAACAGGCGGTTGGCCTCCGGGTCCTTTTGCAGCTTGGCATCGATGAGCTTCAGGTTCTGGGTCACCTGGCGGAGTGCGTCGGGGTGGATGTCGGCGTCGTGCTCCTGGGCAAGGTGGAAAAGCCGCAGCATTTTCACCGGGTCTTTCTTGAACGCGCCTTTTTCTTCGACCGTCAGGCGGTCGCCGTCGAGAACGAAACCGTCGATCTGGCGCTTTTTGAAGACGAAACTGGGCAGCCGGAAACGGCGCCGGCTTTTCTTTTGCTGTTCCTCGAGAACGGCGCAGAGAATCCGGGTCAGGTCGCCGACGTCCTTGGCGATCAGGAAGTAATGCTTCATGAACCGTTCGACGCCTTGGACGCCGGCGCGGTCGGTATATTTCATCCGCGCGCTGATCTCGTTCTGGATGTAGAAGGTCAGGCGTTCCTCGGCCCGTTCGCTCAGGTAATGCAGGTGGCAGCGGACGTTCCACAGGAACTTCTCGGCCTTGGCGAACAGGCGCACGTCCGGAGCCGTCAGCACGCCCCGTTCCTGGAGCTCTTTTACGTTGTCGACCTGATAGAGGTACTTGGCGATCCAGAACAGTGTCTGCAGGTCGCGAAGCCCCCCCTTGCCTTCCTTGATGTTGGGCTCCAGCACATAACGGGTGTCGCCCATGCGGTCATGGCGGGCGTCCCGTTCCGCCAGCTTGGCCTCGACAAAGGCCAGGCCGGTGCCGGCGACTACTTCCGAGAGAAAGCGGTTCTTGAATTGCTTGAACATTTCCCGATCGCCCCAAACCCAACGGGCTTCCAACAGAGACGTGCGGATGGTCATGTCGTCTTTGGCGAGGCGGAGGGCCTCGTTGATGGAACGGGTGGCGTGGCCGACCTTTAGCCCCAGATCCCAAAGCGTATAGAGGATGTATTCGACCACCTGTTCCGAATGGGCCGTCAGCTTGTAGGGCAACAGGAACATCAAATCGACGTCCGAGAACGGCGCCAGTTCGCCACGCCCGTAACCGCCGGTGGCGGTTATGCTCAGAAGCTCCCCCGTCGTCGGGTTGGCGGCGGGATAGACGCTGGAAAGGGCGAAGTCGTATATGCCGCGGACCAATTGATCGATCAGATAGGCGTTGGCGTGGACGACATCGCCGCTCGACGCTCCGTCGTCCTCGAAGCGCCGGCGAATTTCCGACCAGCCTCGCTTATGGGCGGTTTTGAAGATGTCGAGGACTAGGCCTTGCGTTTTCGGGCTATAGCCGGACCACTCGACAAGGTCCTCCAGTTCGCCAAGGAGTGCCTTGCGGTCGATGATGTCGCGCGGTTTGGTTATGTTGGCCATGATCCTGTTGATTATATAACCGCGCCGGGGAATTCGTTAAAGGAGGAAAGGCCGGGCCCTGGTCCATGCCTGCCTTTGGGCGAGCCCTGTTTCGGCCGGGACGCGAAGGCAACTGGTTTGATTGCGTTTTCGATTCGAATTCGTTACGGAATCGGAATCTCCGTTGCCGAAATCGCCCGAATCCCCAAAAACGTCCTCTGAAAGCGGCTATTTTGGGGGAACGGGCCATAGGCCCGCAATTCAGAAAAAATCCTATAATATATTGTTTTTATTTGCTTAAATTTACTAGAGGCAAAAAATAAAGCTTATTAATAAATCGCTGGAAAGCCCTTTTTCCGGTTTTTGAAATAACACATTCCAGGCCGAGCTTTTAATAATAATTATTAATTATCAATAGGTTAATAGGCGTTATTTTGAAGAAAAAGGATAAGAGCAACAAATAATCCTTAATTTGATGCTATTTCAGCCGATTTATCCCCGGCCCGCCCCAGCGGCGGGGAAAACCGGATCGCAGCCGAATCAATCCGCCGCCTGGAGAAGCCGCTTCAGGCGGTAGATCAACTCCAGGGCGTCTCGGGGCGTCAAGCCGTCGGCATCGATTTCGCCCAAGACTTCTTCGACCGGCGAAGGACCGCCAGGGCCAAGGCTGGCGCCCGGACCCCCCTCATCCTCTTCCAGGGCCTGGAACAGCGGCAGGTCGTCGGCCAGCCGCGTCATCGCCGAGGACTGCTGGCCCTTCTCCAGGGTCTCCAATACGTCCGACGCCCGCCTGACGACGCTTTTTGGCAGCCCCGCCAGTTTCCCGACATGGATGCCGTACGACCGGTCGGCGGCGCCGGGCGCCACTTCGTGCAGGAAAACCACGTCGCCCCGCCATTCCTTGACCCGCATGGTATGGCACCGAAGACCCGGGAGCTTCGCCGCCAGCACCGTAAGCTCATGGTAATGGGTGGCGAACAGGGTCCGGCAGCGGTTGACCTCGTGCAGGTGCTCGACCACCGCCCAGGCGATGGACAGGCCGTCGAAAGTGGCGGTGCCGCGGCCGATCTCGTCCAGGATTACCAGCGCTTTCGGTCCGGCCTGGTTTAGGATGGCCGCCGTTTCGACCATTTCGACCATGAAGGTGGACCGCCCCCGGGCCAGGTCGTCGGCCGCCCCGACACGCGAAAACAAACGATCGACGACGCCGATGCGGACCTCGTCGGCGGGAACGAAGGACCCCATTTGCGCCAGCACCGCGATCAACGCGTTCTGTCGCAGAAAGGTGCTCTTGCCGGCCATGTTGGGGCCGGTCAGGAGCCACAGGCTTCCCCCATTTCCCCTGGCGTCTTCCCTGGCATCTCCCCCGGCCCCTTCCCCGGCGCCCGAAAGCCGGCAACCGTTGGCGACGAAGACGCCGTCGCCGGTTTCCTGCAAAGCCGCCTCGACCACCGGATGGCGGCCGGCGGCGATATGGAAATCGGTGCCGTCGTCGATCCCAGGCCGGACATAGCGGCGCTCCCGGGCCAGGGAAGCCAAGCCCTGGGCCACGTCGAGGCGCGCCAGCGCCCGGGCGGCGAGCGCAATGGCCTCGGCCCGCCCGGCGACTTCGCCGACCAGGTCTTCGAACAGGTTAAGCTCAAGCGCCAGGGCCTGATCGGCGGCCTTGGCGATGCGGCTTTCGAGTTCGCTCAGTTCGACCGTCGAAAAGCGGACCGCGTTGGCCATGGTCTGGCGATGAATGAAGGGCGAGGGGTCCCCCCCTTCCCCGGCGTTATCGAGAGGGATTTTATCGGCCTGCTTGGCTGGCACTTCGATGAAATATCCCAAAACGTTGTTGTGCTTTATCTTCAGGGTCTGGATGGCGGTTTGTTCGGCGTAGCGGCTCTGCAGGCCGGCGATCAGGCGGCGGCTTTCGTCCCTCAGGGCGCGGAATTCATCCAATTCCGTTGAATAATCCTTGGCGATAAAGCCGCCGTCGCGGGCGGAAAGGGGCAATTCCCCGGC
>JADFMB010000019.1 GCA_022564115.1 Pseudomonadota bacterium
CGCCGGTGGTCGCATAGTCGCTGAGGATGATGTGGCCGGACTGCTCGCCGCCGACGTTGAAGCCGTGCAGGCGCATGTGCTCGACCACGTAGCGGTCGCCCACGTCGGTGCGCGCCAGGGTCAGGCCACGCGCCTCGAGGTAGCGTTCCAGGCCCAGATTGGACATCACCGTGGCGACCACGCCGCCGCCCTTGAGGCGTCCGGCGTCGGCCCACGACCGGGCCACCAGGGCCATCAGCTGGTCGCCGTCGATCAAGCGCCCGGCCTCGTCGGCGATCAGCACCCGGTCGGCGTCGCCGTCGAGCGCGATGCCGAGATCGGCGCCGTGCGCCACCACCTGCTCGCACATGGCGGTCGGCGCGGTGGCGCCGCATTTGGCGTTGATGTTGAAGCCGTCGGGCTCGACCGCCACCGGCACCACCTCGGCGCCGAGCTCCCACAGCACCGTCGGCGCCACCTTGTAGGCGGCGCCGTTGGCGCAATCGACCACGATCTTGAGGCCGTCGAGCCTGAGCCGGCGCGGGAAGGTCTGCTTCGCGAACTCGATATAGCGGCCCGGCGCGTCGTCGAGCCGGCGCGCCCGGCCGAGCCGGTCCGGCGGCGCCAGGTCGGCATCCAGCACGGTGCCCATGCGCGCCTCGATCTCGGCCTCCACCTGGTCCGACAGCTTGTAGCCGTCCGGCCCGAACAGCTTGATCCCGTTGTCCTGATAGGGGTTGTGCGAGGCCGAGATGACGACGCCCAGATCGGCGCGCAGCGAGCGCGTGAGCATGGCCACCGCCGGGGTCGGCAGCGGGCCGAGCAAGGTCACGTCCATGCCCATGGAGATGAACCCCGCGGTCATCGCCGGCTCCAGCAAATAGCCGGACAGCCGGGTGTCCTTGCCGATCACCACCAGATGCCGATGCTCGCCGCGGATGAACTGCCGCCCCGCGGCCATGGCCACCTTGAGCGCGGTCGCCGCCGTCATCGGCTCGCGGTTGGCGGTGCCGCGGATGCCGTCGGTTCCGAAATAGCTGCGGCTCATGGTCGACACCCTGGCTGGTCTATCCGCCGGTCGCACAAAAGTAGTGCGGTTCGGCGCGGGATAATAACCCAGTTTACCCCTACACCGTCTCTACGCTCCCTTTACGGTTCAGGAGATCAACCGCTTGTAATCGTCGTGCGAACCGATCCAGAACCACGTCACGGTGCTCCCCTTGAGCAGCCGCAGAACGCGGTATCCCCGTGTCACCCGAACAGAGTAAACCGATTCTCTGGCATGAACTCGCTTGAAACGAAGACTCGGATGGCCCGCGCTGTTCCGCCAAAGACGAAACGCCTTTCGTGCCTGGTCGCGGACATCCGCGGGCAACGCGTCAAACTGCCTCCGGAACGACCGCGTCGTCCGGGATTTCACTTAGGCTTGGAGGCGGGATCGAAGCTAGACACGTCGCCCCTTGCAATCTCGGCGCGCGCTTCATTAGCAAGACGCGCGAGCACATCCTGCGACTTGGCAAAGGCTGCCCGCCAACGTACCTCGTCTTCAACCTCTTCGAGAATGATGCTGGCAACCGCGTCCTGCTCGTCATCCGGCAGATCCGACACGCGCTTCATGGCCGCTTTCAGCAACTTCGTCATATCGACAAGATAACACCCGCGGGTCGGTGAATCCACCAGCGGCCTTAAGGAAGCGGAACCCGTTGCGGCCGCGGCGTGCCGCCAAGGATCTCAAGTTGGAACTAAGTACGTTCAGGTGCCGAGCTGCGGTTCCGGCTCGATGCCGCCGGCGCCGCTCGACGGCACCGACGAGCGCGAGCCGCCGTCCGGCTCCTCCGGCTCCTCCGGCTCGGGGCGGTTGATCGGCTCGCCCTTGAGCAGGCTCAGCATCTCCTCGCCGTTGAGGGTCTCGTATTCCAACAGCGCCTTGGCGAGCATGTGCAGCTCGTCCATGTGCTCGGTGAGGACCTCGCGGGCGGTCTTCTCGGCGGCGATGATCAGGCGCCGGATCTCGTCGTCGATCAGCTTCGCGGTGGCGTCCGAGACGTTCTTCTGTTGCGTCACCGAGTGACCCAGGAACACCTCTTCCTGGTTCTCGTTGTAGCGCAGCGGCCCCAGCTTGTCGCTCATGCCGTATTCGGTGACCATGCTGCGCGCGATCACGGTCGCCTGCTTGATGTCGTTGGAGGCGCCGGTGGTGACCTTGTCGCGGCCGAAGATCAGTTCCTCGGCGACGCGGCCGCCGTACATCATCGCCATCCGCGCCTCGAGCTCTTGCTTGGTGTAGCCGTAGCGGTCGCGCTCCGGCAGCGACAGGGTGAGGCCCAGGGCGCGGCCGCGCGGGATGATGGTGACCTTGTGCAGCGGGTCGTTGCCCGGCACGTAATGTCCGACCAGGGCGTGACCACCCTCATGATAGGCGGTGAGCCGCTTCTCCTCCTCGGTCATCACCAGCGAGCGCCGCTCGGCGCCCATCATCACCTTGTCCTTGGCCTCCTCCATCTCCTGCATGGTGACCGCGCGCCGGCCCTTGCGGGCGGCCAGCAGCGCCGCCTCGTTGATCAGATTGGCCAGGTCGGCGCCGGAGAACCCGGGGGTGCCGCGGGCGATCACCCTTGGCTTCACGTCGGGGGCCAGGGGCACCTTGCGCATGTGCACCTTCAGGATCTTCTCGCGGCCCAGGATATCCGGGCTCGGCACCACTACCTGACGGTCGAAGCGGCCGGGGCGCAACAAGGCCGGGTCGAGCACGTCGGGGCGGTTGGTGGCGGCGATCAGGATCACCCCCTCGTTGGCCTCGAATCCATCCATCTCGACCAACAGTTGGTTCAAGGTCTGTTCGCGCTCGTCGTTGCCGCCGCCGAGCCCGGCGCCCCGGTGCCGGCCGACGGCGTCGATCTCGTCGACGAAGATGATGCACGGCGCGTTCTTCTTGCCCTGCTCGAACATGTCGCGCACGCGGCTGGCGCCGACGCCGACGAACATCTCGACGAAGTCGGAGCCGGAGATGGTGAAGAACGGCACGTTGGCCTCGCCGGCGATGGCGCGGGCCAGCAGGGTCTTGCCGGTGCCCGGCGCCCCGACCAACAGCACGCCCTTGGGGATCTTGCCGCCGAGGCGCTGGAACTTCTGCGGGTCGCGCAGGTACTCGACGATCTCCTCGAGCTCCTGCTTGGCCTCGTCGATGCCGGCGACGTCGTCGAAGGTGACCCGGCCGCTCTTCTCGGTCATCAGCCGCGCCCGCGACTTGCCGAAGCCCATGGCCTTGCCGCCGCCGGACTGCATCTGGCGCATGAAGAATATCCAGACCCCGATCAACAGCAGCATCGGGAACCAGGAAATGAGGATCGAGAACAAGGTCGGCGAATCGTCGTCGTAGGGAAGCGCGCTGATGCGTACCCCGTACTTGGTCAGGACCGGCACCAGATTGGCGTTGTCCGGGGCATAGGTGGAAAAGTTGCGTCCGTCGCGGTAATGGCCGGTGATGCTGGGCCCCTGAAGGGTGACGTCGCGGATTTCACCGCCTTCGACGGAGGTCAGGAAGTCGGAAAACGCCAACGGCAATTCCTGGCCGCGCTGCGCCGTCCCCTGAAAGAGGTTGAACAAGGCAAACACCAAAAGCGCGATGACCAGCCACAGCGCCATATTTCGACTGAAGTTCAAGTTTCACTCCTCCTGGGGGCGTCAAAAAGCGCGGCGGCGAAAGGCTTAATCCGTCGTCTCTGCCCTAATCAGATAGTATGGCAGGTTCGGAACGCAAGAAAAACCCCGCACTTGACAGGGCCTGGGGCGGACAAAACCGGATTTCCACCAATTCAGGGCCCGCTTCCGGGCCCTTCGCGGAGTCCGAAGTGTCTTTGACATCAATGTCTTGCCGGCGATCAAAGCCCAGGTGCGGCACCGCGAGAACTCCGTCCTCGTCGAACAAGGCCGGCAGGCTGTCCCGGGCCGGGCCGGGAACGGGGCCAGCCCTCAGATCGGGACGGATCCGGACGACTTCCGACCATCCCCGGGAACCCAGACTGGCCAGTCTAAAACGGGTTTCCGCCCCACTTTCGAAGCCACCGAAACGGATCAAGAAACGGCCATCCCATGCGAGGCGTTGTCCGGGGTGGACAGACATTGAATCGGGGAGTCCCCGGGCTTCCCGGCAGATGAGAAATTTTCCGCCCTCGGACCCGCCCTCGGAAATGATCCGGCAGCCTCCCAGCGTCCCGGAAAAGGCGGGAGCGGGGGGGCTGGCGGCACCGCTGAACATTTCCCCATGAAGGCGCTCCAGCTTAACCAGCCGGGGTCCGTGCTCGCGTCCGCCGATGGCCGCAATGACCCTGGATAACGCCCTCAGGGAAACCTCTTCCGGGGCGTGCTCGAGCCGGGCGCGGTCGAGGTGCGCGAACCCCGCCGGATGCACCCGGGCCGAGCAGGCCAGAACCCGCGAAGCCGCCGCCTCCAGCGCTGCCCGCGCGCGCCCGAAGCGGTGCGCCGTCCGGGCCAGCGCCTTTGTGCGGATGCCAGCGGCTTTCATGGCTTGGCGGACGCGGGTGCGGGCGAATTTGACGTCCCGGTTGGACGGGTCTTCGATCCACGCTTGACACTCGGCTTCAAGGGTCGCCACCAGGACCGTTTTCGGAACCTCCAAAAACGGCCGCAACAGCCGGACATCGGGGGTTTCCCGGATCGCCGACATGGCCGCCAGCCCGTCGGCGCCGCTGCCGGCGGCGAGCCGGAGAAGCATGGTTTCGGCCTGATCGTCCCTGGTGTGGGCCAACAATAGATGCAACACGCCGGCTTCCCGGCACCAGGAATTCATCAAATCATAACGCGCCCCTCTGGCCGCCGCCTGTACCCCCGTCCGGGGCTTGGACCCTGTCCAGGGAAGGATTCGATGTTCGATGGATAGAGCATCCAGCCACAGGCCGAGGCGCCGGGTTTCCTCGGCCGCCTCGGGGCGCAGACCGTGATCGACGGTCAAGGCGGTAATCTCTCCTCCCCGCCGTTCGGCCCAACGGTTTACCAAAACCGCCAGGCAAAGGCTGTCGGCGCCGCCGGAAACGGCAACCGCCACACACGGCCGGGCCTCGAAGGGCCCGAGCCCGTCCATCATCCTCTCGAAGGCGTCATCGGAAAGAGGGGCTGTCTCAATTCCGGGCTCGTCACCGGGCTGAAACGGGTCGGCGGCCATCAGGAACAGCCGTATTTTTGTTTCTCGCGGGTGACGGTGTTCTTGACTCCCGCCGGGGCATCCGGGAAATCCTTGAGCAATTTATCGAACGCCGCGCAGGCTTCGCGTTTTTTATCGAGCCCGCCCAGCGACATGCCGAGCTTCAACAGGGAATCCGGCGCCTTCGGTCCTTTCGGGTCGGCCTGATAGCCTTCCAGGAATACCTCCGCCGCCTGCACATAGGCGGCACGAACGTAAAAGGTTTCACCCAGCCAATACCGGGCGTTGCTGGCCAACGGTTCCTTTGGATGGAGCTTGACGAATTCCTGCAACGCCAATTCCGCCTTGTCGTAATTGGCCTGGCGCAAAAGACCGAAGGCATAGCCGTATTGCTCCTTCGCCGTCCCTGGCGGCAGGACACCGGTGGCCGCCGCCGAGGCGGTTGGGGCCGGGGCCGCGGGGGCGGGTCTTCGTGCTGGCGCCAGGGTTGCGGTGGCGGATTTTTGCCCGGGTCCCTTTGCCGAAGGAGGCGGGGTCACGACGGACAGGGAGGATCGGGAAACCGTCCCCAGGGTTGTGGGCGGGGCCGCGAAGCCGCCCGCTTGCCCGGGAATGATCTTTTGCACCGGCGGTGGCGACGGCGCGGCGCTAAGCCGTGGCGGGGCGGCGGTCCGGGCGCCTGAAGGCGCGCCGGGTTGGCCTTGGGCGCGGCCTTCGAGGGCGCTTAAGCGGTAATCCATGTCGGCCACCAGCTTATCGAGTCGTTTTCTGATCTCGCCGATTTGAAAGTCGAACTGCTCCATGGCCCCGGTGGTCGAGCGCAGGTCTTCCCCCAGCGCCGAAAGATGGATCTCCATGCGGGCCAGGGCGGGGCCGCCTCCCCCCCCGGCGGCGGCGCCACCGGGACCTGCCTTGGGAGCCGCCGCAACGGGTTTCACGCCACTCACGGTTGGCGTCACGGGGCGGCCTCGGGAAAGCGATAGGTTGAGCGTCCGGATATCCCTTTCCAGGCGCTCCATCCGGTCCAGCATCACCTTCAGGTCGTCGGTGTTTTGCGCTTGGGCGGGAGTGGACAAGGCCGCGGCAACCACCAACACGGCGACAAGCGCGCCGCCCGCCCAAAGGTGGATTTTTTCGCCGAAGGACCCATCCATCCGCCCATCCATCCATCGGCGCCGGTAATTCATGTTTCGGTCCTCATACAAAAATGCCCCGCAAGCCGTCTTCGCGCCCAGGCTTCGTGGTTCTGCCATGGCGACATGATGGGAACTATTCTAGGCAAAATTATGGCGCTTGCCCATCCCGACTGCCGCCGGCAGGACAAACGCCAAAACTTTTCCGGTGGTGGCGCTGTTAGCTGCCGGCCCCGGTAACCTTGGTTACGCCACGGCGGTTTTGCCCCCAGGCCGCCTCGTTCGAGCCGGAAGCGACAGGGCGTTCCTTGCCGTAGGATATGGTCTTCATGCGCGCCGGATTGACGCCAAGCGCGGCCAAATAATCCTTAACGGAATTGGCGCGCCTTTCACCCAGGGCCAAGTTGTACTCACGGGTGCCGCGTTCGTCGGCGTGGCCTTCGATAGCGACGGTTACCGAGGGATTGGCCTTCATCCAGGCAGCTTGTTTCTCAAGGGTCTTGCGGGCGTCGGCCTTGAGGTTGAACTTGTCGAAGTTGAAGAAAACGCGGTCGCCGACATTGACCACCAAGTCTTCCTGAGACCCTGGCTTCACCGTCATACCAAGAGGAGCGGTAAAGGTTTCAACCGGTTTCGCATCGGCGACACCGGTGCCACCAGCGCCCGCGCCACCTTCCGGCCCGGTTTCACATGCGGCGACGAGTGCCACGGCCGCCATTAGGCCCAAAATCTTAAAACGCATTGAGTTCTCCATCACCGGGACATAGTGAATTAAAAAGGCACCGCGATAATACGCGGACATAAACTATTTGGCCGAATCGGCCTCTAATTACATGTATTAAAGAGTAAAATAGCCAATTCCAAGCTTTTTTTGTCAACCAACGGATTTAATACATATTTTCAAAAACCCCTTTAACGGATGATCGGCGACCACGCCGGGTCGGAAGCGTCTATGGGGGTCAAAATTTCGCGTTCGTTATGGCCGGTCAGGTCGATGGAATAAAGCCGCGACCGCCCGCCCCTGCCATCCTTTGTCGTCCTTTCCTGGCGAAAGAACATCAACACCCGTCCATTGGGAGCCCAGGTCGGCGCCTCGACGAGAAAATCCTCGGCCAGAAGCCTCTCGCCGCTGCCGTCCGTCCGCATGACGCCGATGTAAAACCGGCCGCCGAGTATCTTGGTAAAGGCGATCAGATCTCCGCGCGGAGACCAGACCGGCGTCGCGTAACGGCCCTTGCCGAAGCTGATCCTCCTGACCGCGCTTCCGGAAGCGTCCATGACGTAAAGCTGCTGCGCGCCGCCGCGGTCGGAATTGAAGACGATCTGGCGGGAGTCCGGGGAATAGCTGGGTGAGGTATCGATCGCCGAATGAAAGGTCAATTGCCTGACCGCCCGGGTCCTGAGATCCATGGTGTAGATTTCCGAATTGCCGTCCTTGGCCATGCTCATGATCACCTTCTTGCCGTCCGGGGAAAAACGCGGCGCGAAGGTCATGCCCGGAAAATCGCCCAGCACCTCTTGGCGGCCGGTGTCGATATTGAAAATGTAGACCCGGGGAAGGTTGCCGTAGAACGACAGATAGGTGATCTCCTGATTGGTCGGTGAAAACCGGGGCGTCAGAACCAGCGCATCGCCTTCGGTCAGGAACTTATGGTTTTCGCCGTCCTGGTCCATGATCGCCAGGCGCTTGACGCGCCTGTTCTGCGGCCCGGATTCGGAAATGTAAACGATGCGGGTATTGAAATAACCTTCCTCGCCGGTAATCCGCTTATAGATGGCGTCGGCGATGATGTGGGCGACCTGGCGCCAATTTTCGCTGACCGTAACGTAAGCCAGTCCCACCATCTGCTGTTCGGCGAAAACGTCCCAAAGGCGGAACTCGATCCTCAATTGGCCGCCCTCGACAATCCGTGCCCGCCCCTGGACAAGGGCCTGGGAGTTGATCACCCGCCAATCCCCGAAACGGGGCAGGGTTTGCAGTGCAATCGCGGTCTGGATGAAGGCCCGTTTGTCGATGGGGCGGAACAGGCCCGAGCGTTCAAGGTCGTCGGCGATGACTTTCGAGACATCCCGTCCATATTGAATTTCGCTGGCGGTGGAACCGACCAAATCGGTGATGGCGATGGGAAGCGGTTCGACCTTGCCCTGGGTAATATCGATCCTGAGCTCGGCCCTGGCCGCCGTGGTGGCGGCCGCCAGCCACAACCACGCCAGTGAGCACAGTAGAATTCGCCAACCGCGGCGGTGAAAAAGTCGTTCAGAAATCATCATGCCTAGAACATATCCCTGGGATCGAAAATCAAGATCATGTTTTGCCATTGTTGATATTTTTCCGGCGGTAGCTTGAGCGGATTGCAATGCGGATTCAAGACCGCCCGCAAGGCGCTTTCGGCGGCGGCGCGGAAAAACGGATCGCTTTGAAGCCGGTTTTGGTCGAGGATGCGGGCCTGGCGCACGGTGCCGTCCGGGTTCATGGCCATCCTTATTTCGATGCTTAAATTCTCGGCTTCCATGGCCCCGGCGGGCAGGCTCCAACACTCCCTGATCTGCTGACGGACCAGATCAATCTCGCTGATCGCCAAGCTCCGCGACAGGTCGTGACGCGCCGTCCGGGACATCAATGCCTGCGCCATCCGCTGTTCGAAAGTCTCTTTCTTTTCGGGTTTTTTATCCTCTTTCTTCTTTTCCTTCGGCGGCCGCCGGTTCTTCAATTTTTCCACCGTCTTCAACACCGAGGCAAAGGCGTCGGGGGGTTTCGGCTTGTGCCGGGGCTTGGCCTTGGCCAGCTTGCGTATCGGTTTCGGCTTCGGCTTGGCTTCCGGTTTCGGTTTCGGCTTCGGCTTGGCCTTCGGTTTCGGTTCCGCGGGCAAGGCGGCGACCTCGGGGTCCTTGGCCGGCGGGGGCGGCGGCGGGGCCGCCGTCTTGGGCGGTTTTTTCGGAGGCGGCGGCGGTTTCTTTTCGGCTTTCGGTGGCGGTTTCTTTTCCGGCTTCGGCTTCGGCGGCGGGGCGTTGGTCAATTCGGACACATTGACGATTTCGACCATGATCGGGGTATCGGTCAACACCGCTTCGCGCTCGATATAAGGCAGGCCGAAATACCCGATCACCATGATCACGGCATGAGACAAAACCGAATAGACAAGCGCGTCACGCATGGAAAATCCCTGGGAAATCTAGCGTCGGCTTTTTTTCTTCGGTTGGCGCTTTATCAGTTGCTGGGTGACCAGCGCCACTTTCTTGTATCCGGCGGCGTTGACGGTCCCCATCACTTCCATGACCCGGCCGTAATTGACCGACGCGTCGCCGCGCACGAATATTCGAACGTCGGCATTGTTGGCGGTAATCGCGCGCAGCCGGGGAATAAGCCCTTCGAGGTCGATTTCCGTATCCTGAAGATAGACCTGTCCCCGGGCGTCGATGGTGATGGCCAGCGGTTCGTCCTGACCCTGGAGCATCTTGGCCTTGGTCTTCGGAAGGTCGATCTGCACGCCGACGGTCAGCAGCGGCGCCGTCACCATGAAGACAATCAACAGCACCAGCATCACGTCGACCATGGGGGTGACATTGATTTCGGACATCGGCGGCGTGCGGACGCGGCTCCTGAAATTGCCGTTCGACCTTTGCGTTTGGAAAGTCATTTCGGCCTACTCTTTCCCTTCCATCTCGCGCGATAGAATGGCCGAGAATTCGCCGGCGAAACTGTCGAGACGGCCGGCATACCGGTCCATGTCCTTGGTCAGCTTGTTGTAGGCGACCACCGCCGGGATGGCGGCCAGAAGTCCAAGCGCGGTGGCGAAAAGGGCTTCGGCAATTCCCGGCGCAACGACGGCCAAGCTGGTGTTCTTGGAAATGGCGATCGACTGAAAGCTGTTCATGATTCCCCAGACGGTGCCGAAAAGCCCGACGAAAGGCGCCGTCGACCCCGTGGTCGCCAGAAAAGTCATATTCCGTTCGGCCCGGTCCATTTCACGGGCCATGGTAATCTGCATCACCCGGTCGATGCGGTCGCCGACCCCGACCCGGGAATCCCCTTCCGAGCCGCCGTGCCCCGGCGTTCTGCGCCATTCGCGCATGGCGGCGACGAACACCGCCGACATCGGGTCCCGGGGTTGGCTGGCGATCCGTTCATAAAGGTCGTCAAGGGAATTGCCCGACCAGAATGCTTGTTCGAATTCGGTTGAGCGGGCGCCCAGCCGGCGCAGCCCGATGACCTTGTCGATGATGATCGCCCAACACCATACCGAAGCCGCCAGCAGCACCACGATCACCGATTTGACGATCGGGTCGGCACGCAGAAACAGCGCCCAAATAGAAAAATCCAGGTCTTCGGCCGAGCCGGCCAGGGTCACCGCTTCAATGACTTGGTTTTCCATCAATCAGCCTTATTGTTTTTTCGAATGAACATTTCCGCGGAATTCCTCGAGCCGGGATTTGACCGCCGCCGGCAGCCTGGCCGGCCGTCCGTCAAGGGACATGCAGGCGAGTTTCAGTTCCATGCGCACCAGTTCGGCGTTGTCCCGCTTTACCCGTTGATCGGCGACCAACGACGCGCCGCCGACGTCGATTAAACGGGTTTCGACCGACAGCAGGTCGTCGAGCCTGGCCGGTTTGAAAAAGTCCACCTCGCACCGCCGGACGGCGAAGGCCAGTCCTTCGGTTTCCATCAACCGGGCGTTTTCGGCGCCGAGGTCGCGAAGCAATTCGGTGCGCGCCCGTTCGGCGTATTTCAGATAGTTGGCGTAATAGACGATGCCGGCGGCATCCGTGTCCTCGTAATAGACGCGGACCGGATAGATGTGGATCCCCTCCGGAGAGGCACCTGAGGTGGGCTTATTCATCGTCCTCGATTCCGCCGATCAACTCCAATTGGGCGAGGCCTTCCGGTTCCGCCAGGCCCAAATGCCGAAACGCTTCCACGCCTAAGGCGCGGCCGCGGGGCGTACGCATCAAAAACCCCTGCTGAATGAGGTAGGGTTCGATCACCTCCTCGATGGTGTCTCGTTCCTCGGAAAGGGCGGCCGCCAGCGTCTCGACGCCGACCGGGCCGCCACCGAACTTTTCGGCGATGCAACCGAGATACCGCCGATCCATGGCATCCAGGCCACGCCCGTCCACCTCCAGCCGGTTGAGCGCCCGGTCGGCGACCTTGGCGTCGACCTTGCCGCCGCCGTCCAGGTCGGCGAAGTCACGGACCCTTCTCAGCAACCGCCCGGCGACCCGGGGCGTTCCCCTGGACCGGCGGGCGATTTCCTGGGCCCCGTCGGCCGTCAGGTCCATGTTCAGCAACCCGGCGCCGCGGACGACGATCTGCTCCAGTTCCCGGTCCGAATAGAACGTCACCCGCAGGGGAATGCCGAACCGTTCGCGCAAGGGCGACGTAATCAGGCCCGAGCGCGTCGTCGCCCCGACCAGGGTAAACGGCGGCAGGTCGATGCGAACCGAGCGCGCCGCCGGTCCTTCGCCGATGATCAGGTCGAGCTGAAAGTCCTCCATCGCCGGATAGAGGATTTCCTCGACCACCGGATTAAGGCGGTGGATTTCATCGATGAACAATACTTCCCGGGGCTGCAGGTTGGTGAGGATGGCCGCCAGGTCGCCGGCCTTGGCGATCACCGGTCCCGAGGTGGCGCGAAAGCCGACCCCGAGCTCATGGGCGACGATCTGCGCCAGGGTCGTTTTGCCGAGCCCGGGCGGCCCGTGAAAAAGCACATGGTCCAGGGCTTCGCCGCGCTTGGCGGCGGCGGCGACGAAGACCGACAGGTTCCCACATATCTGTTCCTGACCGATGAAATCGTCGAGCCGTTGCGGGCGCAGCCCGGTTCCGGCCCCGGCGTCCAATTTATCTTCCAATTTGTCCTCGACCGCTTCGGCGGCCGCGACCATGCGGTTGCCGTCACTCATTCAAACGCTCCCTCTGGCATTCAAACGCTCCCTCTGGCATCGACGGGGGCCAGTTCGCTTAGGCCGCCCCGGATCAGGGCCTCGACATCGGCGCCCTCGCCGAGCCGGCCGGCGGCGCGGCTGACGGCGCTCAAGGCCTGGAACGGCTGGTAGCCGAGATTGACCAGGGCCGATGCGGCGTCGGATACTAGCCCTCCTGGCCCTCCTGGCCCGGCCCCGGCGGCCGCCGGTTGACCGCCCGGCGCCACGGCCAGGGCAACGGTTCCGACCTTGTCCTTCAATTCGCTGAGGATACGGGTCGCCAGCTTCGGGCCGACGCCGGAGGCCTGGGTAATGGCCGCCTTGTCGGCGGCGGCAATGGCTTGCACCAGCTCGTCCGGCGACAACACCGTCAACAGGCCGAGCGTCACCTTGGCGCCGACGCCTTGAACGGTTGTCAGAAGACGGAACCAGTCGCGTTCGACGGCATCGATGAAGCCATAGAGGTGGATGTGGTCCTCGCGGACATGGGTTTCGACCATGACCTCCGCCCCCTCGCCGACACCGAGGCGGCCGAGCGTGCGGCCGGAACAGAACACCAGGTATCCGACGCCGCCGACGTCGATGACGGCCCAGTCCTCGCCAAGGCTGTCGATCAGGCCCTTGAGCTTGGCGATCATGGCGCCGCCTCCGCCGCCAGCGCCAGGGAAGCCGCCGCCTGGGGGCTTGAGCGGTGATGGGCATGGCAGATGGCGACCGCCAGCGCGTCGGCCGCGTCGGCGGTCTTTAAAGTCGATCCGGGCAACAGGACCTTGACCATCATCTGTACCTGTTGCTTGGCCGCGTGCCCGGCGCCGACGACCGTTTTCTTGATCAGGTTGGGCGAATATTCGGCGACGCGGAGCCCGGCGCTTGCCGGCACCACAAGCGCGATTCCCCGGGCCTGGCCCAGTTTCAGCGCCGAGGCGGCGTTCTTGTTGACGAAGGTTTCCTCGACCGCGGCCTCGAGGGGACGGAAGCGGGCGATGATTTCCGTCAGGCCGGTCTGCAACTGCACCAGCCGGTCCGCCAACGGCAATTTCGAATCCGTCCTGATGACGCCGTCGGCGACATGGCCGAGGCGGTTGCCGCTGGCCTCGATCACGCCCCAGCCGGTATGGCGGAGCCCCGGGTCAATGCCGATCAGTCGAATGGCGTCCTCCTGTTTATGGTCATCGGCTTTAAGCGCTCAATCTTTCGAGCACGTCCTCGGCGACATCGAAGTTGGCCGCCACCCGCTGCACGTCGTCGTTGTCGTCAAGGGCGTCGAGAAGCTTCAACAGCGTGCCGGCGGTGTCTTCGTCGACGGCAACGGCGTTTTGGGGCTTCCAGTCCAGCCTGGCGTCCTCGGCGTTTCCGAACCTGGCCTCCAGGGCATCCCGGACAGCGGAAAAATCGTCCGGTTCGCAGGTCACCTCATGGCCGGCGTTAGAGGATTCGACTTCCGAGGCGCCGGCTTCCAGGGCCGCCTCGAACATATCCTCGGCGCTGGCCGCATCGGCGCCGTAAACGATCAGGCCGACGCGCTCGAACATGAAGCTGACGGAACCGCTTTCGCCCAGGGTGCCGCCGTATTTGGTGAACGCGGCGCGGAGATCGCTTGCCGTGCGGTTGCGGTTGTCGGTCAACGCCTCGACGATCACGGCGACGCCCCCGGGGCCGTATCCCTCGTAACGGATTTCCTCGTAATGGGTGTCGTCATCGCCGCCGCTGGCTTTCTTGATCGCCCGGTTCATGGTCTCGGACGGCATGTTGGCGGCCCTGGCCGCGGCGATGGCGGTGCGAAGCCGGGGGTTCATGTCCGGGTCGGGCAAGCCCGCCTTGGCGGCGACGGTCAATTCCCTGATCAACTTCGAGAAAACCTTTCCCCGCTTGGCGTCCTGGCGGCCCTTGCGGTGCATGATGTTCTTGAATTTTGAATGACCGGCCATGGTTTCCTGGTCAGTCCCCTATATCCTTTAAATTTTACGACGGCTTATACTACATGTAGTAGGTGAACGCACGGCCGCCGTCCACCTTAATGTCAGACCAATATGTCAATAATTGGGCGGCGCCGGGTGCGGAAGGAAGTAGCCGTCCCGTTCCCCAAGGCGGCGGGGCAAGAGGGGTAAGAATGGTGGTTCCGCCTAAAGCGGCCACGCCTCGGCCAGGCGCCCGCCGAGGCGCAACGGACCGACGTGCCGGGCCAGCCCGGTCTTGTCGTCGGTCTCGACATAGACGGCGCACAGGGTCGCTTCCCCTTCCGCCGGTTCAAGCCGCCCCTGCGGCATCTTGGTGGTAAAGCGGCTGGTCGCCAGTTCCTTCTTCATGCCGATCACCGAATCATAATCGCCGGTCATGCCGATATCGGATTGATAGGCGGTGCCGCCGGGAAGGATTTGCGTATCCGCCGTCGGCGTGTGGGTATGGGTGCCGACGACCGCCGAAACCCGGCCGTCGAGAAAATGCCCCATGGCCTGCTTTTCACTGGTCGCTTCGCCATGAACGTCGACGACGATGGCGTCCACGGTGGCGCCGAGTCGGTGGTTCCTCAACGCCTCATCGACGGCCTTGAAGGGATCGTCCAGGGGATCCATGAACAACCGGCACATGGGGTGGACGACCATTACCTTGCGTCCATCCTTGGTATCGAAAATGCCGGTGCCGGCGCCGGGGGTGCCTTCGGGATAGTTCATCGGCCTGAGAAGGCGGGGGTCGCCGTCGATGTAATTGATGATCTCGCGCTGGTCCCAGACGTGGTTGCCGCTGGTGATCACGTCGGCGCCGGCGGCATAGAACGCCTCGCAGATCTTATCGGTGATGCCGAAGCCATGGGCCGCGTTTTCACCGTTGACGATGACAAAATCCAGTTCCAGGCGGCGCCGAAGATCGGCCAGGTTTTCGTCGATCGCCCGCCGCCCCGTCTTTCCCACCACGTCGCCGCAAATCAGGATTTTCATGTCAACCTATCTCGAACACGTCCTGGTCGGTAACGATCCAGTCCAGGAGCTGGTCGTCGGGCGATTGCGGCACCCGTTCCACCCGTTGGCCATGATAGGCGACCCCGACGGCGATCACCGGCCCGGCGGCCCTTAAATGGGCCAGGGTGCGATCGTAGAAACCGCCGCCCCACCCTAACCTCGCGCCCCGGCCGTCGAAAGCCAGTAATGGCACGAGCAGCAGTCCGGGAATTTCCTCCGCCGCCTCGGCCCCGGGATGACGGGTCGAGAAGATTCCAACTTGCAACGCCATTTGCGGCTGCCAGCGGCGGAAAATCAGCGGCTTGCCCGAGCCGGCGACGACCGGCAAGACGAGGGTCCGGCCTTGGTCATGGAGTGCCGCCAGCAAGGGCCGGACGTCGATTTCATCGGTCATCGGCCAATAGCCGGCGATGATCGCCGAGGGTTCCTGTTCGCCGAAACCGGTCCTGGCCCGGTGAAAGTTGGCGGCCAGGCGTTCCGCCGCTTCCCCCCCCGCGGCGTGGGCGGCGCGGCGGGTTTCCCGGGCCGTGCGTCGCAATTCCTGTTTTTCGTCTTCTGTCGCCATGAAGGGAGAACGCCGGCAAGGAGGAAGCGGATAAAAGCTAGGGCGGCCCCGCCCAGCCGTTGGTTAAGATATCCTCTGTGGCCTGCTTGTGCAGGTGGGCGCCATATACCAGACCCACGAGCCTGGCAGGGACAGCTCCCGAGGTATTGAAAGCCCCAGGGATGATCAACCTAACGAACGGGGTAGCGACCGCCCTAACGGATGAATCTAAGCTTGTTCCAGGCGTTCGGCAACATTCTCTATGCGATTAGCCAAATTCTCGATATTGGCGCTCAGGGATTCTTCGGCGCTCATTAACGCGGCGACGCCCTTATCCGCCGTCCGGGCAACGTCCAATTCCGCATAGGCATCGGACAGTTCGTCGGCCATCAAAAGCGAAACCATCACCAGAATCTGCGCCTCGTCCACCTTGCCGACGGCGGCCACGAGTTCGCCGACCCGTTTGTCGACATAGGTTCCGAGCCGGGAAAGATGCGCCTCCTGACCATCGTCGCAAACAATCCGGTATTTCCGTCCGTTAATGGTGACCGAGACTTGGGCCATGCTTTCGTCCTAGTTCCCGCCCTAATTCCCGATCGCCGTCCTGAGCCGGCCGATGGCGCCATCGAGGCGGGTGGTTACGATTTCGTTGAGCCCCTTGAGCTTGGCATTTTCATCGCGCAGGCTTTCCAGTTCCTCGACCAACGCCGAGGGAGTCTCGGCGGCCGGTTTCCGGGCGCCGTCGGGAAGCGAATCAAGGCGCCGGTCCAGGGCTTTTTCGAGCCGGGTCACGGCGCCGTCAAGACGGGTCCTGGCGCGCTCTAGCTTGGACGGTTTATTCAGATTCTGTTTTTTCACGCTTTATCCTTTCCCGGGACTCCCCCAAAAGGCTCTCTCCAGCCTCGCGCCGGGCCTTGAGGCAGGATAGGACGACCCCCTTTATTGCGTCAATCATTGTTGCAACAAGTCACTATAGCCATTTGATATATAATAAAAAAACCCTTTCTTGCGCCGGCTCGGGCCCAAGTTTTCGCGGCAACAAGAATCCGATTGACGGGAGCGGCCTTTCCCTGGATGGTGCGGCAACATAAATCCAATCGCTCTGAAGGCCCGAAGTCCCGACGATGACGACGGCGGCTTTTCAGAACCAGGGACGGAAAGATACCGGGAAAACCCCATCTCGGTATTTTTTAGGGAGGCCTCGAAAATGGCGGTACGAATTGCTATCAACGGATTTGGCCGGATCGGCCGGCTGGTCCTGCGCGCGATCATGGAATCGAAGCGCGACGACGTGGAAGTCGTCGGCATCAACGACCTCGGCCCGGTGGAAATCAACGCCCATCTACTGAAATACGATTCCATCCACGGGACCCTGCAGACGGAAATCGTTATCGACGGCGACAGCATGGATGTCGGAACCGGGCTCATCAAGGTGTCGGCCGAACGCGATCCGGCCAACCTGCCGTGGAAGGATTTGGGCGTCGATGTGGCCTTGGAATGCACCGGCCTTTTCACCGACAGGGAATCGGCGTCCAAACACCTGGACGCCGGGGCCAACAAGGTATTGATCTCCGCCCCGGCCAAGGAGGTCGACATGACGGTGGTCTACGGCGTCAATCACGATCAGCTCGAGGCGCACCACACCGTGGTCTCAAACGCGTCGTGCACCACCAACTGCCTGGCCCCGGTCGCCGACGTCCTGAACAAGGCGATCGGCATCGAAAAGGGATTCATGACCACCATCCACGCCTACACCGGCGATCAACGGCCGCTCGACACCCTGCATTCCGACCGGCGCCGGGCCAGGGCCTGCGGCGTTTCGCTGATCCCGACGACGACCGGCGCCGCGCGCGCCGTCGGCCTGGTGCTGCCGGAACTGGACGGCAAGCTGGACGGCACCGCCATCCGGGTGCCGACGCCGAACGTGTCGCTGATTGATCTTAAGTTCACCGCCGGGCGCGAAACCACGGCCGATGAGGTCAACGCCGCCATCAAGGAAGCGTCGGAAGGACACCTGAAGGGTATTCTGGATTATGTGACGGACGAACTGGTTTCCATCGACTTCAACCATAATCCGGCGTCGTCCATCTTCGACGCCACGCAAACCCAGGTCGTCGACGGAAATTTCGTGCGCATCCTAAGCTGGTACGACAACGAATGGGGATTTTCCAACCGCTTGCCCGACACCGCCGTGGCCATGCATAACGTTGGTTAGTGGCCCCGAAACCGGGGCGGGGGTTAGTGGCCCCGAAACCGGGGCGGGGGTTAGTGGCCCCGAAACCGGGGCGGGGGTTAGTGGCCCCGAAACCGGGGCGGGAAGGGAAACCCCGACGGCGGCAAAACCCGGATCAGCCTTGGAAAGACGTAATCTCGATTGAGATTTCGACGCGCCGGTTCCGGGACCGGTTTTCCGGTGTGTCGTTTTTGGCCATCGGGCGGCTGTCGGCGAACCCCTGGGCGGTGATTCTCGATGGCGAGACGGCGGCCTGGGTGATCAGGAAATGAACGACGCTGACGGCGCGGGCCGACGATAAATCCCAATTTGAACGGAACCGGGCCGTGGAAATGGGCGAGCTGTCCGTATGCCCGGAAACCAGGATCTGACCCTTCGTCGCCCGAAGCACGCTGGCGATGCGCTTCAGGGTCGGCCCCACCCCGGGGGCGAATTCGGCGCTGCCGGCGACGAAGGCCGTGGCGTCGGGAAAACGGATAATAATGCGGTTGCCTTGGTCGATGAGGACGATGCGGGATGATGCAAGCTCACGTTCCAGGGTCCTTCTGAACTGCCAGAGAAAGCTTCTTTTCGCCTTCATGCGCCGGTCGAACTGGACGATTTCGGCCGTTGGGCTGGTCGGGGCCTGGATCTGGGGCCGGGCCTGGCCGGGCCCTGATTCGCCCTGTTGAATGCTGGGCAACGAAGTCGTGCGCATCACCTTGTCGCCCGTCCCGAAGGCCTCGCGCATGGGACCGGCGTTCCTTCGGAAGCTATCGCTATCGACTTCGGCAAACGACAAAAGCAACACGAACAAGGCGAACAACAGCGCCATCAGGTCGGCGAAGGTCACCATCCACCGGGGCGCCCCTACGAGGTGCCTTCTTTTTTGAGCGTTCATTTCCTGTCCGTCGCCCGTCTGTTCATTGGCCCCACCCCACCCGGCCTGTCGGTGGCCCGGCGGCCCATGTTGATTCCCGATTCGAAATCGTCCTCGCCCTGGTTACGCTGTTTTTCCGGCAGGTAGGCTTCAAGGATATCGAAGACGGCGGTGGGGTTGTTGCGCTCGTGAATCTGGACGATGGATTCGATGATCAGGACCCGGTTGGCCTTCTCGATCGCGTTCTTGGCTTCCAGCTTGTCGGAAATGGGAAGCGCGATAAGCTGCGCAATCAACAGCCCGTAAAGGGTCGTCAGCAAGGCTACGGCCATGGCGCGGCCGATGGACGTCGGGTCGTCCATGCTGCTCAGCATCTGCACCAGGCCGACGAGGGTGCCGACCATGCCGAACGCCGGCGCCGATTCGCCGATTGCCCGGAATACCCGCTCGCCGACTTCCTGGCGCTGGATCGCCAGTTCCATTTCCTGGGTCATCATCTTGCGGATGACATCGACCTCGCGGCCGTCGACGCATAGCTGGATGCCCTTGCGGAAAAAGGTGTTGCGCACTCTGACTTTTTCCAGCCCCAAGAGGCCCACTTTCCGGGCCCGCTTGACCAGGCGCATCGTCAGGTCGATGATTTCGCGGGGGCTTTCGCGTTCGTTGACGAAGGCCGCCCGGATGCCGACGAAAAAGGCAACGAACACGCCCGAGATCGGAAACTTGATCAACGTCGCGGCGAAGGTGCCGCCGCAAACAATGAGGATTCCCGGGAGATTGAGGAAAATCGAGAGCTCCGACCCGGTCATGATGGCGAGCGTCACGACGGTAATGCCGATCACCAATCCAAGAAGGGTTGCTATGTCCACTTGTGGTCTCCCAGGAAAAACCTTAGGTCACGCTTAGTTTCGCCAACCCCGGCGGTCGTGATCGTGCCCGGTTTTATATGGAATTCCCCCGCCGGAGCAAGCTTTTGGGGGATTCAATCTTACTAACACTCTGTTTTTACATATTATTACTCGGTTTGCATATTAGAAATATTTGTCTCAAAAGTCTGTGTTCGTCGTCACACCTTCTGAAACGGGGGATTTATTAAGCAACCGGCCGCAAGTAATAGCGGCGGGAGCAACAAAGAGAACGGGAATGAAAAACCATCCGATCATCGTGCACAGCCTCGAGGACGCCGAGGCGGCGCTGGCCGCGGCGGCGGATCTCGGCGTCCCGGTGACGCTTCGAAGCGCCCCCGGCGCCGCCCGGTATCTGGGCGCCACGGTGTTCCGGGACATGATTTCCGAGGCCGCCAAGCCTTATTCCGGCCTTTCCGTGACCGCCGTTTTCGATTGTGGAAGCGACCCCGGCCTGGCTCTGGGCGCGCTTCGTCATGGACTGAAGGCGATTCGGGTCGACATTGCCGCCGACGTCCTGGGCAAGATCACCGACATCGCCGCCCAATCGGGAGCGCGGGTGGAATTCGACGACGAACAGGAAGGCGCGGGGAAAACGGCGCTCGATCTTTTGGACTTGGACGACCCGGAGGCCGCGGTCCGGACCTGGCTGCGGGAAGGGAAATGACATGCGGACCCGGGATTGCCGCCTCTACTTGATCACGCCGCCGCAATTTGATCCGTCGGTTTTCCTCGACAAGCTGGCCCGGGCCTTGGACGGCGGCAACGTGGCCGCCCTTCAATTGCGCCTGAAAGACGCCGACGACGACGCCCAGCGCCGTGCCGCCGAAGCCCTGCTGCCGCTGTGCCAGGACCGGGACGTGCCGTTGCTGCTCAACGACCGGCCGGACCTGGCCGCCGAAACCGGGTGCGACGGCGTTCATATCGGTCAGGAGGACAGCGATTACCAACAGGCCCGCGACACCGTGGGCAATGACGCCATCGTCGGCGTCACCTGTCACGATTCCCGTCATTTGGCCATAGAGGCGGCGGCACAGGGGGCCGATTACGTGGCCTTCGGCGCCTTCTTTCCCACCGCCACCAAGCAGGCGAAGAGTTCCGCCCCGGTCGAGATCCTGGAATGGTGGAGCGACTTGATGGTCGTGCCGGTGGTCGCCATCGGCGGCATCACGGCCGAAAACTGCCCTCCCCTGGTCCGCGCCGGGGCCGATTTCCTGGCCGTCGTCTCGGCCGTCTGGGACCACCCGGAAGGCCCGGCCGCGGCGGTCAAGGCCTTCAACGAAGCGGTCCGAGACGCCGCCTGAGGGGGTCATTGCGTCGTCCATTCCAACCTGTTAGCTTCCGCGCCTCGGGTCCGAACGGGGGCCTCGAAAACACGGTACCAAGCGATGAAAATCAACGGCAACGCCATCCGAACCGGGATGGTGATCGAACACCAAGGCAGCCTTTGGCGGGCGGTCAAGATCCAGCACACCCAACCCGGCAAGGGCGGCGCCTATTTGCAGGTTGAACTCAAGGACGTCCGCACCGGGACCAAGCTCAACGAACGCTTCCGCTCGTCGGAAACGGTCGAACGGGCGCGGCTGGACCAGAAGGAGTTTCAGTTCCTTTTCGCCGACGGAGAAATGCTCACGTTCATGGATGCCGAGACCTTTGAACAGGTGACGATCAACCAGGACCTGCTGGGCGAAGACCAGGTGCCTTTCCTGCAGGACAGCATGACCGTCATCATCGAAAGCCATGAAGGCTCTTTAATCGGCGTCCAGCTTCCCGATACGGTGTCCCTGGAGGTCGCCGAAGCCGACGCCGTCGTCAAAGGGCAGACGGCGTCTTCGTCGTACAAACCGGCGATATTGGAAAACGGTATCCGCTGCATGGTTCCGCCTCACATCGAGGCAGGCACCCGTATCGTCATCAACACCGCCGATGGTTCCTACGTGGAACGGGCCAAGGGCTGAGTCTCCTCTTTCAGGGATTTGTTTAGGTCATGAACTCATAAATGGGGACGACTGTGACGCGTGTTATTTTGTTCACTGGCAAGGAGTTAGGAGGGATTGATGCCAAAGCATCATGACCTGGTGTCCCGGGAAAACCTCGCAACGTATAAAATGGTCCAGCACCTGGCGGTCACCCCGACCGAGGCCGAAGCGCAGGCCCTGACCAAGGCGGCGATGCTTCTCGACAAGGCGCGGCAAAGCGTGGACGGCGACTACGCCGCCTACGCCACGGCGCTGACCTTCAACCAGACCCTGTGGACCATTCTCCAGGCCGACCTGTCCGGCGGCGCCAACGGCCTGCCCGACGACCTGAGGGACGACCTCCTGGCGCTGAGCCTGTTCGTCGACCGGCGGACGATCCTGGCCCTCGGCGACCCGAAGCCCGAACACCTGGACGTCTTGATCGAGATCAACCGCAACCTGGCCCGCGGTCTCGGCGGTTAGAGTCTTTCCGGCCCCCGGGGTCTCCCCTGGGGCCTCTTGACGATGGCGCCGGCAAGGCCCACATTGAAGATGTTCCGAGGGGAGCCCCGGCAAGGGGCTGAGAAGCCGATAGCCCTCCGAAGCCTCCTGTCAGCCGAAGCCTTCTGGCGAAGGCTGATGGCGAAGGAGGAAGCGCGGCGACCCTACGAACCTGATCCGGATCATGCCGGCGAAGGGAAAGGAGTCCGCCCAATGAACGTCATCACCAAACCAATTACCTCCGACATCACCACCGGGCCGCTGCCGGCGAGCCGCAAGATTTACCTCGAAGGCGAGATTCACAAAGACATCCGGGTGCCGATGCGCGAGATTTCGCTGCACGAGACCGCCGACGAGCCGCCGCTGGTCGTCTACGACACCTCTGGCCCCTATACGGACTTAGCGGTCACCATCGACATCGAGGCCGGGCTCAATCGCCTGCGGGAGCCCTGGATCCGGGCCCGCGGAGACGTCGAGGAATACGGCGGCCGCGACGTCAGGCCCGAGGACAACAACGCCTCGGGCGAGCACCTGGTGCCCGAATTCCCGGCCAGGCGCAAGCCCCTGCGCGCCAAGGCCAAAAAAGGCAAGGACGCGGCGGTAAGCCAGGTCAAGTACGCGCGCGATGGCACGATCACGGCGGAGATGGAGTTCATCGCCATCCGCGAGAATATGGCCCGCGAGCACGACCCGGCGGCGGCCAAGGCGCGTATCGCCGAGGGCGAGAGCTTCGGCGCCGAGATTCCCGAGTACGTGACGCCGGAATTCGTCCGCGACGAGGTCGCCCGCGGCCGCGCCATCATCCCCGCCAACATCAACCACCCGGAGGTCGAGCCGCAGATCATCGGGCGGAACTTCCTGGTCAAGATCAACGCCAACATCGGCAATTCGGCCGTCACCTCGTCGGTCGCCGATGAGGTCGACAAGATGGTGTGGGCGATCCGTTGGGGCGCCGACAACGTCATGGACCTCAGCACCGGCAGGAACATCCACAACATCCGCGAATGGATCATCCGCAATTCCCCGGTGCCCATCGGCACGGTGCCGATCTATCAGGCCCTGGAGAAGGTCGAGCGGGCCGAGGACCTGACCTGGGAGATTTACCGCGACACCATCATCGAGCAGTGCGAACAGGGCGTCGATTATTTCACGATTCATGCGGGGGTTTTACTCCGTTACGTCCCATAACGAAGGCACGATTGCCGTCCGGCGACAATTCCAACCCGGCAACCCACAACGTCCCGTGTCTGAATTGACTGCCGATCGGTTTGTCAGTCTCCAGGTTCCACCGCTGATAGATTCGCTTTCGCTCGATCAGAGCTTGGAAACCGCTCGGTGTCGCGGCGACGCGGACGAGCCCGGCCGGCGGATCAAATGTGGCAACATTCAGTTCTTTCCTGTCGTGGAAATTCCAAATGCGAGCACCAAATCTGTCTACGGCGAGTAACCGTTTGCCATCGGCGGAGATCGCCAACCGCGGGGACTGCGTCAGGCCGGTGAAACCTCGCAGACGTTTTCCTGTTTCGAGATCCCAGACCCAAACTGCTCCGGAACTATGTCCGCTGATGAGGGACCGATTGTCCGGAGAAAACACGAGATCGGTGACGGCGGTTGTATGCTGCCAAATCTGTAAGAACTGTCCGACCTGACGAGAATCTGTGCTTGGATCGGGAGTCGATTCAGGATCGGTCAGGATTTCCGGATCGGCAATCAAGAACTGATCGTTCGTGGCGATTCCTCCGCTGTCGACTTCGATTCGTAACTCGGTGAACCCCTCGTCCGTGGCGACGATCTGTTTTGCCTCGTCAGTCCCCAGAAGGTCTTTCGTCTCGTGAATCAACGAATCATCGGCATACACGCGCAGGCCGACATGCCCTTGCGGATGCATGAGCGCCACGACCGCACGAAACCCATAAACGGGCCGGTTGAAGCGATAGACGATTTCCGCTTTGTCGTACGGGTAAATGACGATCCACTTCCCGTTGCGGCTATGCTGTGCGCAGTGTGCGATGATGTTTGCGTGGTATTCCACAGCGACATTGGGCAGCGAGTTGATCGCAAACCAGGTTTTGTCCCTGACGAAGAGGAATCTTGCCTGTCTCAGCGGATACTTCGTGAGATCAGTCCAGTTTTGCTCGCCGTCAGCACCGGCCTGGTTGTCTTGCGGTGTCG
>JADFMB010000172.1 GCA_022564115.1 Pseudomonadota bacterium
CGCGTTGACCTCCGGCACCACCAGCGGCACGTCCGGGTCCATGCGGAAATGCGACGTGTTGTCGATGACGACGGCGCCGGCCTTGGCGGCGCGCGGGCTGTGCTCGGCCGATACCTTGGCGCCGGGCGACGACAGCACGATGTCGATGCCGTCGAAGTCGAAGGCGGCCAGTTCCCGCACCTTCAGCGTCTTGTCCTCGCCGTAGCCGACCTCGGCGCCGATCGAGCGCGAGGAGGCCAGGGCGATGACCTCGTCGGCCGGGAACTGGCGCTCCGCCAGGATGGAGAGTACCTCGCGGCCGACGTTTCCGGTGGCGCCGGCGACGGCGATGCGATAGCCCATGATGATAACTCCAAAGCATTCCCCGCCGCATCGGCGCCGGGGTGGCCCCGTTTACGCCCCTTTGGCGGGCTTTTCAAGAACCCCCTGGCGCCGGGGCCCCGTCACCCGATTGATTTCGGTTAATGTCCCGAGGGATGTTCCCTGATACTGTCATGACGCTGCCTGGTTGGCAGGGACTTAACCACTACAGGGAAACACGATGCCGGGCGGCGGAATTCCTTTCGACTCAGGCTTGGTCTTCCTCGTCGCGGCGCTGTTTTTCGCCCTCGCCGTTCTGTATTCGTCGGTCGGGCACGCCGGCGCGTCGGGGTATCTGGCGGTGATGGCGCTGTTCGGGGTGCCGCCCGAGATGATGCGCCCGGTGGCGTTGACCCTCAACATCCTGGTCGCCAGCCTGACCACCTTCCGGTTTTACAAGGCCGGGCACCTGTCGTGGCCGGATCTGTGGCCGTTGGTGCTGTTTTCCATCCCCGCCGCCTTTGCCGGCGGCTCGCTGGCGTTGCCGGGCGAGGTCTACCGCCCGGTGCTGGGGGGGTTGTTGCTGATATCGGGGGCGTATCTGGTTTGGGGCACGGTCATCGACCCGGAAACCTTTGCCAGCGACAAGCCCCGGATTCCGAGGATGGGGTCGATGGGAATGGGCGGCGTGGTCGGCCTGTTGTCGGGGCTGACCGGCATCGGCGGCGGCGTGCTGTTGAGCCCGACGCTGCTGATCCTCCGCTGGACGTCCATCCGCCGCACCTCGGCGATCGCGGCGGCCTTCATCCTGTTCAATTCCACCGCCGGGCTGGCCGGCAACGTCATCGGCTTCCAGCAGCTTCCGGCGGTCATCCCGCTGTGGGCCGGGGCGGTGTTCGCCGGCGGCTACGTCGGATCGCGGCTGGGGGCGCAATGGCTGATGCCGAAGACCCTGATCCGGCTGCTGTCGGCGGCGCTCCTCGTCGCCGGGCTAAAGTTCCTGTTCACTTAAGGCCATGGGGCGCTACCCCGCCAGCTTGCCGAGCTCTTCGGTCACCGCCTCGCCCATCCGGGTGCAACCGACCTCGGTCATGCCCGCCTGCATGATGTCGGTGGTGCGAAGGCCGGATTCCAAGACATTGCGGACCGCCTGCTCGACCAGGTCGGCGTCTTCGCCCATGTCGAAGGAATAGCGCAGGCACATGGCGTAGCTGAGGATCATCGCCAGCGGGTTGGCCTTGTCCTCGCCCGCGATGTCGGGCGCGGTGCCGTGCACGGGTTCATACATGGCGCGGCGCCGGCCGCTTTCGTCGGGCGCGCCCAAGGACGCCGAGGGCAGCATGCCGAGCGATCCGGTCAGCATGGCGGCGCAGTCGGAAAGAATATCGCCGAACAGATTATCGGTGACGATGACGTCGAACTGCTTCGGTTCGCGCACCAACTGCATGGCGCAGTTGTCGGCGTACATGTGGCTGAGCTCTATGTCCTCGTAGCCGTCGGCGTGGACGGCGGTGGCCACCTGGCGCCACAAGACGCCGGTCTCCATGACGTTGGCCTTGTCCACCGAGGTGACGCGTTTGTGGCGCTTGCGGGCCATCTCAAACGCCACCCGGCATACCCGGTCGATTTCGCCGCTGGTGTAGACCTGGGTGTCGACGGCGCGCTTGCTGCCGTCATCCAGGGTCTCGATGCCCCGGGGCTGGCCGAAATAGACGCCGCCCGTGAGCTCGCGGACGATCAGCATGTCGAGGCCGGCCACCAGCTCCGATTTCAGGGAAGAGGCCTCGGCCAGGGCCGGGAACACGATCGTCGGGCGCAGGTTGGCGAACAGGTCCATGTCCTTGCGCAGCCGCAGCAGGCCCTGTTCGGGGCGGTGGAAGCGCTCGACGTTGTCCCACTTCGGCCCGCCGACGGCGCCCAGCAGCACCGCGTCGACGGTCATCGCCTCGGCCATGGTTTTGTCGGTCAGCGATTCGCCATGTTCGTCGTAACACGCGCCGCCGATCAGGTCTTCGGAAACGTCGAAGGAAACCTGGCGGGTCTTGTCCATCCAGTCGATGACCCGGGTGACTTGGTTCATGACTTCGGGGCCGATCCCGTCGCCGGGCAGCATCAGCAGTTTCTTGTTGGCGGGCATTTAATTCCTCACAAAAATTCAATTTTGTTTAATTCGAAAAGATTATTAACCACAGAGCACACAGAGAACACAGAGAAGGTAAAAAGCAAAGATGAAGGTTTAACCACTAAAGCGCAAAGTCACAAAAACGAAGGCCGCGCGAAACGCCATTCAATTCCTTTTTTCTTTCTCTATTTAATTTTTATCTTTTTTTTTAAGTCTTAGTACCCTCCTTCGCCAAGGCTTCTGAGGGCAGGCGTAACCAGCCGTAGCTTCAGCGAAGGCTGGTGCCTTTGTGATCTCTGTGATCTCTGTGGTTTTCCTAAAATTAGACGGCATATTTTTCCACCGCGTCCTCGTTCCAGGCGATGCCGGCGCCGGGGGCGTCGGAGACGTGGACGTGGCCGTCGGTGACGATAACGGGATTTTCGAGCAACGGCGCCGACCAGTCGGTGAATTCGAGCCAGTGCGCCGTCGGCGTCGCCGCCAGAAGGTGCGACGAAAATTCCGGGAACAGGTGCGACGACACCGGGATCTTGGCCTCCTCGGCGATCCTGGCCGCCCGCATCCAGCCCGTCACGCCGCCGATGCGCTCGACGTCCGGCATCAGGTAATTCAGCGCCTTGGCCTCGATGGCCCGGGCGGCGCCTTCGGGGCCGTAGAAGTTCTCGCCGTTCTGGATCGGCGTTTCGACCGCCGCCGCGATCCGTGCGTTGCCTTGCCAGTCGTCGTAGCGGGTCGGCTCCTCGATCCAGTAGACATCTTCCCGGTCCAGCGCCCGGCCCCGTTCGATGGCGTCATCGACGGAAAGGCACTGGTTGAAATCAACGGGCAGGATCACGTCCGGCCCGACGGCGTCGCGGACGGCGCCAAGGACGGCCAGATCCTCGTCCAGGGTCTCGCGGCCCAGCCGGACCTTGAGGGCGTTATATCCGCCTTCGGCCAGGAGTTTCTTGGCTTCCTCGGCGGCGGCTTGTGCTTCGATGATGCCGAGGCCGCAGGAATTGTAGGCCGGCACGGTTGCCGCCTTGCCGCCCAGCGCGTCTGCCAGCGGCTGGCCCTGGGCCTGGGCGTAGGCGTCCCAGCACGCCATGTCGAAGCCCGACACCGCCATCATGGCGATGCCTTCATGGCCCATCAGGGTCAGCGCCTTGCGGGCCTTGTCGAACAATTGGTCGGGCGGGGCATCGGGGGTGACTTTTTCGCCCTTCATGGCGTCCGAGAGCCAACTGAGCGGCGGCAGTAGGCAGTCGTTGCCGGCCTTGGAATAGCCGAACAGGTAGCTGCGCCCGGTGACGCCTTCCTCGGTTTCCAGGTCGATGAGCACGAAGGCCGCGTTTTCGATGGTCACCACGCGGGTGACTAGCGGCCGGGCCATGGGCACGACCACCGGGCGCAGGCTCAAACCGCGGATGGTGAATCCGCCGCCGCTCATGCCCGGTTCATACCAAGGTTCAGCCGGCAAGCCAGGGCTGGGCGGTTTTGTGGCCTTCCTCGAAGTCGGTGATCTTGGCTTCGTTTTCCATCGTCAGGGCGATGTCGTCGAGGCCGTTGAGCAGGCAGTGCTTCTTGAACTCCTCGACGTCGAAGCTGATTTCGCCGCCATCGGGGCCCCGGATGGTCTGGGCCTCCAGGTCGATGGTGAGGGTGGCGTTGTCGCCGCGCTCGGCGTCGTCGAGCAATTTCTCGACGTCTTGCCTCGGCAGCTTGATCGGCAGGATGCCGTTCTTGAAGCAGTTGTTGTAGAAGATGTCGGCGAACGAAGGCGCGATGACGCAGGTGATGCCGAAATCCAAGAGCGCCCAGGGCGCGTGCTCGCGGCTCGATCCGCAGCCGAAGTTGTCGCCGGCGATGAGGATCTTGGCGTCCCGGTATTGCGGCTTGTTGAGGACGAAGTCCGGGTTCTCAGAGCCGTCGTCCCGATAGCGCATCTCGAAGAACAGGCTTTTGCCGAAGCCGGTGCGCTCGATGCTCTTCAGAAACTGCTTGGGGATGATCATGTCGGTGTCGACGTTGAGCATGTCCATGGGCGCCGGAACGCCGGTGAGGGTGGTGAATTTTTCCATTTCAGGCCCCTCCCTTAATCCAATTCGCGCACGTCGGTCAGTTTGCCGGTGACGGCGGCGGCCGCCGCCATGGCCGGGCTGACCAGATGGGTGCGCGCGCCGGGACCTTGGCGGCCCTTGAAGTTGCGGTTCGACGTCGACGCCGAGCGCTTGCCCGGCGGCACCTTGTCCGGGTTCATGGCCAGGCACATGGAGCACCCGGGCTCGCGCCACTCGAAGCCGGCCTCGATCAGGATATCGGCCAGGCCTTCCTCTTCCGCCTGTTCCTTGATCAGGCCCGAGCCGGGCACGACCAGGGCGGTGACGCCATCGGCGACCTTGCGGCCCTTGGCGACCTCGGCCACGGCGCGGAGGTCCTCGATCCGGCCATTGGTGCAGGCACCGACGAAGACGTAATCGACGGGTATCTCGGACAGCGGCGTGCCCGGTTTCAGGTCCATGTATTCGAGCGCCATCTTCGCCGATTCCCGCTTCGCCGGATCGTCGAAATCCTCCGGCGCCGGCACCGAGCCGGTGATCGGCACCACGTCCTCCGGCGACGTGCCCCAGGTCACCTGCGGCGCGATGTCGGCGGCCTTCAGGGTCACTTCCTTTTCGTAGGCCGCCCCTGGGTCGCTGGGCAGGGTCTTCCAGAATTCGACGGCCTGCTCCCAGGCCGCGCCCTTGGGCGATTTCGGCCGCCCCATCAGGTATTGATAAGTCTTTTCGTCCGGCGCCACCAGCCCGGCCCGGGCGCCGGCCTCGATGGTCATGTTGCAGACCGTCATCCGGCCTTCCATGGAAAGGTCCTCGATCGCCGAGCCGGCGTATTCGATGACATATCCGGTACCGCCGGCGGTGCCGATTTCGCCGATCACGGCCAAAATCAGGTCCTTGGCGACGACGCCCGTGGGCAGGGCCCCGTCGACGGTGATGCGCATGTTCTTCAGCGGCGATTGCAAAAGCGTCTGGGTAGCCAGCACGTGTTCGACCTCGGTGGTGCCGATGCCGAACGCCAGCGACCCGAAGGCGCCGTGGGTGGCGGTG
>JADFMB010000173.1 GCA_022564115.1 Pseudomonadota bacterium
AGGGTATAGAAACGGCCGTTGGTGGCGAAAATCACCAGCTTGTCGGTGGTTTCCGCGTTGAGCACGAACTTGCCCCTGTCGCCTTCCTTGTATTTAAGCTCGGTGGTATCGGTGACGTGGCCCTTGTGGGCCCGGATCCAGCCTTTTTCCGAGGCGACGACGGTGATCGGCTCCTTCTCGATCATCGCTTCCAGCGGCACCGCCACAGCCGTCGGCGGCTTGCCGATCGTGGTCCGCCGGGCGCCCAGGGGAGTCTTCGCCGAAATCCGTTTCTTGATGTCGGCGATTTCCCTGGCTATCGCTTTCCACCGGTGGTCCTTGTCGTGAAGCAGAACGCGCAGGCTTTTGCCTTCCTTGGTCAACTCGGCGTGCTCGTTCTCGATTCCCTTTTCCTCCAGCTTACGGAGCTGCCTCAGGCGCATGTTGAGGATCGCTTCGGCCTGGACGTCGGTCAGCTTGAAGGCCTTCATCATCTTTTGTTTCGGCTCGTCCTCGGTGCGGATGATCTTGATGATCCTGTCCAGGTTCAAATACGCGATCAGAAGCCCGTCGAGCATCTCGAGGCGGTGTTCGATCTTTTCCAGACGATGCTTGGTGCGCCGGACCAGGACTTCCATGCGGTGATCGAGGAACGCCTGAAGCGCCTGGCGCAGATTCATGACCCCGGGCGTGTTGTTGGCGTTGAGCACGTTCAGGTTCAACGACACCCGGGTTTCAAGCTCGGTCTGGCGGAACAACTGCTCCATCAGCATGTCGGCGTCGACGGTGCGGCTTTTGGGCTCGAGAACGATGCGCACCGTTTCGGCGGACTCATCGCGCACATCGGCCAGGATCGGCAGCTTTTTGGCGATCACCAGCTCGGCGATCTTCTCGATCAGGCGCGATTTCTGCACCTGGTAGGGAATTTCGGTGACGACGATCTGATAGAGCCCGCGTGGGAGCTGTTCTTTCGACCACCGGGCGCGCAGCCGAAAACCGCCGCGTCCGGTCGAATAAGCCTCGACGATGGCGCTCCTGGGTTCGACCAGGACCCCGCCGGTCGGGAAATCGGGCCCCGGGATCAGGCCCACCAGCTTGGAAAACCGGACGTTGGGAAATTTGATCAGGTGCCTCAGCGCGTCGCACAACTCGACGATGTTGTGGGGCGGGATAGAGGTCGCCATGCCGACGGCGATGCCCGTCGACCCGTTGGCCAATAGGTTGGGAAAGCAGGCCGGCAGGACGACGGGCTCGGAATCCTCGCCGTCGTAGGTATCGCGGAAATCGACGGCGTCCTCGTCGATGCCCTCGAGCAACGCCCAGGCGACCTCGGTCAGCCGCGCCTCGGTATAGCGCATGGCGGCCGCGTTATCGCCGTCGATGTTGCCGAAATTGCCCTGGCCGTCGACCAGGGGATAGCGCTGGGCGAATTCCTGCGCCAACCGCACCAGGGTGTCGTAAACGGCGGCGTCCCCGTGGGGGTGGTATTTGCCGATGACGTCGCCGACGACGCGGGCGCATTTCTTGAATCCCGAAGCCGGGTCGAGCTTCAGTTTTAGCATCGCGTACAGGAGCCGCCGGTGAACGGGTTTAAGCCCGTCGCGGACGTCAGGCAGCGACCGGGCGACGATGGTGGACAACGCATAGGCCAGATACCGTTCGCCGAGGGCGTCGGCCAGGCGGGTGTCGCGAATGTCTCCGGTGGCGGCGGTCTTGGCCATGAGGGTCGATTGCCTTAAATGGGAAAGCGGCGGTATAACACATAATATAGTATCCGAAAGGAAGAAATCGTCAATTGGTGGGAATCCGGCACCCAACCTCCCTTCGGTAAAATTTCAGCCCGTTAAATCCGTCTCATGTATGGCTTGCAAATCTTCGTCAAGGCGGCTAATTAGCCAACCCTGGGTGAGCATCGTTTCGAAGAAGTACCTTGTTAGCCGTTTCCACGTCTACCTAGTTACTCCTGGACATTGTGCAGCCTTAATTCCACGCACCGGCTTTTTGCCGGGGTTTAACTAAGACGACAAAGGAATGGTAATGCCTACTGGAACCGTTAAGTGGTTTAACCGCTCTAAGGGCTATGGCTTCATCGAACCGGAAGACGGCTCGAAGGATACTTTCGTTCATATCTCCGCCGTTCAACGCGCCGGCATGGAATCCCTCATCGAGGGTCAGAAGGTTCAATACGAACTGGTGGAAGGGGCCAACGGCAAATCGTCCGCCGAGAACCTGGTCGACCTGAGCGGCGGCGGCGATGCGCCGGCCGAAGCGCCGGCCGCCGCCCCCGAAGAGGCTCCGGCCGGCGACGCCGGTGACGAAGGCGACGATGCCGGTGACGCCGAGGACGAGGCTGACGACGCCGGTGACGCCGAGGACGAGGCTGACGACGCCGGTGACGCCGAGGACGAGGCTGACGACGCCGGTGACGCCGAGGACGAGGCTAACGATGCCGACGATGCCGGGGACGAAGGCGACGACGCCGGTGACGCCGAGGATGAGGCTGACGATACCGGGGACGCCGATGACGAAGGCGAAGACGCCGACAAACCGGCCGGCGCCTCCTAAGCGAAAAATCCGCCCGGCGAAAACGCCAACCGCCCTTTTCCCAGGGCGTTTTTCGGATTTACCCTCAAGACTGGGTTGCCGGCTCCGCCCGGGAGCCTGCCCGGAGTCTGTCCGTAAGCCTGTTTCGGGCCGCCGGCAGACCCTTTTGGGTGTGCTGAAAGACGGTTTTTTCGAGGAAATAGCCCGTCAGTTTCAGGCCCCGGATGACATCGTCCGGCGGTCCCGCCGCGCCCGGGCGCAAAAGAAAATCGGGCAGCGGCAGGAGGGATTTTTTATAGGGTTCTCCCGCCGCCAGGGATACCGCGCGCCCGGTTTTCGGCGACACGTAGGCCAGCAGGTCGTTCTGGCCGGTCGCCGCGCAGGCGCTGAGGTCCAACCCGAAGCCCAGCTCCGCCAACAGGCCCAGTTCCCATTTGACGTAGGCCGACGGCCAGTCTTCGTCATCGAGCCCGCGGATCAACGCCAGCAGGCCCTCGAACACCGGCCGGTGGGGTTGGCGCTCCGGCAGCGCTCCTTCGGCCATGGCGCAGGCGGCGCTGAGCCCGGCCAGTTTGAGGGGGGCCCTCAACACCGGCGCGGCGAAGGCCTCGGTCAATTCGCAGCGAAAAGTCCCCAGGTGTTCGGACAGCCGCGCCTGCCAGCGGGCTTTGAGCAGGTTGCCCGGCTGCAGCAGGCCGCGGGCCCTTTTGCCGGCGCCGCCGCGCACCAGTCCCAAATGTCGGCCGTGGCCGGGGGTCAACAGGGTAACGATGGCCGACGTCTCGCCGTGCTTTTTCGCCGAAAGAACGATGCCGTCGTCGGTCCAGTCCATAAGCGCGAGTTTACAGGCGCCGGTGCTTGAGGACAAAGGCCCCCGGGCGGGCGGCCGCCGATGCGGCAATAGAACAACGCCAGAAGGCGATATTGTGATTGCCATCACTGTTATGCCGCACGGACAATGCAATAATATTTTCAAGGATACCGAATGATCCATGGCAAATTTCGCGAGGTACGCCATCATGTTCAACAGAAGTGCTATCGATCGGCCCCGCCTTCCCCTCTTTTTTCTGTCGGTTCTAGTTGCCGGTGTTCTCGGCATCGGCTCCGCCGCGGCACAGAAACCGGATTTTGCCGGAAAACCCGATTTCGCTGGAAAGGGTGCCGGTGAAGCCGAAAAGGGCAACCGGGGGCGTAGCGATCAAGCCCTTGAACACGCCAAAGACCAGGGAAAAGGCAAGAAGAAGGGAATCGGCAAAAGGGACAAAAAAAACAAGAAAAAGGAATAGCCGCCAAGGACAAAATCGAAAATCAAGGGTCACCCGGCTTAACGAGAGTTCCGCAACCGGAGTGCATGGTTGCCCCGAACGCCGTTCCTGCCCCCCCCCGGCCCCCCCCTGGCCCCATGATCCGGGACGGGAAAGGATTTCTTAGCAAAGACGGTGGTAAAACAATCCTCGGGATCGCTTAGTGAAATCTTTCGAGGATTTAAGGTGGAAACCGTCGTCAGGATGCCCGCGCCCGATTCCCCGGAATGGGTCCACAGCCTGGACCCGGGGGGCGTTTTCGACCAATGGCACGACGCCTGCCGGGAATGGTGTTCGGATATGGGCATCGCCGCCGACGATTCGGATTTTGCCCGCCGGGGTTTCGAAAAGATGACGTTCATGGACCCGGCGGCGGCCGATGACCTGCGCCGGCGCGTCGATGCCGGCGCCGAAACTCCGGACAACGTGACCGACATCGGCGACTATCAGGACACGGTCAAGGAAGGCAACCCGGATTTCCTTTTCGGGCTGCTTGAAACCCTCCTCACCCTCGACCTGGAACGCCGGGTCATGGGGTATTTCCAATCCCATTTTTTCGTCCATTGGTATCAATTCACCCGCGCCTATCCACACCCGAAGGCGGACTCGTCGTTTCTGTGGCATCGGGACGGCGGCCCCGGCGCCTTCGTCAACATCATGGTCTACCTCAACCCGGCCGGGGAACACGGCGGCGGCACCCAGCTTCTGGACCGGGAAACGACGGCGAAACTGGCCCAGGCCGGCTATGACTATCCCGACGTCGTCGACAGGGTCGGCGACCTTTCGGAATACGCCGAAGCCGCCGGGGTATCCTGTGAGCCATGGGAATCGGCCATGAATCTGGGGGAGGGACTGATCTTCCAGCCCGACCGGGTCCTGCACCGGGGCCTCCTGCCGACCCGGGGGACGCGCTACGTCCTGTTCCTCAACCTGTTGCCGAGTTGCCGCCCCTGGCGCGAAGGTTTCCGGCGCTGGCCGCTGAACTTCATGGAAATCGTCGCCGGCAACTGGACCGTCGATTACATCCCGCTTTTGGCGGCCGACGACGGGCCCAGGATCGTGCAATCATGAACGACGGCGAAGACCTGTCCTTGCACGGGATCCGGATCAGCCCGGGGCAACTGGAGCTGTTGTTGAGTCAGATCAAATTGGAGCCCGTGGCGTGGCTGCGGACGCCCTGGATTCGCAGGCACCTGGCCGATCTGCGTCTGAACAAGCTGACCGCGGAAGATTTCAGGGTCTATGGGATCGAGGCCCCCGACGTCCTGCTGGACCCCCAGGAATACCTGGAAAACTACCGCGATTACCTCCGGCCCGAACGTAAGGACCGCCTGATCACCCCGCTCGGGACCATCGATATCATTCGGGTCGGGGCGCCGAAATTTAATCTTTTAACCATCGGTCCCCTCGGCGAGGCCGAATTGCTGGCCTATATGGGCATTGGGTTTGACCTGGAAAACATCCACGGAGTTGACCTTGTTTCCCACAATTCCCTGGTCCAGACCGGAGATATGCACCACCTTCCCTTCGCCGATAATTTCTTTCACCTGGTGGTGCTGGGGTGGTCGCTTTCCTACAGCAAAAATCCCCAGCGGGTCGCCGACGAGGTCATGCGGGTGTCCGGGACCGGCAGATACATTGCCGTCGGGGCCGATTACGCGCCGGGGGGCCGGACCCCGGA
>JADFMB010000174.1 GCA_022564115.1 Pseudomonadota bacterium
AAAGCGGCGCTCAATTTCGTCAACGGCACCCGGCATTTCCAAAACGCCGACGCCTGGAGGGAAGTCCGGCCGTTTCAAAATGTGGATGCGCCGAAGGTGCGGTTCCTTTCGGATGATGAAACAACGCGCCTCGTAAATGCCTGTCGGCCTGATTTAAGAACCATCGTAACGGCGGCGCTTCTCACCGGGGCTCGGTACGGCGAACTCACCGCCATGAAAGCCCAGGACTTAAACCAGGACGCAGACAACCCTCATGTCCATATTCCGGTTAGCAAGGGCGGGCGGACGAGAAACGTGTTTTTGACGCCAGAGGGCTTCGAGTTTTTCAAACGGGTCGTCGCCGGAAAGAAAGGCGGCGAACTCGTTTTCCGACGCGGGAACGGGGTACTTTGGAAGGCATCGGATCAGGCGCGACCCATGAAAGAGGCTTGCGAGGGGGCTAACATTTCCCCGCCGATCAGCTTCCATATCCTTCGCCATTGTTACGGCTCTCGTCTCGCAATGAAGGCCGTCTCGATGGCCGTGATCGCGGCGCAATTGGGCCACGCCGACACGCGAGTTTGCGAAAGGCATTATGCGCACCTTGGGCCGTCCTATGTCGCCGACACGGTACGAGCCGCTTTCGGCGAACTCGGCATTCTCGAAAAAGACAACGTGGCGGCGCTGAAATAGGGAAGCGGTTATAATTGCTTTTGGCGCGGCTAGGCTGATCCCCGAACACCCGGCACCGCACCGGGCCGCCGCGCCGTTTCTTTCATGCGGGCACCCGAGCGGAGGTGCATCATGCCGAGGCAGTTGCGGTCACACCGTCTGCCGGACCAAAGCCAACTTGAGCGTATCTTCTCGTCACAGTATGTCGCGGAACTTGCGGAACAGATTGATCTAAGTGACGCTGATGTGTGCCAACTTCGGCAACGCATCATTAAGGCGCTGTCCCGCTACGGGGAGGCAATGCAATGCAGAGCGGCGTTTATTATGCAAGGTCGCGGGCAGAAGAAACGCGACGCCCGTCGGCGCAAAAAAAGGTGGCCCATCATCCATGACGGATCGCGGGTGACGATCCGGCGCGGACAGCCTAATCGACTATTAATGACCCTTCTTTCAGAGTTAGCCGTTGCGTTCTATAAGGAAGGCGGTGCACCGCCAGATGCACGACCGGGGGGACCGTTCCCAACTTTCATCGAGGGTGTCTTTAAACCCATATTTGGCGAAGGCAGGACCGGGAGCGCGGCCGTTCGACGCTACCTAAAAGAACTGAAGTTCTAGCTATCTGCGGCGGGGCGCTTAAGTGACGTGCGACCTCTACAGGTATCCGCTATTTCACGCGGATGCTTTTAACAACGTAGAGGAGTGCAAAATAATGACTACGGATGAACGGCTACTCGTCGGCATCTCCGAAGCCTGTCGGCTCCTAAGTCTCGGGCGCACGTCGGTCTATCAGCTCATGGACGCCGGCGATCTTCAAAACATCAAAGTCGGCAAGCGCCGCCTGATCAAGATGGACTCGATCAACGAATTTATCGAGCGGCTATCGACGGAGGCGGCGTGATGGAAAAACAGATCGAAATTCCAGCGACGGCAGCCGTGCGAAACCTTTCGGTAATACCGTCAAAATGGCCTTATCAGCACATTAGTTTTTCCGTGAACGCCGTAATGAAAAATGCCCTGACCAAGTTCAAGGCCCGGAAATCGCGGAGGCCCCCAATTGACAACGAGTGCTGAGGGTATCGCCCGCGCCCTCGGAAACGCCAAGCGCAACGGCAAGGGCTGGACGTGTCCCTGCCCCGTCCCTGGGCATGGCCGTGGCCGTGGCGACAGGACGCCATCACTCAGCGTTTCTGACGGCCGTAATGGGGTGCTTGTCCATTGTCACGGGGGATGTCCCCAGACTGCCGTGATCGACGCCCTCAAGGCCCGAAACCTATGGGATCGAAAAACGGGCAATTCGAGAGGGTGGGCTGCGAATGTTGCGAAAGTTGCGAAAGTTTTGCCTGATGACGACAACGGCGAACACGCCCGGACGCTTTGGCGGCAAAGCCTTCCTGCCGATGGAACGCCTGTCCAGACTTATCTTCGGCACCGGGGTTTTACCGGCCCGATCCCGCCGACACTCCGTTTTCTCTTCGACGCCAGGCACCCGTCAAACAACATCCACCCGGCCCTGATCGCCGCCGTGACGCTTGTTCCGTCCCGTAGGGTGATGGCGGTGCATCGGACGTTTCTCGCCCCTGACGGACTCGGAAAAGCCCCTGTAGAGCCAAATAAGATGGCCCTGGGGCCGATAGGCGGCGGCGCCGTCCGGCTGGCCCCTGCGGGTGAAATGCTGGCCGTGGCCGAGGGTATAGAAACGGCCCTGAGCGTCATGGACGCAACGGGCATTCCCGCCTGGGCCGCTATTTCAGCCGGCGGGATCAAGGCCCTGATCCTGCCACTCCTGCCGATGGCGGCCGACGTGGTGATCTGCGCCGACAACGACGGCGCCGGCGTCGATGCAGCGAACGAAGCCGCCGAACGCTGGACGGCGGAAGGCCGCAGGGTGCGAATCGCCCTTCCCCCGACTGGAAAGGACTTCAACGATCTGGCAACCCTGACGGAGATGGCGGCATGACGACAGCACAGGTTAAGGCCGTTATCGACGCGGCCCAGGAATACCAGCCGGAACCGCCCCGCCCATTGGTGCGGGAAACGGAGCCAGCCGAGCCGTTTCCCATCAACGCCCTGGGAACCATCCTGGGCGCCGCCGCTGGCGCGATCCAAGACAGGACACAGGCCCCGATGGCGATCTGCGCTCAGTCCGTCCTCGGTGCCGCGACACTCGCCGTCCAGGGCCACGCCGACGTGGAACTGCCGACAGGCCACGCAAGGCCCGTATCGTCGTTCCTGTTATCCATCGCGGCGACAGGTGAACGAAAAAGCGCCTGTGACAACGAGGCTCTTTGGCCGATCAAGAAAAGAGAAAAGGCCCTGCGGGAAGCCTACGATCTGGAACACGAGACATGGCGCAACGACCAGGAAGCATGGGAGACGCAACGGCGCCAGATATTGGGCGATAAGAAGTCATACCCGAACCGAGCGGCCAAGAAAGTGGCCCTGGATGATCTCGGGCCTGGGCCAGTTGCACCCCTGACGCCGATGTTGACGTGCGTCGAACCAACCTTTGAGGGCTTGGCAAAACTCTACGGCAACGGCCACCCGAGCCTCGGAATTTTCAGCGCCGAGGGCGGGCAGTTTATCGGCGGGCATGGAATGAGCCCGGAAAACAAACTCAGGATGGCGACGGCCTTCTCGGCCCTTTGGGATGGTGAGCCTATAAAAAGAGTAAGGGCCGGCGACGGCGCGGCGACATTACCCGGCCGCCGGCTGTCGATGCACTTGATGTGTCAGGTTGACGTGGCATCGGTGATGCTGACGGATCGGCTTCTCGCCGATCAGGGGTTGCTTTCGCGGGTGCTGGTGACCGCACCGGAGCCGACTTCCGGCACCCGGCTTTGGCGCGATCCGAAGCCCGAAAGCATGGACGCGATCAAGCGGTATGGCGGCCGGCTTCTGGACATCCTCGAAACACCGTTGCCGCTGGCCGAGGGAAAACCGAATGAACTGGACACGAGGCGACTGCCACTGTCACCGGAAGCAAGAAACGGCTGGATCAGGTTTTCCGATCACGTTGAGAGACAGATCGGCCCCGGCGGCGACATGGAACCGATCAAGGGCCTTGCGAACAAGCTCGCCGAACATGCGGCCCGTCTCGCCGCCGTCGTCGCCCTGGTGGACGATATCGACGCCCCGGCTCTCTCAAGTGATCACCTTGCTGCCGGCATCCGGCTGGCCGAGCATTACGCGGCCGAAGCCATGCGCCTGTTCGCGGCCGGCAGAACCGATCCGGGTCTTCTACTCGCGCAGCGCACCCTGGACTGGCTGCATGGAAAATGGACGGAAACCGTCTTCAGTCCCGTTGAACTCTACCGCTTGGGCCCGAACGCGATCAGGGACCGCAAGACAGCACTCAAGATGATCAGCATCCTCGATGAACACGGCTGGATCGTCGCCATCGACGGCGGCGCCATGATCAAGGGCCAACGCCGGCGCGAAGCATGGCGTATCGTGAGGGCGTGATGGCAGCTTTTCAGAAATTCGACTTGAGCCTGATCCCCGGCACATCGGAAACTTTCGCAACTTTCGCAACTTGCGCAGGGGGTGAGCCCACCGAGGCCGAAATTGTCCGCTGGCTCAATTCGCACCCGCCCCAGGGCCTTGATCCTGATCTTTGTGCCGATTGCGAGGAACCATTGGGGCGGATCGGCGACAATGCCGTGCCGTTCCTGACGGGTGCCGGCGGCCATATCTGGCTACATCACGAATGCCACGGGGAATGGATGGAAAGGCGAAGGGCCGAGGCCGTGAAGGCACTCAAACGAGGGAACCTTGACAACCAGAAGGCGGCGCAGCCGCCTCCGGGAGCGATATAGATGGGCCGATACAACAAGCCCGGCGTTAACTGGGCCGAAATCGAAATCCGCTGGAAGTCTGGTGAATCCGAGGCATTTTTAGCCAGGGAACATGGCGTTTCCCGGCAGGCCGTGAACCAGCGCCGGCAGCGCGAGGATTGGGACCGGGGCGACCCCACCGATGAAATCCGTCAACAGGGGAATGTTGACAATCACTGGCTTGCGTTGACGAAAGAAACAGACACCGCCAAACGCCTAGCCTGCCCTACAACGACTAAGGACAAGCAACTCATTGCGTGGGGAAAGCGGACGCCGGAGAACCTTGCGGCCATCCTCCGTCATGTTGAGAACGGCGTTCCCGAGGGCTTAGCGTGTCATGCCGTCGGCATTGACCCGGCGACCCTGCGGTCATGGAAGCGTGATGATGGAACCGTTCTGGAACTCATTAAAACCGCCTATGCGCGTTCGGTTTCTCGTAAGATTGAGCGGATTGACGAAGCGGGTCAGCGAGGCGACTGGAAGGCCGACGCTTGGCACCTAGAGCGGTCCAGCGTGACGAGGGCAGAATTTGGGGGAAAAGAAACCGGCGCCGGACCCGAAGTCGTAACTGTCGTGCTCGCCGGGGAAATCGGTGCCACGCGGACTGGTGTCCGGACACACGATGGCCAGTCCGAGTTCGGCGGCCACGCGCAGTGCGCCAGACTTTATCATGAAATTCTCGTCCGTACAGGTCAGGCCCGAAAGCCAGTAAAGTACCGGCACAGGCTGCTGTTCAGCCTGTGACGGCAAAAAGATCCCGAAAATCATGTCGCAGTCGCAGGATTTTGAGCGATGTTTTATCCTCAGCAATTCACCGCCAAAAGAAGCGCTGGTGGAAATTGTTTCCATCGATCAGTAAATAATTACGGAGCGGATGCTCTGGCCGCTATGCATCAGGTCGAATGCCTTGTTGATGTCTTCCAGCCCCATGGTATGGGTGACCATGTCATCGATGTTGATTTCACCATTCAGATATTT
>JADFMB010000175.1 GCA_022564115.1 Pseudomonadota bacterium
AGCCCGGCCATCATCACGTGGGGCATTTTTTCGAGCTGCCGCCGGACCGCGTCCTGGATATGGGGGTGGTTGTAGCCGTGGCACGCCGACCACCAGGACGCCACGCCGTCGACCAGTTGGCGCCCGTCGGCCAGAATAATGCGCGTGCCCTGGGTGGCGGCGACGGCCTCGGGCTCGGGCGCCGTTTGCATCTGGGTGTAGGGCATCCAGATATGCCGGGTGCCGCCGTCAAGCCACGGCGCGAGGGATTGGGGCTTGGGTTCTGGGCGGGCGGTCATTGCGGCGGGCGGGTGGGCTCTAGCCCCAGGCGCTCAAACAGCCGGGCGTCGGCGTCCGTCTCCGGGTTGGCGGTGGTCAGCAGTTTTTCGCCGACGAAGATGGACCCGGCGCCGGCCAGGAAACACAGCGCCTGCATCTCGTCGGTCATCCATTCGCGCCCCGCCGACAGCCGGATGACCGAGGCCGGCATCATCACCTTGGCCGTGGCTATGGTGCGCACGAATTCGATGCCGTCCAATTCGTCGGCGCCGGCCAGCGGCGTGCCCTCGACGCGGACCAGCAGGTTGATGGGCACGCTTTCGGGATGCGGCTTCAGGTTGGCCAGGGTGCGCAGCATCCCGGCCCGGTCGGCCTGGCTTTCGCCCATGCCGACGATGCCGCCCGAGCACACCTTGATCCCGGCGCGGCGCACGTTTTCCAGGGTCTCAAGGCGGTCCCGGTAGGTCCGGGTGGTGATGATTTGGCCGTAGAATTCCTCCGACGTGTCGAGGTTGTGGTTGTAGTAATCGAGGCCGGCCCGTTTGAGCCTTTCCGCCTGGTCTTTGCCTAGCATGCCGAGCGTGGCGCAGCTTTCCAGGCCCAGCGCCTTGACCCCCTCGACCATGGCGCAGATGGCATCCAGGTCGGCATCCTTGGGCTGCCGCCAGGCGGCGCCCATGCAATACCGCGTCGCCCCGCCTTCGCGGGCCTTTTCGGCCTCGGCCAGCACGTCGGCCACGGCCATCGTCTTTTCGGCCTTGACCCCGGTGTCATAGCGGGCCGATTGCGGGCAATAGGCGCAGTCCTCGGGGCAGCCGCCGGTCTTGACCGACAGAAGGCGCGACATCTGCACCCGGTTGGCGTCGAAGTACCGGCGGTGAAGGGTCTGGGCCTTCATGATCAGGTCGTTGAAAGGCAACCGGAACAGGGCCTCGGCCTGATCGCGGGTCCAATCGTGGCGGAGGGTGGTTTCGGTGTCTGACGGCATCGGGTGCGAACCTGAACGTTGCGAAAATCACAAGGCGAAGTTTAGTGGATAAAATCCAACATTGGGAATCCATACGATTCTATATCCTGTCTATATCCTGGTTTCCCGGCCTGCCTTCGATTGGCGCGCCTCATCCTGAACTCCGTCGACGGAGAGGCGCGCGGCCCGGGGCCGAGGGCGGCGATCTCGAAGCATGCGGCGGCCAAAGGCGATTGCCTTGCCGATCAAAGGGCGCCCCGTCGGTAAGTCGTTTCAATGTCGTTCCGATGTCGTCACCATGTCGTCCTCATGTCGTCCCTACGTCGTCCTCATGTCGTCACCAAGTCGTCACCAAGTCGTCCGAAAGTCATCATTTTTTGCCGCTTTTATCGCCTCAACCCATTGATTTTGCTGGATTCAAGGCCGTAAATAAGGCGTGAAAGTCGTCATTTATCGTCATTTCTCCTTTTGGCGGCGGATAACAGGAATTTTTAGGTGATGTCGGCAACGTCATAACCTGTAATTCCCATCTTAAAACTAAAAGAGAATAAGATCATATTTTTATTGCCCTGTCAAGAACAAATAGAAAATCTCCCGGGGGAATCACCTATGGCGGGGGAACGTATTTCCTCATCCTCCTTCCTCCGCCCGACTGCCCTCCGTACTCCTTCGGGAGGCGGGCCATGGCGGGCTTCGCGAAGGCGGGTCGAGACCGGTCTTCGACCCCCCCGGGATGAGGAAATCCTTACGCCTTGACCCCCCGCCCCTTGTCTGCCCGCGCGATGCCGGAGCTTCGCCCCGCGGGCGACGGGTCGTTCGGCGAAGGCAGGCCAGGGAGGCCGTCGGGGGGGGGCCGGGGGCGGCGGGCTCGAAGCACACGGGGCGGCCAAAGGCGCTTCCCCGGCCGGCAACAAGCTTGGCCCTTGACTGTTGGCGGGGCGTGGCCTAAGAAACCGGCTCCTTGGGGCCGCCCGTGGCGGTCCTTGGTTTTTTGTTCTCGGAAGGGTTGGAATTTATGTCCAGACGGTGCCAGCTCACGGGCCGCGGCGTGCAGACGGGAAACAACGTCAGCCACGCCCACAACAAGACCCGCCGGCGGTTTTTGCCGAACCTCCAGAAGACGTCGCTGTTCAGCGAGGCGCTGGGCAAGTCCGTGCGCCTGAAGGTGTCGGCGCATGCGATCCGGACGGTGGAGCGCAAGGGCGGCCTCGACGCCTTCCTGCTCGATACCCGGGATTCCGACCTGACCCCGGATATCCGGCGCCTGAAAAGGCGGATCAAAAAGGCACAAAGTAAGGCTGCCGCCTAAAAACCCACCAATTCAATCAATTGCAGGCCCGTTTAACGGGCCTTTTTCGTGTCCGGGCTTTGAAGATTGAACCGCAGGTTTCCTAACCCGCTGTCTTTATAAAATTTTGTTCCCCATCAGGCATTCATTTGTTGTCTTTGCCCCGGAAAAAGGGCAAATTTAGGGTCTATCCGGATTAACCCGGCATGACTTGTTACTGAGTTGGGGGGCGGGCCTTTTTCAAGGCCGGTAGTTTATCATTCAGGCTTGGGCGTCGGTTGTGTCATTCGGGAGGATTTGATCCGCCTGGGAGGGTTTCGAATGGCGGGCGCAAGGAAACGCCGTCAAACACACCAGAACAAGACCAAGGCCCGGCTCATTGAAGAGCTGGAAGCCCTGGAGCAAGAAGTCGCCAGGCAAAAGCGCGGCGCCGGCGGCAAGGGCGGTGGCGCGGCGAATCCACTCCTTGAGAGCAAGGAGTTCTTCCAGACCTTCTTCGACCATTCGCCGACGGCTCTTTTCGTGCGCGATCTCAAGGGGCGCTATCTCTTCGTCAACCGCGCCTACGAGGAATGGTACAACGTAGACCGCCAAGACATCCTCGGCAAAACCCCGACCAAGGTTTTCAACCGCAAGACCACCCAACGGGTTGCCGGCTTCGACCGGGAGGTCCTGGAATCGGGAACCCGGGTCGAGATGGAAACGGAAAGCATCCTTGCCGATGGCACGACGCGAAACCAACGGGTGATCAAGTTTCCTCTCCTCGGCTCCGAAAGAGAAACCATCGGCGTTTGCGGGATTCTGACCGACCTTGCCGGGCAGAAACTGGCCGAAAAGGCAATCCTGGAGAGCGAGGAACGCTTTCGGGCGTTGGTCGAGTGTTCGCCCGGCGCCATCATCATCAGGGACCTGGAAGGCCGTAATCTCATCGCCAACAAAACGTTCTGCGATTGGCACGGCATCGAAAGGGAAGATATCCTCGGGAAGTCGGCCCACGACTTCCTGGCGAAGGAAACCGCGGATCAAATCGCCGTCCAGGAACGCAAGGTCATTGAAACGGGAACAATTGTCGATGAGGAACGGCGGATAACCTATCCGACCGGCGTCACGCGGGAAATTTTCTCGCAGAAGTTCCCGATCCTTAACCCGGAAGGCGATTGCGTCGCCGTCGGCACCGTCATCAACGACATCACCGACCGCAAGCGCGCCGAGGAGGCGATCCGGGAAAGCGAACAGCGGCTCCGCGGCGCTATCGACAGCCTTCAGGAGGGCTTCGCCCTTTACGACGCCGAGGACCGGCTCGCCGCCTTCAACGAAAAATATCGGCGGATGCGGCCCCAGGCGCAGGAGATCATGGAACGGGGCGGCACCTTCGAGGATGTCACCCGGGCCAACATGAAGTACGAGATCATCCCCGAAGCCATCGGCCGCGAGGAGGCGTTCATCAAGGAACGGCTCAAACAGCACAAGAACCCCAAGGGCCCGATCATCCGCCGTTTTTCCGACGGCACCTGGAGCAGGATCAACGAAGTCAAGACGCCGGATGGCGGCACCGCGATTACCTTCATCGACCTTACCGAGCTCAAGCAGGCGGAAGAGGCACTTCGGGAAAGCGAACAGCGCTTCCGGGACATCGCCGAGGTGGCGTCCGACTGGATTTGGGAAATGGGCCCGGACCTGCGCTTCACCTATTTCTCGGAGCGCTATGCGGAAGTGACCGGCTTTCCCATCGAGGAGCGGATCGGCACCAGCCGTCTGGATCATTCTCCGGAAAATTACACCGAAGAAGAACTCGAACACTGGAACGCCCACATCGCCGACCTGAAGGCGAGGCGGCCGTTCAAGAACTTCGAATACGCCACCACGGCGACCCCCCGGGGCCTCCGCTACGTCAGGGTCAGCGGCCGGCCGGTATTCGGCAAGGATGGCGAATTCCTGGGCTACCGGGGAACCGGCACCGACATCACCGAGCGCAAACTGGCGGATGAGGCGCTGCGGCAAAGCCAGGCCCGCCTGGCCAATATTTTGGACAACTCTCCGGCGCCCATTTACTTCAAGGATACGGAAGGCCGGTTCCTGGTCGCCAACAGGCAATATCAGAAAATCTACAAGGTCGACTTCGAGGACATCAGGGGCAAAACGTCGAAGGAAATCTTCGGCGACGAGACGGGCGGAAAGTTCCTTGATCACGACCGGGCCGTCCTTGAATCCCGCAAGATGATCGAACGCGAGGAAAATTTCCTGGGCAAGACCTATCTGACCCTGAAGTTTCCCATTATCGATCCCAGCGGCGAGCTTTTGGGCCTCGGCGGCATCGAGACCGATGTCAGCGAGATCAAGAAGGTGGAAAAGGAACTGCACGCCGCCAAGGAACGGGCCGAGTTCGCCAACCGCGCCAAGACGGAATTCCTGGCCAACATGAGCCACGAGCTCAGAACGCCGTTGAACTCTATCCTCGGGTTCTCCGAAGTCCTGATGATCGAGACCTTCGGTCCCCTGGGCAGTGACAAGTACAAGGAATACGCAGCCGACATCCACAGTTCGGGCACCCATCTGCTGGACCTGATCAGCGAGGTCCTGGACCTGTCGAAGCTGGAAACCGGACAGCTCAAGTTAATCGAAAGCGATATCGACGTCACCGAAACCGTAACCGCCTGCGTCAGGATGGTCGAAGGCCGCTCCGACGAAGAGAGGGCGTCGATCAGCACCCGGTTCGAAAACGGGCTGCCGATGTTGCGGGCCGACGAACGGCGCTTCAAGCAGATCCTTCTCAACCTGATCGGTAACGCGGTCAAGTTCACGCCCCCCGAAGGCAGCGTCAAGGTATCCACCCGGGTCAGCGAACGGGGCAAGTTCACCATCGAGGTCGCGGACAACGGCAT
>JADFMB010000020.1 GCA_022564115.1 Pseudomonadota bacterium
GTTCTCGCTGATGGAGTTGCCCGCCCAGGTGCCGCAGCCCATGGACAGGGTGAAGTTGAGGCCGTTGGTGAAGCTCCCCCCGTTGCCGAAGGTATGGGCCTGATTGACCAGCACCCGGACCACGTCCAGGTCCTCGGCCAGGCGCCGGATATGGCCCTCGTCATGGCCGTGGATGCCGACCGAATGACCCGTCCCGCAGACCTCGAGCACGGCGCGCACCTGGTCGAAGGCGGCGCCGAAATCGGCCGCCCGGTAGACCGTCAGCACCAGGGACAGCTTCTCGTCGGCGAAGGGGCTGTCGGCGCCTTCGTCTTCGACCATGAAGAACTTGGCCGACCCGGGGGCACCGCCCAGGCCGCATTCGGCGGCGAAAACGGAGGCGTCCTTGGCGATGACCCGGCGGTTGAGATGGCCGCCGGTCCACAGGGTGCGCTCGATCATCTCCTTTTCGTCCGCCGAACACAGGTAGCCGCCGGCGGCCGCGAGGGCGGCCAGGGCGTCGTCGTAGACGTCGTTAAGGATAATGACCGAGTTCTCCGACGAACATGAGGTTGAGTTGTCGAAAATCTTGGAGGCGCAGATCTTTTCCGCCGCGTCGTCGAGATCGGCGCCGGAATCGATGATGACCGGCACGTTGCCGGGCCCCACCCCGATGGCCGGCGTGCCCGAGGAATAGGCCCGCTGCACGTTGTTGCGCGACCCCGTGACCACCACCAGGTCGCAGGCTCCCCTCAGGGCCTGGGTCAGGGCCTTGTCGACCGGCGGCGGCAGCACCTGCACCAGGTCGGGCGGAGCGCCGACTCTTTCCAGTTCGGCGCGCATGTATTTCACCGTCAACGTGGTCGCCCCCAGGCCGGCCGGGCTGGGGGCGATGATGGCGGCGTTCCTGCCCTTGACCGAGAACATGGCCTTGTTCACGGGCGTCGCCGCCGGGTTGGTGGAGGGAGCCACGGCGCAGACCACGCCGACGGGCTTGGCGTACTTGACGATGCCGAGGGCCTTGTCTTCGTCGATGACGCCGACGGTCCTGGCCCGCATCAAATCGCGGAGTGTGCCGAAGGTCTTGCGCTGGTTCTTGATGATCTTGTCATCGACGCTGCCGAGGCCGGTGTCGGCGACCGCCATCTCGGCAAGTTCCCGGGCCCGTTCGGGCTCGTAGATGGACCACGCCAGCGCCGTCACCGCCTCGTCGACGCGGGCCTGGTCGGCATCGGCCAGGGACGCCATGGCGGCGCGGGCGCGGCTGACCAAGCCGTCGATGACGGCGATCTCGCCGCCCCGGTCAGAGGCGCTTTCGGCGGTCGCGGGCTGGCTCATGGTGTTTTGTACCCTGGTGTTAGGCGAATTATAAGGGGTGGCCGGGGATTGGCAACTATCGGGAGAATTCCCTATTCCGCCGCCCACGGGAACGGCAGCAGCCGGTCCAGGGGCTCGGATATCTCGTAGACGCTCTTGACCGCCAGGTCCCGGTCATAGGCAACGCCTTCGGCTTCGGCGCGTTTCTTCAGCCCTTCCTCGTGGACCGCCATCACGTCCTTGGGGATCGGCATGTCCGCCGGATCGTAGATGCGCAGGTACCCGTCGGCGTCGCGGGCCGGCATGACGCGGGATTTTACGAACCGGTTGGGCGACCAGGGGATGTCGAGGACGCCGGCCTCCAGCGCCTTGACGGCGCCCTGGGCGGCGTCGCCGTCGCCCATTTCCAGCACCTTGTCGATCACCGGCTTGGCCTCGCGGCGGATGAGGTCGACCTCGGCCTTGAATTCCGGCAAATCGTCGAGGCGGATGTGGCGGGCCAGATAGATCGCCATGCGGGTGGTGCGCAGGCCTTCGGCGTTGGCCTCCGGCGTCGGGATGCCATAGGCCTCGTGGGTGCTTTTGGTGGTCACGCTAACGGCGCCGCCGACGGCGGCCAGGGTGCCACCATAGGACACCAGGGCGGCGGCCTGGGCGTCGTCCTGGGGCCAGGCGCCCATCCAGTGCAGCGACGTCACCGGCGTGAACATGTCGTCGAACCCGGCGGCGGCAAGGTATTCCTGCGCCAGTTCGCCGCACACCCGGATGGCGGCGGAATCTTGAATAAGATGCAGGGTCTGGCCCAGTTCGAGGCCGTAGTTGCGCACTCCCTGGCCGGCGGCGAGCAGCGTGTCGAGCACGGCGACGGTGATGGCGATCGACGGCGGCACGTTGGTGCCGGTCAGGAACCCCGGCTGGCGGCGGTGCAGTTCGACGCCGTGCTCCAGGTAAAGCGCCGCCAAACGGTCGAGGTACTGGTAATTGCGGATGCCTTCGGCGATCGACGTGTTCTTGGTGTAGGACGTGGTATAGGCGATGCCGGAACCCAGGTAGCCAGAATACCCGGCGGCGAAGCCGATTTCACACGTCAGGCGCGGCATGGCGGTGCCCGACAGCACGATCGCCGGCTTGCCGATGGCTTCGATCAACTTTCGCGTTTCACGGGGGCCGTAGTTGACCATCGGAAAGCCGTTCAGCATCGAGCGGCCCTGGCGTTTCGATTCCTCGATCCCGGTCTCGGCCTGGGTCCATTGTTCGTTGCGGGTGTAGCTGTCCGTCGTCGTCGGCACGATGTCGGCCATGCCGTCCCGGTCGAGCGCCCGCATCAGTTCCAACTGCAACTCAAGAGTCCCGAAACCGCCGCGCGGCTGGGTCAGGCAACGGCCTTCGCGGACCGCCTGGCGCATCACCCAGCCGAGTTGCTTGTGCTCGGGCAGGGATTTATGGAATTCGACCGCCTCTTCCAGGTCCACTTCGGCCCCGGTCGGCCAGCGGGCGAGGTTTTCGGCCCGCATGGCCGCGAAGTCGTCGGCCGGGATGGCCGCCGCCGATAAGGTCACGTCGTCGGTTTTCGAACCCATGCTTGCGTTCTTTCCCTAGGTTCCGCCCACAGGATGCATGTGCGCCAAGCCCAAGGTCAAGGCGGCTTCGGGCTCGACGCCGGCGAGCAGCCCGCAGGCGAACAGGAGGTATTCGCCGTCCAGCCGAAGGTCAGGGTCCTTGGGGCGGAGCGATCGCGGCTCGGCCGGATCGGCGAGGGCGCGGGCCAGGGCGGCGGCCGGGTCGGCCCCGTGGGCTAGCACGCCGCCGGTGCCGATCACCGTCGTCACGGCACCCAAATCCTTGCCCGTCTGCATGCTGACCGGGCCGGTCACCGTCTGCACGATGGTGACCGTGCCGGCGTGGCGGGCGACGGCGATGCCGACCGCGGCCTCGGCCAGGGCCTGATCGAAGCGTTTCTGCGCCGCCGTTTCCGGCAGGCCGTCGATATCGGCGGTTATTCCGTCGAGGATTTTCCGGGCCCCGTCCGCATCCAGCCCGGCGGCCTCGGCCAAGGTGTCCAATCCCGCCGCTTCGGCGATGGCCGGGGCGTTGATCCGCATGCCGAGGTCGCCTTCAACCGTGCGTTTCAGGTGCGGTTCCGGCAGGCCGTGGGGGATCACCCCTTCGGCCGTCGGCTCGCCCGTGGCCACCGAATGGACGTCGGTAGTGGCGCCGCCGACGTCGATGACCACCAGTGCGCCCAGGCCGGGGGTATTCGCCGACCCCTCGGACAACAGCCGGGCCCCTTCGAGCACCGCCGCCGGCGTCGGCATCAGCACGGCGTCGAACATTTCCGCCGCCCGGTCGATGCCCTTGGCGTGGACGATGCGCTCGAGGAAGACCTGGCGGATGGCGCCGCGGGCGGGCTCGACGTTGAGGGCGCCGAATTCGGGCATCACGTTTTCGGTGACCGTGACCGGCTTGCAGGCGGCCTCCAGCATACCCGCCGCCTCGTCGGCGGCTTCGCGGTTGCCGGCGACGATAATCGGGCAGGTGACGGAGGCGGCGGCCAGCTTTTCGGCGTTTTCCAGGATGACGTCCGAATTGCCGCCGTCGGTGCCGCCGGCCAGCAGGATGATGTCGGGAGCCAGGGCCTCGACCTCGGCGATATCGCCTTTGGTCAAGCCATGGGAAAAGGCCCCCGTCAGCTTGGCCCCGGCGCCCAAGGCGGCCTGCTTGGCGGCTTCGGCGGTCAGTTCCTTGACCAGGCCGACGGTGACCATGCCGAGCCCCCCGGCGGCGCTGGAGCACGCGAGCCGGTGCTTGAAGTCCGGCAACCGGCCGATCCGGCCTTCCAGGTCGCTGAGCGCCTTGGTCAGTCCGTCGGTGATGTCGGTGGCCACCGTCGACGGCCCCTGCCCGGCGCCGATGATTTCGGCTTTTTCCAGGTCGATGGCGCGGATTTTGGTGAACGTTGAGCCGAAGTCGATCAGCAGGGCCGCGGTCATGTCCCGGCCTTTTTACGGGCGGGCTTCTTGCGGGCGGCGAAGTCCTTGTCCAGGATTTCGACCACTTCCTCGACCCGGGTGCCGTTGGCGAAGACGCGGTCGAAGCCCATTTCCTTGTAGCGTTTTTCAACCGAGTCCCAGTCCTGCTTGCCGACCACCAGGTTGCCGCCGATGTAAAGCAGGATCCCTTCCAGGCCGGCCTCGATGCAAAGGTCGCGGAAGCCCCGGCAGTCGAGTTCCCCCTGGCCGTAGAGGGACGACACCATGATCCCGTCGGCCGCCGTCTCGAGAGCCGCCTTGACGAATTCATCGGCCGGGGTCAACGCCCCCAGGGTGACCACCTTGAAGCCGGCCTCTTCGAGCCCCAGGGAAAGGATTCGGTTGCCGACGATATGGGTGTCGGCGCCGATGACGCCGGTGACCAGGGTGATGTCGCCTCGTTTCGGGTTTTCGTCCGTATTCACGGCTATGACCTTTTCCCGCCCCCTTCGCCGACATAAAGTAACGCCGCCGCAAGCAACTGAAAAGGACGCGTTATTTCCGCCCAACCGCCATCCCCCCCGGCGACTCGATGAAGCCCGCCGGAGCTTTTGACGACCAGCGCCGGGCCTTCCGGGGCGGTATCGCCGCCGCCTTTCGGATGCCGGTGTGGGTCGTTTCGGCGTCGATGATGGGTTTCGGCTCCTTAGCGCGGGACAGCGGCGTCAGCTTCGGCGTCGCCGTGGTCTCGACGGCCACCGTCTGGGGACTGCCGGGGCAGATTGCCTTCGTCGAGCTGTTCGCCGTCGGCGCGCCGGTGCTCGCCATCGTCTTGGCGTCCTCCATGGCCAACTTGCGTTTCCTGCCGATGTCCATATCGATGCTGCCGCTGTTCCGGGCCGACAAGGCGGCCTGGCGGTGGCGCTATCTGTTCGCGGCGATGATGTCGGTCAACACCTGGGCGATGACCCTTCGCTTCGCGCCGGGAATGCCGGAACAACACCGGGCTCCCTATTTCATCGGCCTGTCGGCCACCTGCATGACGGTCGGGGTCCTGGGAACGGGGTTGGGCTATTACCTGGCCGGCACGTTTCCCTTTTACATCACCGTCAGCCTGATTTTCCTCAACATCATGTATTTCACCTTCCTGTTCGCCAGTGTGCGGCAGCGCAACTGCCTGCTGGCGCTGTTGTTCGGCGCCGCCCTGGGGCCCCTGTTCCACCTGATCTCGCCGGAATGGGGCCTGCCGTTCTGTGGCGTGATCGCGGGGACGGCCGCTTTCCTCATCGATCAACGCTTAGGCCGCCGCCATGGATAGCGCCACTCTTTGGGGAACATGGGAACTTTGGGGAGTGCTGGGGCTGGTCAGCCTCGCCACCTATGTCTGGCGCTTCGCGGGCGCCACCATCGCCGCCCACATCGATCCCGACGGCGCCATGTTCCAGTGGTTTTCCTGCCTCGCCTACGGGATGCTGGCGGGGTTGATTTCCAGGATCATCCTGTTGCCGGTGGGAATCCTCGACGAGACGCCGCTGATCGACCGCCTAGCCGCGTTGGCGGCGGGGTTCCTGATTTTCGCCGCCTTCAAGCGCCAAATACTGCCCGGCATGATTTCCGCCGTCGGCGTCTTCGGCGTTCTTGCGGCGCTTCGGGATTTCGGGGTCTTATAGGTCATGCGCGTTTTCAACCCCGTCCGGACACTGTTGTTCGCCGCCCTGTTGCTTGCGTCGTCGGCCGGAACGGCGGAAGCACAGTCGGAAGCCCAGGCCCGGTGCAAGGCCCCGGACGCGGTCTGCAAGGCGGCCGAACGGGTATTTTCCATCGCGTCGTTCGATCCGACCGCCAGCGCGGTGCTGATCGAAACGGGGCTGCTGGTCACCAACCGTCACGCCGTCGCCGACAACCAGCGCGCCCAGATATTCCTGCCGGCGGGCGGACAGGTGCTGGCCGACGTGGTGCCGAGCGTTTATGCCGGCGATTTGATCCTGCTCCGCGCCCCGGACCTCAAAGCCCCCGGGGATTGGGCCACCGCCGAGGCCGCCGCCGGGATCGACCTGTACACCATCGGCTTCGACGTCGGGCGCGGGGCGATCCGGGTCTATGCGCCGGGGCGCATGCTGCTGCCCCGCGCCCCCGGCAAGCCCCTGGCCCGGCTTCACCACGACGCCTTCAACCAGCCCGGCAATTCGGGCGGCGCCCTGGTCGATGCCGAGGGCCGGCTGGTGGCCATCGTCGCGTCGGGCGGCGAAGGCCGCAACGAGGCCATCCCGGCGGCCGAGATCGAAAAACTTAAATCCCTGTCGGGGCCCGAACACCTGGCCGCCAGCCGGGCCATCGGCGAGGCCACCCGGAAATGCGTCGAGGCGCTCGACGCCGCCCGGGGGGCGCGGCGGCTGGCCCCGAAAAACGTTTCCTTCATCAAGGAACACTGCACCCGCTCCAACAACCGGCAGCTTTGGGACCTGGCGGGGCAGACCTTCGGCCGCCAGCGGATGGTCGATGATTCGGTCGAGATGTTCACCCGGGCGCTCGATCAGGACCCCAACGCGATCAATTCGATGTTCGCCATGGCCATCATCCTGCGCCTGGCCGGGCGCTACGCCGACGAGGTGGTGCATCTGAAGCGCCTTGTCGACATCCTGCCCGCCGACGCCGAGGTGCTGCGCCTGGGCGTCCAGGCCGGAACCTGGGGCGGCGACAAGGCATTGGCGGAAAAATCATGGAAGCTTCTGGAACGCCACCACCCGCGCCTTGCCCCCCTGGCCCGGGATTTCATCGACAACAACCCGACGCCGCCCGGGCGCCGCCCCAAAAGGCAAAGAGGTGACCGGTGACGAAAAGCTTCGAAACATCCGCCGCGGACTTCAACCGGGCGGTCGACCTGATCCGTCGGAAACAGGTGGCCGAGGGTTGCCGCATTCTCCTCGATCAGGTGCAACCGTCCTCTGAACCGACCCTTGGCCTGGTGGACGTGGCCTTGCTTCTTTGGGGTTCGGACTTACACGACGATGCCATCCTGGTCTTCTATCACGCCCATGAAGAGGACAAAAGCGACCTCTGGGTTGTCTTCCAACTGGCCCGGGCCTTGTATTCCCAGCAACGATTCGAGGAACTGCTGCCTTTTGCCGAAAGGCTGCACCAGGAACAACCCGAGGATTCGGAATGGTACGGATACATGGCATGGGGGCATTATGCCAAGGGTGAGCCAGAAAAATGCCGGGAGGTGATCGCCAAGGGACTGAGGCACGGGAAAAACGGCGTCAACTTCCAGCCCGGCAAACGACACTCTCTCGAAGGGCCGTCTCGGACCCGGATCATGATGGCTCGCAACAACCAAGCCGACGGGTTGGTCAACCGCCTCAAGGCGCTTTACGAGCAGCCGTCCGGCCAAACCCGGCCGACAACCGCCACGGTCCCAAAAGAGGTGGCGGCTGAAATCGGCGGAACAGAGGCTGTATGGAAGGGAACCACCGGCGCCGTCGTCGCCGGAACCATCGGCGGGACGACCCTGGCGACGGAATACTATTTCGCCTACGGCACGGACGAGAAAAACCTCGACCGCCGAACGGAAACCCGATGGGTGCCGCCGGGGCGCACCAACCGTATCCTCCAACAGGCCGTCGATGCCCTCCATGAATGGCAAATCTACGCCGTCGAATCGGAGGTCGTCGGCGACGACCCGGACCCGGAAAGTCCCGATGCCTTCGCTTTCAGGCTGATCAGCCCCTTCGGCAAGGACCGCAACCACATGAACGGCACCGGCATCGCCGACCTGTTTTTGGGCTGGTACGGCCGATGGCTGATCTCTGAGGATCAAACCGAATGCAACCGGGCCAACAGCCTCGATCTCAGGGACGCCGAAGTTGAACTGGTCCTGCGGCCGAAGGGATTGGACGCCAGGGACTTCCTCTTGGCCGTCAATGTGCAAAGCAATACGGGAAAACAAAGCAACGAAAAAATTAGGGGTGTCGCCCCCTGGGCCCTGACCGGACAATTGATCGACCCGGAAACGCTGGACGAAAATAACTGGAACCGGCTGACGTTCCGATTCCGCGACTCCCCCCGTGCATGGTCGTTCTGCGGCGACACCCCCGAGGAGCAAACCACCGCCGCCCGGTATTCCTATCATCCCCTGGGCGACGTGCTGTCCCATCACCAAGGGAATATCTGTTTCTGGTTCATTCTCGGCGACGCACGGGACCCGCCCGCGGGGATCATCGACCTCCGGTCCATCGGGCTTCGCTACCGCAATTGGTCGATCCTGACGCCGGACGCGGGCGCCGAACTGACCGGATTTCCGGAGGATTCCCTTTCCGACCCTCATTGCCTCACCAGTGGGTGGCTCGACAATCCCAAGGAGATGTGGTTCTCGGCTCGGCAACCGAAAACGCCGCAGGAATTCATCTGGCAGCTTCCGAACGGCGCCGCGCCGAAGGCCGTCAAAGTCCATCAGAACACCCTAAGGCCCGCGAAGACCATCGAGATTCTGATTTCGGCGGACGGCGACGCCTTTCAACCCTTGGGCCAAGTCGACCTTCCGGCGGCGAAACCCATCACCCAAGTTCCGCCTCAGGTCATGATCGCCTTGGAAGGGAAGCCGGCAAGCCACCTAAAGCTGGTCATCCATTCGGGTCACCAGGACGATTTTTGGGGCCTGGACGGGATCGAGGTCTTCGATGACGGCGTTCCCCCGGTCCCGGAGCTTGAGCCGGCCTCGGTGTCGGAAGAGATCGACGACCTGGAGCCTGGACAAAAGCTCTTTTTCCAGCTTGTCGCCGAAAACGCCGCCGGCGAGAGCCGCGGCCCGGTAACCGCCCTCGACATCCCGGCCACCCAAAAGCCGGCGATCACGGACGGGCGGGTCCTCAAGCAGACTGGTGAGCGGACGACGCTTTTCCTGGAAATCATGCCTTGCGGCCTGGACACGGAGGTTCGCGCCCGGATCGCCGGCCCCAGCGGCGAGACGTTTGAGGGCCCGGTTTTGTCCGCCGGCCGTAACCTGTCGGTACGACATCTGGTCTATGCTTTCGATGGCTCCGAAGCCGTAGGCTCCTATAAGGCCGAAATCACGGCCCAAAACGAAGCCGGCGAAAGCGACCCCTTTCTCCTGGAGTGGGAGAAGGACTAAGCTTAAAAATCGTCCGCCGGGTCGGGCATTTCATCGACAACAACCCGATGCCTCTCGGGCGCCGTCCCAAACGGCAAAGAGGCGGCCGGTGACGGATAGCTTCCAAATATCCGCTTTGTCGCCTTTTCTTTGAAAGGACCCGCATTAATCAAATTTAAGGAAAACACGCCGACAATCCGGGCTCGGTCATGATCGACATGATGACGAAGTTAGACTCAGCGATAAACCTGCACCAACGAGGCGATGATGTCGCCGCGGCGGGTATTTGCGAAGAGATGCTTGCCGAAACGCCCGATAATACCGACCTCCATATCCTGCTTGCGTTAATCAAATAAAAAAACGGCGATTATTTACGCGCAACAATGCACCTCAATACGGCATTGCGGACCCAACCGCGTATCGAAAAGGACGGTTTTTCCAACGTCTTCGGTTTCAGCTATGCATATCTTGCGGAAAACATGAGGATAAACGCGGTCCTGGCACTCGAAAAACAAATACCCGCCGACGGCGCCAACCCATTCGACCTGACGGTGGCTTCGACCTCCAGGGCGATAGCAGAGCATATTCTCGGCAACCTTGACGAAGCCGACAAACAATATCAAAACTGCGCGGCGAATGGCTTTGACTCCTATATGGCGTTAGTGGGGATCTCCTTCATTCTTCAACAGCGCGGTGAGTTGGAAAGCTATCGGTGGCTGGTCGATTACGGTTCTTTCCCCATCCTGTTCGATGTGGCCGAAGAAAAGGGCCGTGAAAAGACCGCCGCCTTTAACGAAACCCTTTACGCGGCCATCATCGAACATCCGTCATTAAAACCCGAAGTGCATTACGAAGCGCCGAGGGCGAAATACATAACCGATAATTTCACCAGGAACGATGCTCCCGAGGCGATTGCCGCCTTGATCGATCTGGTCGGGGAGAAGATCGACCACATCAGGGATACGACGACACCGCTAGCCGGCCATCCGTTCCTCGGCAAGATTCCAACCCGTTACAGAATCGAGATGTTCGGCGCCCTGCTCGACCGCGGCGGTTACCATTCGCCCCATGTTCATTCCGATGCCTGGTTGAGCGGCGGTTATTACACGCGTGTCCCGGATTTATCCGCCGATGACAACCCGAGTGCCGGCTTTTTGGAATTCGGCAAGATGCTTCATATGCTGCCCGACGGATTCAAGGGAAAGCGCCATTATGTAGAACCACGCGAAGGTTTGATGGCGGTGTGGCCGTCCTATTACATCCACAACACGATACCGTGCCGGGATTCGCGCCAACGCCTGACAATAGGGTTTAACGTCTACGCCGACGATTGAACGGGAACCGCCCGTTTTAGGGGGTCTTTAAAAATCGTCGGCCGGGTCGGGAATCCAGCCGTAACGGACGGGCGGGGTCTCATGGAACCTGGACGGCCGGGCGCGGCCGACGATGGCGCTTTTCAATTCCGCCGCCCGCCAGCCCGGATTCCTGGCCAGCAGCCGCGCCGCCAGGGCCGCGATCCGGGGCACGGCGAAGCTCGACCCGGACGCCTTGCCCTTGGCGCCCCGGTGGTCGATCACCGCCACCCGTTCGCCGGGGACCATGACGTCGACATGGACGCGGCCCCAGTTGGACCCTTCGGCCAGGCGCCCGAAATCGTCGGCCGAGGTGACGACGAGGAAGTTGTCCAGGTCCAGGGCCGCCGGATAGACAGGGTCCTTGTCGATGTCGCGGCCGTCGTTGCCGGCGGAAATGACGAACAGCATATGCGGCCGCGCCCTCGCCGCCTCGGCCAGGGTCCGCCAGTCGCTTCGCTTGTTGGATCCCATGGCCATGTTGACGATCACCGCGCCCTGCCTGTCGGCGTCGGCCACCAGCGCCGCCATCCGCGACATTTCCGGCCTGGGATAGCGGTAGGGAATGATCCTCGCGCCCGGCGCCTCGCGAAGCAGGATGCTGGCCACCGCCGTCCCGTGGTGGAGCGGGAAAAAAGCCGAACGCCCGGTATCGACGTCAAAGGGGCGGTCGTCCATGTCCCAATAATCGAAGCCCAGCGCCCGTCCTTCGGGCCCGCGGGCAAGGCGGTCGGCGACGCCGTCGAGCAGGTAATTGACCCCCGTATCGACCAGGGCGACACGAATAGCGTCCTTGCCGGGGTTTGGGTCGCGGGCGGCGGGGACCGGCGGATTTAGGGGTTCGTTCGCGAGAGTCCGTTGGAGATCACGCCCGAGGATAACCAGGGTTTTCGCCCTTCCCTCTTCATCGTAGTCGATGCGCGCCGCGCGCAGCACCCGGCAATCGGCGCCGAGGGCCGCCGACATCGCCGGCCTGAGCCTCCCCTTGGCGGATTCCCGGTGAATTTCCACCGTCACCCGGCGCAACCGTCCCAACGGAAAAAGGCGCTGGATTTTAACCTCGTCGCCGTTCTTGAGCAGCAGCCCGTACTGGGTCCGGCCCGGCCGGCCCCGGAATTCGAACGTCCGCGCCTCCAGCAGTTTTTCGGCGCCGAAGCGGCGGACCAGTTCGGGGCCGGCCTCGGGGCCTTCGGGAACCGGCGTCTCGCAGGCCTGGGCGATGGCGAAACGCATGAAGGCAACCATGTCGGCGCCCGGATCGGGGGGTGCGGCCGTGGCCCCGGTGGCGGCCAGGAAAAGCGCCAATGGGAGGATGAATTTCGACGCCCCGGGCGCCCCTCGGCCGCGTCTCATGCAACCGCGACTCGCGATCCCGGCACCAGCACCCGGCCTTCGAACAGGCGCCGCTGCGTCCGGGTGACGGTCGCCTGCTCGGCCACCCAGCCGTCGGCGGTCAGCTTGACGGTGCACGCCACCGGCAGAATCCCGGAAGGCTGGATCATCCGGATATCGCCATCATCGCCCGCCGAAGGCCGAAAATGCCGCCGCACGACGGTACCCTCGATGCGGGCCGCCACGGCCAGGCACAAGGCGCCGGTCAACGGCAGCGCCCGGTGGACGTTCCCCGACGACACGAGGCGCGCCGTCAGGTCGCCGTCGGCGGCTAAAACCTTCTGTCCCGAAAGGGTGCCGGCGTCTTGGGGACCGGCCACCATGCCGGCGAAGGGGACCGATGGAGATTTTTCCGTCGCCTCGCCGGGGGTCTTGGCGATCCCCATCATCACCGCCGCCTGGGCGCGGATGGATTCGAGGTTTTCCATGACCCCGGTCATGGCGTCGATATCGGCCGGCGCCTCGGTAGCCGTTAAGCCCAAGGCCGCGGCCTCGACGAACACGCAGGGGTTGGCGGCATCGACCAGGGACGCCTCGACGGTCCCCAGTCCGGGCACCTCGATCGCGTCGACGACGTTGCCGGTCGGCAACAGCTTGCCCGTCGCCGCGCCGCCGGGATCGCGGAATTCCATCCGCACCGGCGCCCCTTGGCCGGCAACGCCGGGCAGCTCGAAATTTCCCTCGACGGCGGCCAGGCCCCCGTCGAGGGCGAACCGGGCGTGGATGATCTTGTCCGTATTGGTGTTATGGATGCGGACCAAAGCTTCGTCGCCGTCCACCGTCACCAGCCCCTCGTCGACGGCAAACGGGCCGATGGCCGACGACATATTGCCGCAGTTGGCGCCGTAGCCGACCACTGCCTTGTCGACGCCGACCTGGGCGAAGGTGAAATCGACATCGGCGTCGGGGCGCTCCGACGGGCCGACGACGCATATTTTAGACAACGAAGAAATCCCCCCGCCCATGCCGTTGAGCTGCCGGCCGTTGGGGTCGGGGCTGCCCAAGGCGGCGAGGAAAATCCGGTCCCATTCGGCGCGGTCCTCGGGCAGGTCGTCGCGGCGGAAGACGATCGCCTTCGAGGTGCCGCCGCGCATGAAGACGGCGCGGATTTTTCGCTGGTTCATTCGCCGGCCTCGCGCACCGGGGCGGCCTCCAACACCGCCAAGCCGGTCAGGTCGGCCACCGAGCCGAGGGTGTCCAGGTTTTCCAGCATCTCGAACAACGGCTTGATTTTCGGTTTCGGCAGGGCCAGGGCGGCGCAGTCCTCGAACTTGCCCCACAGTTCGTCCCGGGACATGGGGTTGGATTGCCCGCGCCCCATTTCATGGTCGATGCGGGCCGAAAGCCTGGCCCCGCCGCGGGTGGTGACGATGACTTCGGCGCAGAACTGGTTTTCCGATTCCGCCGCCATGTCCGGGTGTTCGCCGACGCTGATAAGGGGCAGCAGCTTCGCCGTTTCCGGGTCGGCGACGGCGGCGTCCTCGAAATGGGCGAAGACCACGCGGCCGTCGGTGAGCGCCCGGGCGGTCACGTATTGGATGGAGAATTTTCCCTCAAGCCCGGTTCGCGGGTTCGGGTTGTCGGTGTGCGGCAGGCGGCGGGGGTTGGTCAGGATCTCGATCCCGGCCACGTCTTCGGGTTTAAGCCCGTCGTCGCGGACCAGCTTCAACATGCAGTCGATGGCCGGATGGGTGGAGCCGCAACACGGGAACTGCTTCAACCCCAGACCCTTTTCGACGATGTCCAGCGGGTCGGCCCAGGTGTCGAATATTTTTTCGGCGTCGAAGTTCCCCGGCCCGTTGAAGACGTTGAGGAACCCTTGCTTGTGCTCGAAGGCGTCTTCGGCGGCGGTAAATCCCCGCCCAGCCAGCATCGCCGCCAGCATGCCGTTGCGCACGCAATGGCCGACGTGGAGCGGCTTGGTCATGGTGCCGAAATTGGCCTTCACCCCCGAGGCCAGCGACACCGCCAGGGCCAGCGCCGTTTCCGTCTCGTCTTCCGATAACCCCAGCAGCAGCGACGAGGCGGCGACGGTGCCGAAGATGCCGAGGGTCGTCGTCGGGTGCCAGCCCTTTTCATAGTGATGGAAATTGACCGCCCGGGCGATCCGGGATTCGGTCTCGAACCCGGCCACGTAGGCGGTAATGGCGTCCCGGCCGCTGGCGCCGGTCATTTCGCCGAAGGCGATGATCGCCGGTACCAGGGGCACCGACGGGTGGCCGCCGATGGAGGGCGCCAGGTCGTCGAAATCGAGGGCATGGGAGGCGGTGCCGTTGATCAATCCCGCGTCCAGCGGGCCGGTGCGGACGTCGCGGCCGAACACCAGGCACGGGCCGCCGCCGTCGCCGATGCCATGGATACTTTCCAGGATCCGGACGCACGGCTCCCGCGAGCCGGCCAGGGTCACGCCGACGGTATCGAGGATCGCCGTCTTGGCCCAGTAAACGGCCTCTTCCGGCAGGCCGTCATAGCGGAAAGCCTTTATTCGTGTGGCCAGTTGCTTGGCTATGGTCACGAAACCTCTCCCTTATCCTTCATTTCGATTATACACCGGAAGAGGGCGGAAGCGCCTTCGGACCTCTTTCCGTTAGCTAAGTGACTCCGTTGGAAAATTTCGTGCCAGGCTATTATGCTGGGCACGTCAAAACGAAAAAGCAAACTGTACAGTACTGGTGTAGCCCCAAAATCCGAATGGAGGGAGGAAACCATGATACGACTGCTGTGTATTTCCATTGTAGTTTTTGGTCTCGCCGCTTGTGCGTCTCAACCAAAGAGCAGCCAAGAATTAGGTGTGGCTGTCATTGCAGGAGACGTAGCAAAAGTAAAAGCGTTGCTCTCGGCAGGCGCTGACCCCAACGCAGAGGTCTCATTTACTAATCCGAGATGGAATCGGGGGAGGGAGTGGCATACAAGCGTTCTGGTGGTAGCAATAGTTTATCGGCATCCGGAGGTCGTGGATGCGCTCCTCCGGCACAAAGTGTCATTCAAAAGGTATTACAACGCCTTTGCGATCTGCCCAGCCGTCAACTCTCGACAGCCTCAGATCCTGGCGGCGTTAATAAAGGCTGGTATCGAGGTCAACACTTATTTTACCTGTATCAGAGGATTAACGGCCTTGGAGTCCGCTAAACGGGGACGCTATCCCGAAATTATCAAATTGCTCGTCGAAGCTGGTGCTATTTAAGGTGGCTTTCGTAAAGCGAAAGAAGAAGTAACAGCGATAGCCGAAGCGGCCGCCGTATTCTTTTGCGCCCCAATGCCCGCTTCGGGTCATGTGTGGACGGCGGGAAGGGTTATTTCAACTTCAAGGGCCTAAGCGCCTTCGGATTGCTTTCGCGCACCCTTTGCAGCGCCGTTTGCCACAGGTGCCGGCCGACGGCGGCGGAATCAGCCGTCTCCGGGCCGTGGCCGCCGGCCCGGATCGCCGCCGCCAAGTCCTTGTTGAGGTCGGCAAGCGATCCTTCGGCGCCCAGAATTCCGGCAAGGTCTTCCTGTTCCCTTATCTCCGGCCCGTCGCCGATGTCCCGCTGGCGCTCGGCGATGGCCCGCGCGCCGGCGATCATCAATTCCTTGTAGCGCCCGTCGGCGGGCAGGACGATGGAATCGTCGCCGCCCTCGATCCGCTCGACCAGGGCCAGCAGTTCCTCGCCCGTCGGCCGGTCGCGCATCAGGCCGCCTCGCCTTTCAACGCCCCGGTAAGCGCCAAGACTTCCAGCTCCAGTTCCGGCACCACGTGGGCGGTCAACGCCAACTCCAGGGATTGCTCGCCGCCGGAAACGTGGCGGGCCGCCTGTTGGCAGGCGATGACGGCCCAGCGTACGTGGGCCATGACCTCCCAAAAGGCGACGCGGTCTTCGTCGATCCAGCGCCCGGCCTCTTTCTCATAGGCCTTGTAAAAAGATTCGCGGGACGCGATGCCGCCGGCTTCGCGCTCATCGGCCCCGAACCGCCAGCACCGGGCGCAGAACCAGGCCAGGTCCTCTTCCGGCTCGCCCCAGCCGGCGAATTCCCAATCCAAAATCCCGGTCAGTTCGCCGTTGTCGGAAACCATGTAGTTGCCGGTGCGGTAATCGCGATGACAGAGGACGATGGCGCCCCTCTCCGGCGCCCTCAATTCCAGCCAGCGCAGCCCCCATTCGAGCGCCGGGCGGGATGCGCCTAAATCGTCCAGGTAACAGCGGTAATCGGCGACGGCACGCAGCGCCGGGCTCAGTTTCGGCCGCTTCAGAAACCTGAGCGACCGCACCCCGGGCGTGATCGCATGGATGCGGGCGAGCTGCGTGCCAAGTTCCGCCGCCAAGGCCTCGTTGACCGGCCGCTTGACCAGCCGGTGCCCGGCCGCCTCGCCGCCGACGCGGTGCATGATGAAAAAAGGCCCGCCGATGACGGCAGCGTCCTCGCACATCAGGCACGGCTTCGGCACCATGACGCCGGCCTCGTGGGCCAGTTTGAGGATTTGGAATTCCTCGCCCCGGCGGTGGCTGGCGGCGACCGGGACGGCCGCGTCCCGGCGCAGGACCAGTTCATGCTCCCCGGCCCATTCACCATCCGAAACGGTGATGTCCAACAGCCAGTTTTCCTGAACCGCGCCGCCGGGAAGTTTCCGGAAATCGGTGATCGTGACCGCGCCTTCGGCCGCCTTGGTCAGGAAGTCCCGGAGCCGTTCCCGGGCGTCCCCGTCGATCCCCGGGGTTACCCCCATCGCCAGAAGTCCAGCCCTTCGTCCTGGAAGAACCGCGCCAGCACCATTTCATGGACCTCGGACGCGCCGTCCACCAGCCGCGCCTGGCGGGCATAGCGGTACATCCATTCCAGCAACGTGTCCTTGGAATAGCCCTTGGCGCCGCAAAGCTGGATCGCCGTGTCGACGGCCAGGTGCAGGGTGTCGGCGACGGCGACCTTGGCCATGGAGACTTCCTTGCGGGCGAAATCGCCCTGGTCCAGTTTCCAGGCCGCGTTCATGACCAGAAGCCGCCCGGTGTGGATGGCCATGGCCGCCTGTCCCAGCTTCATCCGCACGCTTTCGCGCTCGATCAGCTTGTGGCCGAAGGCTTGGCGCTCTTCCACGTATTCGCCGGCGATTTCCAACGCCCGCTTGGCCATGCCGAGCCAGCGCATGCAATGGGTCAGCCGCGCCGTGCCGAGGCGGATCTGCACCACCTTGAGCCCGTCGCCGACTTCCAACAGCCGATTCTCGTCGGGGATTTCGAGGTCCGTGAACATCAACTCGCAATGGCCGCCGTGTTCCTCCGGCCCCATGATCGGAATCCGGCGAACGATCCCCCACCCCGGCTGGTCGCGGTCGAACATGAACGCCGTCAGGCCCTTCCTCGGATCGTCGCTGGTCCGCGCCACGAGGAGGAAGTGCTGGGCCGCCCCGGCCCCGGTGATGAACCACTTGTGACCCTGGATGATCCAGGAATCGTCTTTCTTCGTCGCCGTCGTCTTCATCATCCCGGCCGGGTCCGACCCGGCGCCGGGATGGGGCTCGGTGATGACGATGGACGAGCGCACGGTGCCGTCGATGATCGGCTGCAGCCAGCGGTCTTTCTGTTCCTCGGTGCCGACCTTGTTGAGGACGATCATGTTGCCGTCGTCCGGCGCGGCGGCGTTGAAGACCTCAGGCCCGAAGATGGAACGGGCCATTTCCTCGTAGCACGCGGCCATGGACACGGTGTCGAGCCCCTGCCCGCCTCTTTCGGTGGGCATGGCGAGCGCCCACAGGCCTTCCGATTTGGCCTTTTGGCGCATTTTTCCGAGCAGGTCCAGGTTGATGTTCTCGTGCTCGTCGAAGGACCCGGGGTCGGCTTCGAGCGCCAACAGATGGTCCTCGACGAAGGCGCGGATACGCTTGCGGATGTCCTCGGTCTCGGGGCTAAGGGTGAAGTCCATGTCTGATTCCCTAGGCGCGCTCCTAAAGCGAGCTTACCAGATGGCCGCCGTCGACGGCGAGGATGGAGCCGGTCATGTAGCCCGACGCCTCGGAGCACAGCAAAAGCAGGGGCCCGGAGAGTTCCTCCATGGTTCCGGGACGGCGGAAGGGAATGCGCTTGATTTGCTTTTGGCCGTGCTCGCTGGCCAGGTATTCCCGGTTGAGGTCGGTTTCCACGTACCCGGGCGCCAGCGCATTGACGCGGATGTTTTGCGGCGCCAGCTCCAGCGCCAACGCCTTGGTCATCTGCACCAGCCCGGCCTTGGAGACGGCGTAGGGCAGCACCCCCTTGCCGACGCGAAGGCCGAGCACCGAGGCGATGTTGACGATGACGCCGCCGGTTCCGGCCGCCGCCATGCGCTTCGCCGCCTCCTGGGCGACGGTCCAGGCGCCTTTCAGGTTGGTGTCCAGAATCCGGTCCCAGTCGTCCTCCGTCCATTCCAGCGCCGCCTTGCCGTCGGCGACGCCGGCGTTGTTGACCACAATCGTCACCGTGCCGGCCTGTTCCTCGATGGCGTCGAACGCCGCCGAGACGCTGGCGGAATCAGTGACGTCCATTTCGACGCCGAGGGCCTTGCCGCCCCCTGATCCGGAGTGGGCTTCGATCCCGGCCACGGTTTCCAACACCTTGTCCATGCGCCTAGCGCAAACGGCGACGCGCGCCCCGGCGGCGGCCAGGACGCCGGCGAAATGCCGCCCGAGGCCGCCCGAGGCGCCGGTGACGAGGGCGGTCTTGCCGTCGAGTTTGAAGTTGGCGGTCATGGCCATGTTCACAGTTCCTTGGCCCGCTGGCGCAGGATGAATTTCTGAATCTTGCCGGTCGAGGTCTTCGGCAGCGGCCCGAAGACGACTTCCCTCGGCGCCTTGAAGTGGGCCAGGTTGTCCCGGCACCATTGGATGATATCATCGCCCGAGACGTTTTCGGCGTCCGGCGTCAGGGTGACGAAGGCGCAAGGCGTCTCGCCCCATTTGTCGTCGGGCTTGGCGACCACGGCGGCCTCCATCACCTGGCTGTGCCGGTAAAGAACTTCCTCGACCTCCAGCGATGAAATGTTTTCGCCACCGGAGAGAATGATATCCTTGGACCGGTCCTTGATCTCGACATAGCCGTCCGGGTGGACGACGCCCAAATCGCCGGTATGGAGCCAACCGCCGGCGAAGGCTTCGTTCGTGGTCTCTTCGTTCTTCAGGTAGCCCTTCATCACCGTGTTGCCGCGCAGCATCAGCTCGCCGATGGTTTCGCCGTCGGCGGGCACCGGGGCCATGGTTTCCGGGTCGAGCACCGATTGGTCGAACAACGTCGGATAGCGCACCCCCTGGCGGGCCATTTCCCGGGCCTTGTCATCCGGGTCCATACCGGCCCAGGCTTCCTTGGGCGCGCAATAGGTGGACGGGCCGAAGCTTTCCGTCAACCCGTAGAGATGGGTGACGTTGAAGCCCATTTTCTCCATCGCCGCGATGACGGCGCTCGGCGGCGCGGCGCCGCCGGTCGCCACCTCGATGGTGCGCCCGAAGGCCTGCTTCACCCCGTCCGGGGCGTGGACCAGCATGTTGAGGACGATCGGCGCCCCGCACATGTGGGTGACGGCGTGCTCGCCGATCAGATCGAAGATCGCCGCCGGGTCGATGCGGCGCAGACAGACGTGGGTGCCGCCGACCGCCGTCACGCCCCAGGTGTAGCACCAGCCGTTGCAGTGGAACATCGGCAGCGTCCACAGATAGACCGAGCCGGCGTTGAGTCCGAACACCAGGGCGTTGCCGAGGGCGTTGAGGAAAGCGCCGCGGTGGTGATAGACGACGCCCTTGGGGTTGCCGGTGGTGCCCGACGTGTAGTTCAGCGAAATCGCCTGCCATTCGTCGGCGGGCGGGGTCCATCGGTAATCCGCATCGCCTTCGGCCAGCAACGCCTCGTAATCGGTCTCGCCCAACAGTTCGCCGCCGCCCGGCTCCAAATTGGCATAAGGATCGTCGATGTCGATGACGGTGATCGGAGAGTCCAGTTGTGAAAGCGCCTCCTTGATGACGGGCGAGTACTCCTTGTCCGCAATCAGCACCTTTGATTCGGCGTGGCCGAGGATGAAGGCGATGCCCGCCGCGTCGAGGCGGAAATTGAGCGCGTTCAGCACCGCGCCCGACATCGGCACGCCGTAGTGGGCTTCGAGCATCGGCGGCGAATTGGGCGCCATCACCGATACCGTGTCGCCGAGCCCGATGCCGCGCTTGTTCAGGGCCGAGGCCAGCCGGCGGCAGCGCTCGGCGAATTCCCGGTAGGTGAATTTCCCCTCGCCATGGATGACGGCGGTCTTGTCCGCGTAGACGCCGGCCGCCCAGTCGAGGAACGACAGCGGCGTCTGCGGCTGGAAATTGGCCGCGTTCGCCTCCAAGCCGGTCTCGAAGATGTTTTTACCGCCCCCAGCCATTCAACGCCTCAGCGCATGACGAACGGGTTCGGCACCTCGGACGCCGTCGACACCCAGATGGTCTTGGTCTGCATGTATTCCTTGATCGCCTGCTGGCCGCTTTCGCGCCCCAGGCCGGAGCGCTTGTAGCCGCCGAAGGGGGCCATGTAGCTGACGGCGCGATACGTGTTGACCCAGACCGTCCCCGCCTGCAACCGTTTCGGTATTTCGATGGCGCGGTTGATGGACGACGTCCACACGCCGGCCGCCAGCCCGTAGACCACGTCGTTGGCGATTTCCACCGCCTCGTCGTCGTCCTTGAACGGGATCACCGACAGCACCGGGCCGAAGACCTCTTCCTGGGCGATGCGCATGTCGTTCCTGACGCCGGTAAAGATCGTCGGCTCGACGAACCAGCCGTCGCCGCATTCGGGACGTTCGGCCTTGCCGCCGCCGAGCACGCATTCGGCGCCTTCGTTCTTGGCCACGTCCAGGTAGCCGAGGATTTTCTCGTATTGCGGCATCGTGGTCACCGGGCCGATCTGGGTGTCCAGGGACATCGGATCGCCCATTTCGGCGGTCTTGGCGAATGTCACCAGCTTGTCGACGAATTCGTCGTGGATCTTGTCCTGCACCAATAGCCGCGAGCCGGCGATACAGGTCTGTCCGGTGGCGGCGAAGATGCCGGAAATGGCGCCCTTGACGGCGTTGTCCAGGTCGGCGTCGTCGAAGACGATGTTGGGCGACTTGCCGCCCAGCTCCAGGCTCACTTTCTTCAGCCCGGCCGCCGCCTTCTCGTAGACGTGGGTGCCCGATTGGACGCCGCCGGTAAAGGCGATCTTGGCGACGTCGTCGTGGATCACCAGCGGTTCCCCGGCTTCCGCGCCGAAGCCGGTGACCACGTTGACGACGCCCTTGGGAAAGCCCGCTTCCTCGACCAGCTTGACGAATTCGAGGGCCGAGGCGGAGGTGAACTCGGAAGGCTTCAACACCACCGTATTGCCCGCCGCCAGCGCCGGCGCCAGCTTCCACGCCGTCAGCAGCAGCGGCGAATTCCACGGCACGATGGCGACCACGACGCCCAGGGGCTCATGCACGGTGTAGGCGAAGTGGTCGGGCTTGTCGATGGGCAGGACCGAGCCTTCGATCTTGTCGGCCAGGCCGGCGAAGTAATAGTACCACTCAGGCACGTATTTGAGCTGCATGCCCATTTCGGCGATCAGCTTGCCGTTGTCCTTGACCTCGATCTCGGCCAGGCGGTCGGCGTTCTCAGTAATCAGGTCGCCGAGGCGGCGCAGCAGGTGGCCCCTGGCCGTCGCCGTCAGCCCCCCCCATTCGGGCGAATTGAGCGCCTTTTTCGCCGCCGCGACGGCGCGTCCGGCGTCTTCGGCGTTGCCGCGGGCGAACAGCGCCCACGGCTTGCCGGTAAAGGGGTTGAAGCTTTCGAACCATTCGCCGGACGCCGGATCGGTCCATTCGCCGCCGATGTACATCTGGTATTTTTCGAGTTCGGCCATATCGTCCTCCCACGGTGTTCTTGAGGCCCCCTGGGACACCTTTCGAATACTTTAGCCAGCCGGGCCGGGGGCCAACAGGGCCTGGCGGAAACGGTCCTTTAGGATAACCCCTTCCTTCGGCGGCAGCACGAAATCCAGGTCCTCGGCCCGCACCTTGATGGTGAAGAAGACCGGACCCGGGGCTTCCAGGATTACCGGCAGGGCCGCGTCCAGCCCGCCCTGGTCGTCGACTTGGCCGGTGACCGGGAACCCGGACGCCTTGGCGACGCCGGGCAGGTCGGCGCCATGGGCGGTGTGGGTTGGCTGCATGCCGGTTTCGCCGTAGCGTTCGTTGTCCAGGACGACGACGGCGAGGTTCTCCGGCGCCTGGATGGCGATGGTGGCCAGGCTGCCCAGTCCCATCAGCATTTCGCCGTCGCCGGTGATCACCAAGACCCGCCGGTCCGGCCGGGCCAGGGCGAGGCCGAGGCCGATGGCGGGGGCGCCCCCCATGGCCCCCCAGAGGGGAAAGTTCAAAGGATCGTCGCCGGCCGCCGTGATGTCCCAGGCGCACGACCCGAGCCCGGCGACGACCAGCAACCCGCGGCGGCCCCGAAGCAGCGCCCGGGCGACGCCGCGCCGGCGCAGGGGGTAGGTTTCGCTTCGTTTTTCGTCCGCGTCCATCATTACGGCTTATTTCCCAAACGTCTTTTCGGGCATCAGCTTTTGGTGCAGCAGCACCGCCGTCCGGCCGTTGTTTTTGAAAACGCCTTCGGCGGCCTCGGCCACGGCAGCGGCGACGGCGCCCGGTTCCGACGCCACCTCGACGTTGAACCCGGCGGTGGTCAGAAGCTTCTTGGCGTTTTGGCCCATGGGCTTCTGCCACGGATTGAATTCGCGCCATTGGCCGCGCATGGTGACCAGCATCAGCAGCGGGAATTCACACGACCGGGTCAGGGAAAACATGTTGATGCAGTTGCCGATGCCGCTGGACTGCATCAACAATACGCCGCGCTCGCCGCCCAGCCAGGCCCCGGCCAGCAGCGCCACGCCTTCCTCCTCGGTGGTCAGGAGCACCGCGGTCATCCGCTCGTCGGCGTTGCAACGCTCGATCAACCGCTTATGGCCCATGTCGGGGACATAGGCGACCTGGCGGACGCCGGCCCCGATCAGGACATTGAAAATATCGTCAGCCCATTGGTCCATCGGAGATTCCCCGCCTTATCACTCGACAAGGTCGCGCCCTTCCGCCGCCTGAAGTCGCCAGCCGCCTTGCGCCCGTTGCCATAACGTATACGCGCCATAGGCGAGCACGATGGTGGCGAGGATCGGCCGGGGCACGCCGCCCATCATGTAAAGGGGCACGGATACGGCGAAGCACGCCGCCGGCAGGTAGAAAAGAGTCCATTTCTTTTTGCCCCGGTGCTCCTGGTACAAGGGGAAGAGGGCGGAAAATAGTGCGATGGTGAAGAAGAACAGCGACCATGGCCGGGTGAAGAAGGGCGAGATGTCGGTGGTGATGGCCAGGGCCCGGGCCAGGTTGAGCTCGGCGATGTTGCCCAGCACCACGCCCAGGATCATCGGCGCCAGGGGGAAGCCGAAGTGGCGCATGAGGAAACCGAGGATGCCGAACCACACCAGGGTCCAGACGTCGAATTCGATGTTGTTGATGGCGAACACGCCGATGCCGCAGAACCCCAGGATCACCCCCGCCAACATGTACATGCGGACCCGGGTCACCAGCACGAAGACGCGCAGCATGAACGACTGCAGGCCGATCATCATGAAGGTGGCGACGAAGAAGGCGATGAAGATGGAATAGGCGATCAGCGGTTCTTCGGAGATGAAGGTGGGGCTGGGAATGACGTCGTGGATCAACAGCGCGCCCAGCATCACCGCCGTCGTCACGTCGCCGGGAATGCCCAAGGCCATC
>JADFMB010000176.1 GCA_022564115.1 Pseudomonadota bacterium
AGGATCGGTCGGGACGCATCTCCAAGATGGGCGACCAATACCTCCGCCGCCTGCTGGTCAACGGGATGATGTCACGGCTTCGTTGGGCCCGGCAACGCCCGGACATTCATCCCTGGGTTAGTGGCCTATTACAGAGAAAGCCGCCTAAGTTGGTCGCCGTCGCCATGGCCAACAAAACCGCGCGTGTGGCCTGGGCGGTCATGACCCGTGGCGAGGTTTACCGCGCCCCTCAACCCTCAACGGTGGTGGCCGCATAAGGAATTGTCTGTTCGATACGACCGAGGCTTTTAACCAATGCGAGGACGACGGGAAGTGATGGCGAACCGGTCAGACCGGGGATTGGGACAACCCGCTAAATGTCCAGGGCATGACAGCCCGCTTAGCAGAATGGGACCCGATCCGCGGAAACCATCAAGGCCAGCGGTTTCAAAACACCGCATTCACAGGCCGGACACAAGACTGCACCCGACCGCCGCGTCATCTTTGAACAAAATCCTTGCAACGCGGGAGCCATCCACACAAGACATTTTGAGAGTTGAGGTCCGCTATACCCCAAAGAGCGGACTAAATTTCGGGTATGACCAATGGCCGCTCCTGACCAGAAGCGGACTTTCTCTGCACAAGGGTTCCGAACACGGCCAAATCATCAAATCTGGCCTGTCGCATGGCCGCAGAAAGTAATTTGTTCCGAGGAAAGTGGAAATTTTGTACTGTCAGAGTGGATTTGAATGTATCTGGGAAATATCGGCTAAAGGGAGTCACAAAAATGCAGACACGCAGCAGGATATTCGACGATCTGGCGAAAGTCGCGGGCGGCGCGGTTTCGACCCTCACCGGCCTCAAGGCCGAGATCGAGGTCCTGATCCGCCAACAGATCGAACGCATCCTGGTCGATGCCGACATGGTGCCCCGCGATGAATTCGACGCCATCAAGGAGATGGCCGCCAACGCCCGAGGCGGCCAGGAGGCGCTCGAGAAGCGGGTCCGCGACCTGGAAAGGAAGCTCGGCGTCAAGGCCCCCGCCAAGACCAAGAAAGCCAAGCCAAAAAAAACGCCAAAAAAACGAATGAAAAAGAAATCCTCCGCCAAGGGCAAGCGCGCCTAGTAGTCCGGTTTTCCCCTTGATTTCCCCCTGATTTCCCCTGGGCCCCTCCCCCCGGCGAGGCTTATCCACAAAAAATTGACCTTCGGGATCATTCGGCGCTTGCGTGCGAGTCCGGCTTAGGGCAGGCTACACCTAGTACCGACCGGGCATGATTCCACCATATATGGTGGTTATGTCGTTTTTGCCGGTATTTCGGCGGCGGCCAAGGACATAGGTAAGCCGCCGCCAACGCCAACAGGGGGAACGGACATGGCGACACTCAACGTCCACCACGAGACCTATTCCGGCAATCCGCTGGATATCGTCGAACGATTGGTGGAGCGCAACGACTGGGCCTTCGACCGCCGCGGCGACGATGAAATCGCCTTTCAGGTTCCCGGCTCCTGGTGCGATTACTCACTGTTTTTCGCCTGGAACGACGAAGTCGGCGCCATGCACTTTAGCTGCGCCTTCGACATGCGGGTGCCCGACGACCGGCGCCCCTTCGTGCACGAGCTTCTGGCCATGGTCAACGAGAAGCTGTGGATGGGTCATTTCGGCGTCTGGGCCGACGAAGGGCTACCCATGTTCCGTCACGCCATGCCCATGCGCGGCACCCAGGGACCGACCCTGGAGCAAATCGAAGACCTGGTCGACGTGGCGATGCTGGAATGCGATCGCTTTTACCCGACGTTCCAGTACGTGATCTGGGGCGGCAACACCCCGGCCGAAGCCATCGCCGCCGCCATGGTCGAAACCATGGGGGAAGCATGAGCCGGGGCATGACTTAAACCCATGTCCGGGACGCTGGTCCTCGCCGGTGGCGGCAAGATGGGCGGCGCCCTGTTGGGCGGGTGGCTGGGCAAGGGAATGGCCGCCGCCGAAATTGTCGTCGTCGAACCCGATGGCGATACCGCTAGCGCCATCAGGGAAAAACACGGTGTCGACGTCGTCGAAGCCGTCGGCGGCCTGGACGCCGATTTAAAGCCCGAAACGGTGGTGTTCGCCGTCAAGCCGCAGTCCATGGACGATGTCGCCCCCGCCTATGGCGGATATGCCGGCCCGGAGACGGTGTTTTTGTCCATCGCCGCCGGCAAGACCATTGCTTATTTCGAGGCCAAACTGGGGCCCCAAGCCGCCATCGTCCGCGCCATGCCCAACATGCCGGCGGCGGTCGGCCGGGGCATCACCGTGGCGGCGGCAAACGGCCAGGTCACCACCGAACAGAAAAGCCGCTGCGACGGGCTGTTGCGGGCCGTCGGCGACGTCGTCTGGATCGACGACGAGGGCCTGATGGATGCGGTGACGGCGGTTTCCGGCAGCGGCCCGGCCTATGTTTTCCTGCTCGCCGAATGTCTGGCCGAAGCCGGACACGAGGCCGGGCTGCCGGCGGAATTGAGTGATCGGCTGGCGCGGGCCACCGTCGCCGGCGCCGGCGAGCTTCTGCACCGGTCGAGCGATCCGGCGGCGCAATTGCGCGCCAACGTCGCCAGCCCCGGCGGCACCACGGCGGCGGCCCTGGAGGTGTTGATGGGCGGGGACGGCTGGCAGGCGTTGATGACCAAGGCCGTCGCCGCCGCCGCCAAGCGGTCGAGGGAACTGGCCGGTTAATCCGGGTTTACCCTCTTCACCGCCTTTTGATTCCTGCCCCTTGGCGCCCCCTTGGCTTCGGGGCCTTAATCGGCGATGATATTCTAGTCGAGATTCTCGGCCCAAGCCGACGCCTTCCAGGGGACCGAAAATGGCCAAGAAAGCCCGAAAAAAGGCGGTTGGCCCCACGCGCAAGGCCCGGGGCAAGACACGGGGCAAGACACGGGGCAAAACCAGGGGCAAAACCGACAGTGCCGACCGCGTCATCACCGCCGCCCTGGCCCTGGCCGCCGGGCGCGGCTGGCGGCGGGTACGGCTTGCCGACATCGCCATTGAGGCCGGGGTGACCTTGGCCGAACTTCGAAACGCCTTTTCTTCCAAGACGGCGATCGTCAATGGCTTCATCCGCCGCACCGACGAGCGCGTCCTGGCCGCCGGCCCGGCCGAGGGGTCTTCGGCCCGCGACCGCCTGTTCGACGTGCTGATGCGGCGTTTCGACGTCCTTCAACCCGACAAGGAGGCGGTGGCGGCGATCGTCCGGGACGCCCTTTGCAACCCCCTGGCCGCCCTTTGCCACGGCCCCCAACTGCTGGCTTCGATGGCCTGGATGCTGGAAGCCGCGGGACTGTCGTCGGCGGGCCCGGCCGGGATTCTGCGCGCCAAGGGGCTGGCCCTGGTCTATCTGGCGGCACTGCGGGCCTGGCTGGGCGACGACAGCGCCGATAAGGCCAAAACCATGGCCGTCCTCGACCGCGGCCTGCGCCAAGCCGAAACCGTGGCCTCGGTCCTGTGTCCCGGCAAACAGGCCGGGACTCCTGAAAAGGCCAAGGCCTGACTCTTTTCCCCGCCGCCGGCGTTTGGCTTTATCCCTTTTAGCCGCCTTTTCAACCCGCCCCCGCGGCCCGCGACCCGCGGTTTCCCTGCCATCCCCGGGCCGGGGCTGATTTTTTATTGTGCAGTGCACAATTTTTGTTGACACGGGCCTTTTATAGAGCCATATTAGGCCTATGTTGCAGTGCAGCATTAGGGCGGTTGCAAGCGCCCTGCCCCCCGAAACACAGACCGAAATGCAAACCGAAAGATTTCAGGAGTGATAGAGATGACCACGCAAAAAACCGCCACCGGAAACCCGTTCTTCGATTTCGACATGACCAAGGTCTTCGCCGATTTCGACCCGGCCAAATATGCCGGCGAATTCGCCAAATTCGCCGACCGTTACAACGTCCCCGGATTTGACGTCACCGCCGTACTCGAGGCCCAGCGCCGCAACGTCGAAGCCCTGACCGCCGCCAACCAAGCCGCCACCGAAGGCGTCCGGGCGCTGGCCAAGCGCCAGTCGGAAATCCTCCAGCAGTCCCTGGACGCCGGCAAGAAGGCGTTCGCCAAGCTCGGCAAGGGCGGTTCCCCGCAAGATGCGGCCGCCAATCAGGCCCAGACCGCCAAGGAGGTCTTCGAGAAGGCCGTCGCCGACGCCGGGGAGTTGACGGCCCTGGTCGCCAAGACCAACGCCGAGGCGGCGGAGGTGATTTACACCCGCATCGCCGAAGGTCTCGACGAGATCAAGGAACAGGCGGAGACGCTTAAATAACCTTTTCTCCCAGACTCTCCCTTCATCGACTTGCAAAGGCCGCCCCATAAGGAGCGGCCTTTTTCCTTGCCCCTAGACCCGGCCGGGCGTTGGCGACCGGGGGGCAATTTAGATGATACAGGCTACTAGAGCCAAACCCGGGAATTCAGCCCTTCCGTCTTTAGCCCGGAAAAGCTAACGTCCTTACTCCGTTTGTTGGCGTTGCTATGTTTTTGCAGCTGTTGGAAATCCCGTATTTCCAACTTGGGACGGTGGATAGGTGGGCTCTTTTTCGGACAACATGGTACGACTGGCGGCTCGGCCCGAGAGCATCACGAGGACACCACGAGGAAAAAAGGCGCTTCAACAACATGTTGATGAAGGACCAGGTCCTCAAGATTGAGGACATCTATGTGCCGGTCAAGCGACAAAAAACGCTTAATTCCAAGGTCGTCAACGAAATCGCCGAGAGTATGCTGGAGGAAGGTCAACTGACCCCGATATGGGTTCGTCGGGACGGTAAGCGTTTTGTCCTTGTCGAAGGCCTCCATCGATTGGAGGCGTGCAAGGCACTCGGCGAAGAGACGATTGTGGGTCTCCTGGTTCAGGCTCGTCGGAAATAAACCCGATCTGAAACGCTCTTGAACCATACCAAAAAGCTAAACACTGGTTTTCGATACGCCGTCGCGGCCCGACTCTTGGTTTAAAAAAGAGGCCGGCCTAATAAGCGAGAGTCCGCAAAGAGTTGATACTGTTGATAAAGTCCCTTGTGACTGGACTCGAAGCGTGATCCGATCTTCCTGGTATTTTTCACTGGGAGGGCGGCGCGAAGAGGGGACGGCTAGCGAGCGATCAAGACAAGTTCTTCTATGATTTCCGTTCCCTGGACTTGTGCCCCCCACCACATTAGGCGATCTTTATATGCCGCCTGAGGGACGGGGAGGTCCAGTGACGGAGCACGCAAGAATCGAGGCCTATTTACGAAGGCTTTACGGCTATGCCCTGAGCCTGGCCGGCAACCACCACTAGGCCGAAGACCTGGTCCAGGAATGCGCCGTGCGGGCGCTGACGGCCAGGAACATCCCCGGCGACGAACCGGCCTATCGGG
>JADFMB010000021.1 GCA_022564115.1 Pseudomonadota bacterium
ATTACGTGACCAAGAAGAACCCCCGCAACCTGACCGAAAAGATGGAAATGCGTAAATACGACCCGGTCGTCCGCAAACACGTCCTGTTCAAGGAAGCCAAGATCAAATAGCGGTCTTGGAACTAGAGCAAATCCCGAGCAGATTGAATCAATCCGCGACGACGAATTTGCGTAATATCAATAAGATAGAGCATGAAACATAAGCCATCCTAAATGCATCATGCGCCAGCCCCCCGACGGGGGGTTTTTCATGCCTTTATATCCTGGCGGGGCCTGGCTATCCGGGCCGGGCCTCGGGGGCGTCCCGGGCCGTTTTCGGTGGCGTCGGGATGACCCGGTTACGGCCGGCGCGCTTGGCCTCGTAAAGGGCTTCATCGGCCCGTTTCAACAGTTCATCGGCGGTCTCGCCGCCGTCCCGGCTTTCGGCCACGCCGATGCTCAAAGTCACCGAAATCTTGTCCTTGGAACCGGAAATCCTGACCGGTTCGTTGGCCATGGTTTCGCAGAGCCGGTCGGCGACGCCCAAGGCGACCTCGACCGGGGTATCCGGCATCTCGACGACGAATTCCTCGCCGCCGTAGCGGACCGCCAGGTCGAAACCGCGGATGTTGCGCAGGATCCGCTGCCCGACCTCGAAAAGAACTTCGTCGCCGGCGGCATGGCCGTATGTGTCGTTGACCTTCTTGAAGTGGTCGATGTCGATCATCAACAGCGACACCGGCTTGTCCTGTTCCGGCATCCGCCCCATCACCGATTCCAGGTGGGTGGTAAGATAACGCCGGTTGTGAAGCCCGGTCAGGCTGTCGGTCAGCGCCATCGAAAGGTGTTGCATTAAATTGGCTTGCAGCCGGTCCTGATAGCGTTTGCGGCGGACCTGGGTGCGCACCCGGGCGATCAGCTCATGTTCGTCGATGGGCCGGACAAGGTAGTCGTTGACCCCCAACTCCAGGGCCTTGATGAAATAGTCCATGTCCTCGGTATCGCCGATCAGCAGGATCGGCACCTGGCGGGTCGGCTCCAGGGACCGCAGGCGCGACGCCAGGCGCAGGGGGGCGTCGGAATCGGTGCTGAGGCTGATGACGATGACGTCGCCGCCGATATCGACGATTTTCCCCGAAGCATCGTAATCGTCGATCACCGTGATCCGGTGGCTGTCGGCGCCGAGGATTTCCTGGATATTGCTTTTCTGCACGGTGCTGTCGTCGACGAGGATGATGTGGGCGCCGGTGCCGCCGTCAATGACGTCGACGGTATCGGTCCTGAAGCCAAGCCGTTCCGACGTTTCCTCGCGCAGATGCCATTGATCGAGCATGCGCTTGAGCCGCACCAGCGAACGGACGCGGGCAAACAGCGTCGTGTCGTCCACCGGCTTGGTCAGGAAATCGTCGGCCCCGGCCTCGAGTCCCCGGACCCGGTCTTCGCGGCCGCCGAGCGCCGTGATCATGACCACGGGGATATGAGTGGTCCGGGGGTTCTGCTTGATCTGCTGGCAGACGTCGAAACCATCGATTCCCGGCATCATCACGTCGAGCAGGACAAGGTCCGGCGCGTCCTCTTCGACGGCCTTCAGCGCCGCCCTTCCGGCGTCGGCGGTCAAGACCTCGTAATATTCGTTGGTCAGCTTGGCGGCCAGCATTTTGACGCTGGACGGAGTGTCGTCGACGATCAGGATACGCGCCGACATGGGCGATTACCTAGTTCACCTTTAAAACGGCGTGTCAGTTCAAGAACTTCGCGACCGTTTCAAGAAATGTGGGTACCGATATGGGTTTGGCGATATAGCCTTCGCACCCGCCTTCCCGGATTTTTTCCTCGTCACCCTTCATGGCGAAGGCGGTGACGGCGATGACCGGAATGTCCTTCAATTCGTCATCGGCCTTGAGCATTTTCGTCACTTCCAAGCCCGAAATTTCGGGCAACTGAATATCCATGATGATCAGGTCGGGCCGGTGTTCACGAGCCAGTTCAAGCACGTCGCGGCCGTCCATGGTTTGCACGGTTTCGTATCCATGGGCCTGAAGCAGGTCATTGAACAGTTTCATGTTCAAATCGTTGTCTTCCACGATCAGGATGGTTTTCGCCATCGGTACTTCCTAATCTCCTGCCCCTTTGACAAGGCCTCCATCGGTGTACGGGTTTCTAAAGAGAACCCTTATAAAGAAAACCGCCGTCACGAGTTATAAAAATTCCTATAACTCTTTTCCCCTGTGGGGGAAGACAGCGGAATCCCTGATTACCTGGATGATGGAGGATTCCCGGGTCCAAGTCAAACGCCGAAAACATGAGAACCCTTTTAAAATAAACAAAAAAATGGCCGTCACCAGGCGGCCTGTGGGAGGGTCGAAACGCGGATAATCAGAGCAAGGGGTCGGACAGGCAGGCTCAAAGCCCGCCGGGGAACACCGACCCCGCCGGCATCATCGCCAACAAGATCAAGGTCAGGAAGACGGCAACGCCGAAGGCTTTCATCGTGGTCATCGCGTTCCTCCCGTGGTCCTAGTTGATAAAACGCCGGAGGCACCAATTCGAGGTCAAGGATTCCACGAATTGCCGCCGGGGCATGTGACCGGGGTCACTCGGGCGAAAAAAGTCCGGAAGGGTTGCCGGAAAAGGCCGAAGGCGGGGGTGGAAAGGATCGCGGCGCGCCGATAAAGGGGGTTATTCGCCCCGGACCTCCTCGACCATGTCGCTTAACTGTCCGACGTCCATCACCAACAGCGTTTCCTTCTGCCGTTCGACGACGCCGTTACGGGCCAGGTCGCTCAACACCCGGGCCACCGTCTCGCGGGTCGTCGATGCCCGGCTGGCGATGTCGCTATGCATGGGGATGGGCGAGATTTCCGCCTCGTTTTCGCCTTTCATGTGGTCCTTGGCCAGACGCAACAGGTCCGCATGGATCCGGTTGTTGGCGGCCAGGGTGCTCAGGTCCATGATCCGGTCGGTGGCGGTGCGGACGATCTCCGTCAGCCTTCTGAGTACCTTCATGGCAACGGGGGGATGCGTCTCAAGGAGGGCAAGGAAATGATCCTTGGGCAGGGAGACGACCAGGCTGTCGGTAAGGGCCATGACGCTGGCCGAGCGGGGGCGCCCGTCGATGGCCGCCAGTTCGCCGAAGTAATCGCCGCCGGTCAGATCATCCAGGGTGATTTCGCGGCCGGACAGGGAATAATTGACGACCCGAACGTTTCCGTCGACGATGAAAAACACGTTGGAAGAATCGCTCTGGCGGTCGATGATCTGCTCCTGGCCGGCATAGCGCTTGAAGCTCGCCGATTTCTCGACCTGTTTCAGTTCGGCGGGTTTCAGTCCCGACAGCAGGTTGATATTGGCCAGGCTTTCTGTTTCTTTTTTGGCCACGATGGGTCTCTCTGTCCGCTCCTTTTCAAGAACCGGCAAACCTTATTCCCTTTCACCCCCAAAGGCGAGAGGAAGGGGCATCCTTCGTCATTATCATCGCTCCTTGGTATTGAAAACCGGGGAACTATACCACGGCGTCGCCGCCGCCCCGGCGTGGATCGCCGGCGCCGGTGAATTCTCCCGTCGGAGCATCGAAACGGGCGACATGGACGCCGCCGAAAAACAGGTTCCGTTGGTCCCATAGTTTGGTCTCGGGGAAACCGGCTTGAAGCCCGGCCACGGCGTCCCCATCGAAGCCGCTTTCGATGTTCAGGAGGCCGCCTTCGAAATGGAGCCGGGGGGCATCGACGGCGTCTTTCACCGGCAGGCCGAAATCGAGAAGGTTGACCAGGACCTGGAGGATCGCCGTGCGCAGCCGGTTCGACCCCCCCGACCCGAGCGCCGCCACCGAAGCGCCGCCTTCCCCAATCACCAGCGACGGCGCCATCATCGAACAAAGGCGCGTATCGGTGGGCCATTGATGGAAGCCCAGGGGGTTGATGTCCTCCTCGCCGAGCATGTTGTTCATCATCATCCCGGTGCCGGGAACGATGTAGCCCGCCCCTTCGCCGTTGGACAGGGTTAGCGAAGCGGCGTTGCCGGCGGCGTCGATGACGCTGACGTGGGTGGTGCCGCGTAGGGCTCGCGGCCGGCCCAGGATTTCCGCCCTGTAGGCGGCCAGAAACCTGGGTTCGAGAAGGGTGTCGGCGGCGCCTTCGTCCAATTCGCCGAGGCCGCTTTCGACCCGGGCCTTGTTGGTCAACTCCATGACCCGGGCCAGGCGCCGCAAAAGGCCCAGGGAGCCGAATCCCAGTCCTTTGACGTCGGTCTTTTTCAGCAGTTCCAGGGCAAAGGCGACGAGGATGCCGCCCGTCGACGGCGGCGGGTTGGTATAGAGCCGGGCGCCCCGGTAATCGACCGTCAGGGGCCGGCGCTTTTCGACCCGGTAGCCTTCCAAGTCGCTCCTTGCCAGGGCGCCGCCGCCGGCCTTGCAATCGTCGGCGATGCTGGCCGCGATATCGCCCCGGTAGAACAGGGCCTCGCCTTCCCGGGCCAGCGATTCCAGGGTGTCGGCGAAATCGGGGTTGGTCATGGTTTCGCCCTCGCGCTTGAGGTCTTGCGGGTCCTCGGCGCTGGCGAATATGGCGCGGCTGGCGGCGCTCGACATATAGATCGGGCCGACGACCTGAAACAGGTAGGCCTGCAGCCGATTGACGGTGAACCCCTTGCGCGCCAGGGCCACCGCCGGCTCGACAAGGCGCGTCATCGGCAGGGTGCATAGCTCCTTGTGGATCAGAAACAGCCCCCTTGCCGTTCCCGGCGTCGCCATCGACGCCATGCCGATGTGGAATTCCTGGGTCACGGTGCCGAAATCGGCGACGATGGGGAAGAAATCGGGATCGGCGGCGCGCTGTTTCGGCGTCTGGGTAAAGAAATCGTAGACAACCGGGTCGGGCGATCCCTTCTCCACCGGCCGGGCCAAAAGGAATCCGCCGCCGCCCAGGGACGACAATACCGGCTCGACCACGAACGAGGCAAGGATCGCCGCCAGCACCGCGTCGAAGGCGTTGCCGCCTTCGTCCAGAACGGCGGCGGCGGCTTTCACGGTTTCCGGGTGGCCGGCGGCGATGACACCCTTGGTTGTCATGGCATTTCCTAGGGGATGGCCCGGCCATCGCAATCGACGCCGGCGGTGGCGATGGTTTCCTTGCCCGCCTTGCATATGGCGTCGAACTTGATCCCAGGGACGGCCTTGGGCATGAGCAGGTCCAATATTCGCCGGTGGGGGGGCCTGTACCAATGAGTGCCCCGGTAGACGACACAGGGATAGCGGTTCAGGACTTGGGTTATGTCTTCCGGCCCCCGCCAGCCGCGCAACACCAGCCGGCTCTGGTCCCACCAATGTTCGAGCCAATAGTCGTTGGCCGGGCGGAGGACCGCCAGCCGCTCTGAAAACCGCGACCCGGTGACGTAATCGCCCAGCATCAGGGCGAAAGACGGGTTCGAGGACGCATACAGGTTGATCCGGGCGCAGCGTTCGAAACGGCCGTTGTCGATGGAAAGCGCCGCCTTGTGGTCCCGGCCCAGTTGCCGGCCGAGCTTGGAAACGCCGTATCCCTGCGCCGCCACCAAAGCCGCCAGCAACACCGCCAATCCCGGGCCCAGGACCCGCATCGCCGCCGGGCGATCGGCCAGCATGCCGCTCATCAGCCGCCATGCCAGGACCAGGGCCAGCGGGATCAGCACGAAGGACGGGATCATGTAAATCGCGTTCGGTTGTTTGGCCACCAACAGCACGTGGGCCAGTTGCGCGACCCAGATTCCGGCCAAAAGGCGGACCTCGGGAACCGGCGCCGGACGGCCCTGGCGGCTTCGCCACCAGGCCCCGATCAGGGTCAGGCCGGAGAGGATAAACACCACGTGGAAGGCGGGGCGCTTGAAAAGCTTGAGGATGCCTTTCACATAAACGCCCCAGTCGGTGGCCCCCGGAGCCCCCCCATAGGCGCTGGTGCCATGTGACACCTTCGCCATCCAGGCGAAAAAGACGTCATAGGCGCCGAGGGCCGGGAGGGTGAAGACAATCAGCGCCGCCAGCGCCCAAACGCCGTACAGGATTCGCGGCCGCACCCCGCCCAACACGAACAACGGCAGCAAAAAAACCGGCACAGCGGTTATTTTGGAGGCGACGCCGAAACCGGCGATCACCCCGAAGGCAGCGGCGAAGCGTCCCTTGTGACGCTCCAGGAGGCCGGGTTGCAGCGTCAACACCGCGACCGCGGCCAGCATCAGCACCGTCAACAGAAGCAGCGCCTCCGGCTTGACGTAAATGCTGTGCTTGAGAACCACGGTCGAAATGAAAGGCGCCAGTTGCAGGAACGCCGCCGCCGGCAGGTCCCCGAACACCCGCCAGCCCACGGCGCCCAGAACCAGGACGCCGAGGGCGTTGAGGACGATGAAAACGGTGCCGATCAGGCGCAAATGGGTTTCCGGGTCGGCCAGGACGGCGCCGGTGATGGCGTCGGCGGAGGCGCCCGGGTTGGCGGCCCGCAGCACCAGGGCGCCCAGCCATTCGACCGTCGTCCCCGGATGATAGACGTGGCCCGGCGTCGTCAGGTTGACGATGTTGAGCGCGTCGAGAAGGTAGAAATAATCCGGGTCCAGGTTGAACCACAACCACGACGGCCCACCCTGGGAACGGACCCAAAGTGCCGCCGCAATGTAACAGAGAGGCAACGCCAGCAGGGTCCAACGGGCGGCCAGGCCCGGTCGCGGACGGATTTCCTGCCGCTTCTCCATTTATGAGTTCATGACCTGGTTCTATCCGAAATTCCCGGTTGCGGTTGCCGGCCGGCATCTTCCTACAAGGCCCTCTAAACCACAATACCCTGGCGCCGGAACAGGCCCGGGACGTCCTGGACAACCGGAAAACCGCGGTTTGTTGGTCTTTTGGAGCGTTTCAGGCGCCCATTCCCGCGCCACGGGGGCTGACGCACGCCGCGCGGCGGGTTGCGGCATGCGCCGCAACCAGAGCCCATCAAGTCCGAATGGTTCCATTCAAACTTAATGGGATGGAAAGATTGATTCCCCTATCCTTCGGCCTGCGATAGACTGCGAACATCGAACCCCGACGGGGGCGGCTTGCCGCCGGTGGAGGGGAACGATGGGGTTGGGGACTGTGTGTTTTGAAAGGGCTTGGTCGTGAAACGTATTGGACTCCTCTCCGCTTTTTCCTTTGTCTTGACCGCGGCCACGGCGGCGTTCGCCGACGGCCAGATCAACGCGGTTTCCTTCCAGCCCCTTCCCCGAGGGTCGGCCCTGTTCGTCCGGCCGCTCGATAATTCCGACTACAACCTGGTCCTGCAGAAGGATTTCGAGCGCGTCCTGAGGCAAAAGGGCTATACCGTGTCCAAGGACGCAACCCTGATCCTTACCTTCGAAACCCGCGATACCGCCGGCTCCTGGACCGGCGGCGGCCCCAACCGGCTTGTCGAGTTGAGCAACAACCCCGACCAAACGGGCATCGAAGCGCCGAGAGTCCGTCTCAACCTTTTCAATTCCGCCCGCGGCGGCCTGTTAAACCCCAACCGCAGGGAATTGACCCGGACGGTAACGCCAAGCAGTTTCCGCATCGACGTCACCATCGATGACAAGTCGAACGGCAAACGCCTGTGGCAGGGTTGGAGCAGCGCCGACATCGGCCCCGGCGACAACCGCGAAATGACCCGGAACATGATTCCGATTCTCGTCAACAGCCTGGGGAAGACCGTGCGCCAGAAGTCGTTCCCGCTGCAATAATTGCCGCCGGCGACCCTCTCCGGATTCAAATTTCACCCTTTTTTTACGCACAGGCATTCAACCGCTTCCTTTTCCGTTGCTTTATATTTCGATATTTCTAGAAATATCGTTGATAGCAAGGAATCCTTAGGCTACAATGCCCCCATGAACGAAGAATATGCGGCTAAATGCCTGGCCGAGCTGGGCAGTCCGACCCGGCTGGCGGTATTCCGGCTGTTGGTCCGGGCCGGTCATGTCGGCATGGTGGTCGGCGACCTCCAGCGCCGCCTGCGAATTCCGGCTTCCACCCTGTCGCACCACATCGCCAGGCTGGCCTGGGCCGGGTTGGTGGAACAGCGCCGCCGGGGCCGGAGCCTTCACTGCTTTGCCCGAACCGACGTGATGGACGGTTTGGTGACCTACCTGACCGCCGAATGCTGCGCCGGTTTCGACGACGAAAAGACGGACCAGCCCGCGGCCTGAAGCGGGAACCTTGACCGATGACCCCTGACCCCCTCGACCACGCCCTGAACGACTCGTCCCGCGGGTTCCTGACGTCAAGGACCTGGGGCGGCCAATCCCTGAAACTCCTTTCCCGCGTCGATACCGTCGTATGGGCGATAGTGGGGATTTACCTGGGCCTTTTCCTTCTCGCCCCGGACCGGATACCGGAAAGCCTAAGCTTCGTCGGATCGGCGCTGATTTATATTTCTCCCTTTATACTGCTGTCCGTCACCGTCGCCGCGGTGGCCCGGGCCACCGGGTCGGAAAAGCTGATCGCCCGGGTTTTTTCCGGCCGCCCGGCGGCCACGGTCGCCACCGCCGCCTTGTTCGGGAGCCTGTCGCCTTTCTGTTCGTGCGGCGTCATTCCCATCGTCGCCGGACTGCTGGCCGCCGGCGTGCCGCTGGCCCCGGTGATGGCCTTTTGGATATCATCGCCATTGATGGACCCGGAAATGTTCATCCTCAGCGCCGCCGCCCTCGGGCTTCCCTTCACCTTGGCCAAGACCCTTGCCGCGTTCACCATGGGGTTGATGGGCGGCTTCGGCACCTTGGGCGCGCAATGGCTGGGCCTGTTCAAGGACCCGCTTTCCGGCGGCGTTAAAATCGCCTGCGGCAAGACCGCCTGTCAAACGTCTGAAAAATCGGAGAGTGACGGCATCGGCGTGCTTTGGCCTTTCTGGCGCGAGCCCGAACGGCGGCGCATGTTTGCCGATAGCCTTGGCGAAACCGGTTGGTTCCTGGGCAAGTGGCTGACGTTGGCGTTTGCCATCGAAAGCCTGATGGTCGCCTTCATTCCCCCCGAAATAATCGCCGAATGGCTCGGCGGCGGCGCCTGGTGGACGATCCCCGCCGCCGTCGTCGTCGGCATCCCCGCCTATCTCAACGGTTATGCCGCCATCCCGCTGATGGCCGGCATGATCGATTTGGGCATGTCCGAGGGCGCGGCCCTGGCTTTCATGATCGCCGGCGGCGTCACCAGCATACCGGCGGCGATGGCGGTTTTCGCCCTCGTGCGGCGCCAGGTATTCGCCTGGTACGTGGCGCTTTCACTGACCGGATCGCTGGCCGCCGGGTTTTTGTATCAACTGGCCGTTTCCGGCTGAGGCTGGCGCCGGGTCTGCCGTTCTGCTAGGTTGCGCAATCGGGGCCGTGGTGGCCGACCCACCACGGCCCTGTAACGCGTTAGGGTGAATTTGGCTCACATCCGGACCGCATCCGACGATGACAAATTTTGCTGACAAGGGTTTATTACCGGCCGGATTTTCCGATGTTTTGGCTCCCGATGCCCAATTCGGGGCGTCGGTGCTGAACCGGCTGTTGGCGTGTTTTTCCGGCAACGGCTATGACCGGGTCGAACCGCCCCTGATCGAGTTCGAAGAAGGACTTTTGACGGGCATCGGCGCCGGCCTGGCCGAACAGACCTTCCGGCTCATGGATCCGGAATCGCAAAGGATGATGGCCGTGCGCGCCGATATCACCCCCCAGGTCGCCCGCATCGCCCAGGCCCGGCTGGCCAAGGCGCCGCGTCCGCTCAGACTCAGCTATGCCGGACAAGTGCTCAGGGTCCGGGGTTCTCAGCTCCGGCCCGAACGCCAGTTCATGCAAGTCGGCGCCGAGCTGATCGGCGCCGCCGGCCCCGCCGCCGACGCCGAAGTCATTGCCATGGCCGCCGGCGCGTTGATCGAACTTGGCGTCGCCGAGCTGTCCTGCGATCTCGGCCTGCCGGCGCTGGTGCCGGCCGTCAGCGGCGACGCCGAGCCAAGCCTCCGGGCCAAGCTGCGCCAAGCCCTGGACCGCAAGGACGCCGCCGCTGTCGCCAGCCTGGGCGGTGAATTGGGCGAAGCCCTCACCGAAACCCTGGCCGCCATGCTGTCGGCCGCCGGCCCCGCCGCCGAAACTTTGGACGCCCTGGGCGGCCTTGGTCTCGAAGGCGATGCCGAAGACGGCCGCAAGCTCCTGGCCGACGTGGTGGATCGTGTGCGGGCCGCCCGTCCAGACTTGAAATTGACCATCGACCCGGTGGAAAACCGGGGCTTCGAATACCATACGGGCGTCACCTTCACGTTCTTCGCCAAGGGGGTGCGTGGCGAACTCGGCAACGGCGGGCGTTACGCCGCCAATGGCGACGACGCCAACGGCGGGGAACCGGCGACCGGATTCACCTTGTTCATGGATACCGTGCTTCGCGCCCTGCCGGCGCCGGAACCGGCGCCCCGGGTGTTCCTGCCGGCCGCCACGCCGGCGGAGGAAGCGGCGAAGCTCAGGGCCGAAGGCTGGATCGCCGTCGCCGGCCTTGAAGAGGGCGCCGACGCTGAAACCGAAGCCAAACGGCTGGCATGCAGCCACCTGCTGGAGGGCGGCAAGATCAAGAAAATCGGTAAAAAGAAAAAGGGTTAGACCGTTATGGCCAACGTTGTCGTTATCGGGTCGCAATGGGGCGACGAAGGAAAGGGCAAGATCGTCGATTGGCTGTCCGAACGGGCCGACGTGGTGGTCCGCTTCCAGGGCGGCCACAACGCCGGGCACACCCTGGTCATCGACGGCACCACGTACAAGCTGAACTTGCTGCCGTCCGGCGTCGTCAGGCCGAAGAAGCTGTCGATCATCGGCAACGGCGTCGTTATCGACCCGTGGGCGCTGCTCGACGAAATGGAAACCGTCCGCCGCCTGGGAGTCGAGGTGACGCCCGAAAACCTCCGCATCGCCGAAAACGCGGTCCTGATCCTGCCTCTGCACGTTGAACTGGACCAGGCCCGGGAAAAAGCCCTGGGCGAAGGCAAAATCGGCACCACCGGACGCGGCATCGGCCCCGCCTATGAGGACAAGGTGGCCCGGCGCGCCATCCGCGTCGGCGACCTGGCCGACCCGGAAGGGCTGAACGGGCGGATCGAGGGGCTGCTGCTGCACCACAACGCGCTCCGGCGCGGTCTCGGCGAACCGGAAATCGACGCCCAGGACCTGAAGGCGAAGCTTGAGGACGTGGGGCCGAAGATTCTGCCCTTTACCGGCGTCGTCTGGCAGGAATTGGATGCCGCCCGGCGCAACGGCAAACGCATCCTGTTCGAAGGCGCCCAGGGCACGATGCTGGACGTCGACCACGGCACCTATCCTTTCGTCACCTCGTCGAACACGGTGGCCGCCCAGGCCGCCGTCGGTTCGGGACAGGGACCCGGCGTGGTGGACTATGTGCTCGGCATTTCCAAGGCTTATACCACCCGCGTCGGCGGCGGGCCGTTCCCGACCGAGCTCGAGGACGACATCGGCCGCCTGCTCCGCGAACGCGGCAACGAATTCGGCACCGTCACCGGACGGCCGCGCCGGTGCGGCTGGTTCGACGGCGTGCTGGTGCGCCAGGCGGTGAAGGTCAACGGCATCAACGGCATCGCCTTGACCAAGCTGGACGTGCTCGACGGCATGGAAGAGCTCAAGGTCTGCACCGGCTACAGGATCGATGGCGAGTCGCTTGACCATTTGCCCGCTTCGATGGTGCGCCAGGCGAAGGTCGAGCCTGTTTTCGAGGTCATGGAAGGGTGGTCCGAAAGCACCCGGGGGGCCCGAACCTGGGCCGATCTGCCGGCGACGGCGGTCAAGTACATCCGCCGCATCGAAGAGATAATCGATGCTCCCATCGCGCTTTTATCCACAAGCCCGGAGCGCCAGGACGTGATCCTGGTTCAAGACCCGTTTTCCGATTAAGGCGTTGATTCAAGTGTATTTTATTGCCCCCTGCCGAGACTCCGGCAGCGCCTCGGAAAACATTCCCCAACCAGAGGCGGAAAAACTTTTATTGTTTTTCAAAGCGTTGGCGTCTAATATCGCCCGACATAACCGGGTGAGGGCGATAATTAAATTATTGTCCTCTAAACCGGATGGGAATCGACATCATGGCAGAATCGCCACTTGAAGCCGAAGTCGGGAAGGAATCGCCTCTTCCCGACAAGGTCTTGGCTCCAGAAGCGGAAGCGCCCCCCGAAGCGGAAGCGCCCCCCGAAGCAGAGTCTTCTTCCCCTCCCGCACCGACGGCCGGGGGGTCGGTGTTGTTGCGCGACCGCTATCTGATCGACTACGACAAGCCGTTGACCAACCATGACACCCCGTCGGCCAAGGCCTACGCGGTCGAGGATCGCCGGGACCTGGGACGGAAGCTGTTCGGGCTTGTCTGCACGCCCGGCCTGCCGACACGCACCGACATCATGAGCGCGCTCAAGGACGAATTTTTCGATGGGCTCATGCCCCTGGTCGAATGGGACACCATTGACTGCCCGCCCTTGGGGCAACGTTCCATGATCATCATATACGAACGGCCGTTGGGGGGCCGCGTTATGGACGCCGTCAAGGCCGGTACCTTCAAGTTCACGGAGTTCGATTTTCCCCGCATCATCATGGACCCCCTGGTCGCCGGCCTGAAAAACTTCGCCGCCCTCGACATGCCGCACCGGGAGATCCGCTCTGATAACGTTTTCTTCATGGACGAAGCCCAACAGGTGGTGGTGGTGGGTGATTGCGCGACGGTTCCGCCCGGCTTCGATCAGCCGACGATGTTTGAGCCCATCGACCGCTCCATGGCCCAGCCGGGCGGGCGGGGCCTGGGCGGCTTGCCCGACGACATCTATGCCCTGGGCGTGACCTTCGCGGTGTTGATGATTGGTTACAACCCGCTCGCCAACATCAGCGAAGAAAACATAATCCGGATGAAAATGGAACAAGGCAGCTATGCCGCCATTTGCGCCAATGCGCGTATTCCCATTCCGTTGCTGGAACCGCTTCGCGCCATGCTGAACGACGCCGTCGAGGAACGGTGGGGGATAGAGGAGTTGACGGGCTGGCTGGCGGGCCAGAAACAGGCATCCATCAAGCATATCCCCATCTCCAAGTCGGATTTTCCTTATTCCTTCGAAGGCCAAGACCATATCACGCCCCGCACCCTGGCCCGTTACCTGTCACGCCACCGGGAAACGGCGATGGAGGCGATCAAGGGTGAGGCCCTCATCGGCTGGCTCAGGAAGGGCGTCCAGGATGCCAACCGCGCCGACGGTATCAAGGCGGCGATTGATATCGCGGACCTGCATAAGGACGAACCGCAAGGCACCGATGATTTCGTCATTTCCAAGGTGTGCATGATCTTGGATCCGCAGGCGCCGGTTCGATACAAGGGGTTTTCGTTCATGCCGGACGGCTTCGGGCCGGCGATGGCGGTCGAGATTCTGCGCCGCGGCAGCGCCAGGTTGCCGATGGAGGTTCTGGCCTATGACCTGCCAATCATTTGGTACACGTTCCGCAGTACCGTCTTCGGCGGCGCATCGGTCCAGCAGAGCGAATATATCAGGCTGAAGAGTTTTCTGAGCATCCGCGATATGGGCTATGGGTACGAACGCTGCCTTTACGAAATCAACCCTTCCATGCCCTGCCAAAGCCCGCTTTTGCTGAAGGATTACGTCGTCGAAATCGAAGACCTGCTGTCGGCCCTCGATGGCGCGGCAAACCGGGTCGACACCAAAAACAAACCCATGGACCGCCATATTGCCGCCTTCATTGCGGCGCGTTTCGAAGAAGACATCCATCCCCACCTGAAGGCGGTGGCGGCACCCAACGAGGAAATGGCCACCATCGGCATGTTGAGCCTGTTGGCGTTTTTGCAATGGAAGCTTCGGATCAATTCGTTATTCGGCCTTTCCAGTTGGGTCGGCGGGCTCCTCGGCCCGGCCATCAACACCTACCACAGCCGCATCACCCGGCGCGAAATCGAAAAGGAAATTCCGCGCCTAGTGCGAAAAGGCAGCTTGCCGGAACTTTTCGATCTGATCGACAACGCCGAAAACCGGAAAACCGACGCCGAAGGCTACATCGTGAACTGCGCCGAATATTCGGCCGCCGAAAGAGAAATTCAGGATATCGAAGGATCCGGCACCGTACGCCAGACGAAGGCGGAACGGACGGGCAAGCAGGCCTCCGCCGTGATTTCCATCCTCATGGCCATGAGCGTGATGTCGATCCTGCTGATCGCCGAAATGTTTTAAAACCAGGGATACCCACCTCCGCTAAAGACCAGGTAGAAAAAAGACGATGGCAACACCCCCGACACAAAATCCAAGCGTAAGCGCCGAACCCGTACCGGCAGCGCCCGGACAGGCCCTCCGCCGAGGGGTCTGGTTTGCCGTTGGGTTGATAACCCTGGCCATCATCTCGATGCCGACGGTGTTGTTGCTGTTTTTCGGGCTGATGCCGTCGATCGTCGCCCTGGTGATCGACCGGACCGAGGGGCGGTACGCAACCTTCTGCGTTCTCGGCATGAATATTTCCGGCTTGTTTCCTTTTTTGACAGACGTTTGGTTCCAGGTTCACACCACCGACATGGCGATTCGGATCATGACGGACGTCTTCAACCTGTTGATTATATACGGTTCCGCCGGCTTCGGATGGATGCTTTACATTGCGCTACCGCCGGTAATCACGACTTTCCTTTCGGCGATGTCACAACGCCGTGTTGCCGTGCTGCGTGAAAAACAGGCCAAAATCATTGAGGAATGGGGTGAAAACGTCGCCACGTTCTTGGATTCCCAACAGGACGAGGACCAGCCCGATTCCGAAGCCCCCGTCATGCCCGAACTTCCCGTTGCCGCGGACGTTCCCGAGGCCCCGCCCCCGCCGCCACCGCAACCGCAACCGGCGCCGCCGGTGATGCCCAAAACCGGCCCCGGCGAATAGTCTTTCCCCAATCCTATCAGGGCTTTAGGGCCCTAGTCCCTTCTTGAATGGTTTCCCGGAACCGGCGGCTTAGGGTCATCCGAATAAAAAAGCCAGGTTCCAGGGGAACCCGGCTGAAAATTCTCCCTCACACAAATTGCCGGACTGGGAGAATCCCTGACGGTGCCAACACCATTCAAGCGTTGATGTGCTGCTCGATCACGGCGTTCTTCACCGATTTCTGAACCTTTTCGAAGGCCCGGACCTCAATCTGGCGGACCCGTTCGCGTGAAATCCCGAAGCGGAGGCTCAAGTCCTGGAGCGTCGCCGGAGCCTCGTTGAGGCGCCGCTCGGACAGGATTTGCCGTTCCCGATCGGTCAGGCCCTTCATCGCCGTGGCCAAAAGCTTGCGGCGGCTGCCCAACTCCTGTCTCTTGGCTAGGACAATTTCCTGGCCATCTTTTTCCTCGACCAGCCAGTCCAGCCATTCCCCCTCGCTGTCATCGCGGAGCGGCGCGTTCAGGGACTGGTCGGGGCCGATCAGGCGGCGGTTCATGTTGATGACTTCGGTCTCCGGCACTTTCAGCCATCCGGCGATGACGGAGACGTTTTCCGGATGCAGGTCCCCGTCCTCCAACGCCTGAATCCGGGCTTTGAGTTTTCTAAGGTTGAAGAAAAGCTTCTTTTGCGCCGCCGTGGTGCCCATTTTGACCAACGACCAGGAATGCAGGATGTATTCCTGGATGGCGGCGCGGATCCACCACATGGCGTAAGTCGAGAGCCTAAATCCCCGGTCCGGATCGAACCGTTTGATCGCCTGCATCATGCCGACGTTGCCTTCGCTGATCAACTCGCTCAGGGGCAGGCCATATCCCTGGAAGCCCATGGCGATCTTGGCGACCAGGCGAAGATGGCTGGTGACCAGACGTTCGGCCGATTCCGGATCCTCATGGTCGCGCCAGCGTTTGGCCAGCTGGCGTTCCTCCTCGACCTCCAACATCGGATAGGTGCGGATGCGATGCAGGTAGCGTGACAGGTTCTGATCCGGTGAAAGATTGATATTGTTGATTTCCGCGCCCATGGTTTTGTATTTCCCCAGGTCTTGTTTGGTCGTTTTCCCGGGCCCCGGGTAATTCGGCGGAGCAAGCCGAGCGGGACCCCTTCAAAAAGAGGAATCCTACAATACCTAATCAAAAAGCTCAAGTATATGATAAAAGTTATAATTTTTCTAAATTATCCATTAGTACGTTAAAATATATTGGTAATTCAGATTGGAATCGCAAAATATCCCCACTGGATGGATGGGTAAAACCGATCAGAAATGCGTGTAAAGCTTGGTGATTAAAGTTGGAAATTTTTAGCCTTACGGTTTCAGGCGCGTTTTTCAGCCGCCGTTTCGCCCCGCCGCCGTAAAGGGGATCACCGACAACCGGATGGCCCAGGGAAGCCATATGGACGCGAATCTGATGAGTTCGGCCGGTCGACAGCCGGCATTCAACAAGGCTGGCGGCGGCGCCCACGGGCGCCAATACCCGGTACCGGGTTAGGGACGGTTTGCCGCCCTTCTTGACCACCGCCATCTTCTTGCGGTTGGCGGGGCTGCGCCCGATCAGGCCCTCGATCTTTCCCTGGCCGGGCCGGGGCCGTCCCCACACCAGCGCCTTGTAGCGGCGCTCCAGTTTCCGGTCTTCCAACTGGGCCGCCAAATGCCGGTGCGCGGTGTCGTTCTTGGCCGCCACCATCAGGCCGCTGGTGTCCTTGTCCAGGCGGTGCACGATGCCGGGGCGGGTGACCCCGCCGATGCCCGACAGGCTGCTCCCGCAATGGGCCAAAAGGGCGTTGACCAGGGTACCGTCCGGGTGCCCGGCGGCGGGATGCACCACTAGCCCCGGCGACTTGTCGATGACGATCAGGTCGTCGTCCTCATAGACCACGTTCAGCGGTATCGCCTGCGGCCGGGGCACCGCCGGCACCGCCGCCGGCACGAAGACGGCATAGACCTCGCCGGCCTTGACCTTGGCCGCCGCTTCGGTGACGGCGGCCCCGTCCCGCGTCACCCGGCCTGATTCGATCAGGCCCTTGAGGCGGCTTCGCGAGAGCGCCGTCACGGCGCCGGCGAGAAACCGGTCGAGACGGTCCCGGGCCTTGTCTTGCGTCACGGTGACGGTATATGTGGTGTTATTGCTCAAGCGTTCGATCCTGGTTTTGGGTCCATGGCCGCCGGCCCGGGAGGATAACATGCCATTGCTGAAGAGCCTTGTCATCGGTTTGGGGGTGCTCATTTTGCTCGGCATGACCTTGCTGGTTTACGGCTTCTATCAAAAAGCCAACAATCCCGGCTGGCGGATGTTTTCCTCGCCAAGGGCCGACGGCCCGGCCGCTCCGGCGGCGGCCTTCGGCGAACTCGACCTGAAACTGCCGGACGGATGCGTGATCGGGCGCCTCACCCCCGACGGCGACCGCGCCTATATCAAGGTCCGCCCCGACGGCGCCAAAAGGGGCCCGCCCATGGGCGGGCCGTGCAACCTCATCGTCGTCATCGACGTGGTCCGGGGCCGGGTGCTCGGCACCATCAAGCCCGGCCCGTGATCCGCCCGTGATCCACCTTCCCGATCCTTTCCTTCAGGCCATTACCGATGAGGCCGAGGACGCCTACCCGATGGAGTGCTGCGGGCTGTTCGCCGGCAGGCGCGAAGACGCCGGGGGCGATGTCCTGATCACCCGCGTCCAGCCCAGCCCCAACGTCGCCGACGGCGACCGCCGCGCAAGCTTCCTGATCGACGCCAAAATCCAGTTCGACATGATGCGCGAGCTCGGCGACGGGCCGGAGCGGATCGTCGGCCACTACCATTCCCATCCGGACCACGCGGCCCGGCCGTCGGACCGCGACAAGCAATCGGTTTACTATCCGGACCACGTTTGGGTGATCATCGGTGTCGAAGAAGGCCACGCCAAGGAAATCGCGGCTTATTTTTTCGACCACGCCGCCGACCGGTTCCGGCGGGTCGACATCGTTACCGGCAACCCCGGAAATTAACCAGGAGATCCCCTTTTGAACTTCGCTTCCGACAATATCACCGGCGCGGCGCCGGAAATCCTCGACGCCATCCAGGCCGGCAACGGCGGCGCGCTGCTGCCGTACGGCAACGACGACGTCACCCGCGCCGCCGAGGCCAAGGTGGCGCAAATTTTCGACACCGGGGCGGAGGTGTTTTTCGTCGCCACCGGGACGGCGGCCAACGCGCTGGCGCTGTCGGCGGCGACGCCGCCCTGGGGGGTGATTTTCTGCCACGCGGGGGCGCATATCAACGACACCGAGGGGGGAGCGCCGGAGTTCTTTTCCGGCGGCGCCAAGCTGATCGCCCTCGACGGCGAGGACGGTAAAATCACCGCCGCCGCCCTCCAGGCCGCGATCGCCGGAGCACACGTCGGCAACGTCCATCACCCGCAACCGGCGGCCGTTTCGATCACCCAGGCGACGGAAGCCGGTACCCTTTACGGCCTCGATGAGGTCGCCGCCATCTCCGCCGTCTGCCGGGATCATGATCTTAAACTGCACATGGACGGGGCCCGGTTCTCCAACGCCGTCGCCGGGCTCGGCTGTTCGGCGGCCGAGGCGAGCTGGAAGGCGGGCGTCGACGTGCTCAGCTTCGGCGCCACCAAGAACGGCGCGCTGACGGCCGAGGCCGTGGTGCTGTTCGATAAGGAGCTGGCCCGGGACTTCGGCTACCGGCGCAAGCGCGGCGGGCATTTGTTTTCGAAGATGCGCCTGTTGTCGGTGCAGTGGGACGCCTATGTCACCGACGACTTGTGGCTCAGGAACGCCGCCCACGCCAACGCCATGGCCAAGCGCATGGCCGACGGGCTGAAGGGCATCGACGGCGTCGAGCTGACCCGCCCGGTGGAGGCCAACATCGTGTTCCCGCGCCTGACGGCGGCGATCATCGGGGGGCTTGAGGCCGACGGCTTTCAGTTCTACGAACGCGGCGGCGAAAACGTCGTCCGCCTGGTCTGTTCCTTCGCCACCGCCGCCGAAGAGGTCGACGCCTTCATCGACGCCGCCCGTGGCCACGCCGCCGGTTGAGGGACTTGTCGCCGGCGGGCGCTTGGGTAACACTGGCGTTCAAGCCCCCGACGTCCCCTTCGTCTAGCGGCCTAGGACATCGGCCTCTCACGCCGAAAACACGGGTTCGAGTCCCGTAGGGGACGCCAATTCTTTCAATAACTTAACCTCTTCGCATAGCGGCTTTTATCAGTTATACGTCAAAATATACGGCAAATACGCCCCTGTGGCGCCCCTTTTTGCGGGCGGGTGGGGGATTGCTGGTTCAGCGCTGGGATCGCGCCAGGGCGGCCTTAAAATGGCTTGTGAGGGGTATTGAGCGAGGTGCCTCAAAAACCGGCCTTTGTGTTTTGGGTTTCGCAGCAAGTGGCGAAGGCGTATATCTCAGGAACGCGGATTAGGCCGTCTTGGGTTTCCCAACTGGGACTCCGGCCCTGAAAAAATAAAAAAATAAATTTTGGGTTGCCCTGCCTATGTCCGCTATACCCCCCAAAGCAGACATTCGGGAGGGAGTCGCTAAACGTCTGCTTCTGACCCAAAGCGGACATTCGTGATGCTGTGAATTCTATGTGATAGCATAGTAACTCTGACATCTCGCATCTGACTCCAGCCTCGTTCGATGTGGTGCAAAACGCATCTAGAAACATTAAGCTGTCGGATTGTCCGGAGGGGGAACAAAATGCCGGAAAACACCATGCCCATTACCGGCGGTTGCTTGTGTGGCGCCGTCCGTTTCCAAGCAAAGGCTCCATTCGATAGCGCGCGCGCTTACCATTGCAGCCAGTGCCGCAAGCAGTTCGGCCGCTACATGGTTGGCGCAAGAGTAAGCGACTGGCGCGACGTTGAGATCGCGGTCGCGGAAAGCGTAAACTGGTATCGAGCCTCGGATGCGGCGCGGCGCAGGACGGTGTTTGAAAAACTCGCCGAAATGGCCCTGAGCCCTGAGCAGGCGGCGCAGGCCATGGAAGCGGCGGAGTGAGACAATCCGCGCGGGGAAAATAAGTCGCCTTCTGAAAGCTGGTTTCCTGGGGAAGGCAATTCTCGCAATCGCCGCCCCACTAGCGATCCTGGCGACTCCGTTTGTTAAATTCATCGCCTTTCGCGGTTATGGCTTCACCCATATCGAGGTCGTGATCATCTTCGCTGTCCTAACTCTGGCCGCGGGGGCACTTTCGGCGGTAATTATGCTTCGTCCGGAGACCTTACGCCCGTCCGTGCTTGGACTGCTAATTCTCGGGTTTGGTTTTGCGGAATTCAATGGTCTTGGTTCAGCGCTCCCCATTGGGATTCAGTCTGGTTCAATACTTGAAACGCTCCTCCACGGCGCCCTGGCAGCCTTAGTGATAGGTGCTGTCATGGCTGGAGCCTGGGCAATACGGCGGCATATCGAGGTCGTTGTCGTCGCCTTGTTCGGTGCGATGATGATCGCTACCGTTTTGTTCTCGCCCGCCGTCAATGATCCTTGGAGCACGCGCGGTAGAGAGGTGGCGGTTTTAAACAAGACGACCACGCCAATCAAGCCGTTGCCGCCAATCCTTCACATCATCCTCGATCAGCATATCGGTATCGACGGCCTTCCGCCAAAATTTATCGGTAGCCAGACATTGAGGCCCGTGCTTCGCGAATTTTACCAGAGCTTCGGTTTCAGGCTGTTTCCTTCGGCGTTCACCCACTTCCCTGCGACCGTCGAATCAATCACCAACCTGCTCAACGGGCGAGTCCTGCCGGGGGCCTCGGCCTACGTTAAAGGCGATCCTGGCGCCGTCCGCCTTATGAAAAATGCTTGGTTCCGTCAACTTGCCGCCAGGGGCTACCAAATCGATGTCTACCAAAGCCGATATCTGGATTTCTGCGCGCCCGGAAGTGACGCATTCAACTTGGTCCAATCCTGCCACACCTATAACCAGGGGGATGTCCGTTATTTTCACCGTATGAATATCGCCCCACAGGCAAAGGCAAAACTGTTATTCGCCTACTTTGTGAGCGTCGATTTTCAAGGGGTCATGTCCCGGCTCTTGTATTTCCACCACCGCCTGCGGCTATGGCTCGGATCCGCCGGTATCGATCTCGCCCCTTGGGAGTTTACGCCAACATCGCCTTCGCCCCTCGTGACCATGGACGCCATGTCGCGGCTTTCCCAAAGACTTGAAACCTTGCGGAACGGCGAAGCTCTTTTCGCGCACCTCCTATTGCCGCATGAACCCTATGTCTTCGACCGGCGCTGTCATTTGAGCAGTTCTTGGACGGGACGGAGAAGTCCCCTCTGGATATTTAACGTCGGCGACACACCCGAACGCTGGGCTGCGCGCTACCGCGCTTACTTGGATCAGATTCGGTGTGTCCACGCGAAGCTGGGCGGAATCCTAATCAAGATGCGGAATTTGGGACTTCTCGAAAAATCTATTATTGTCATCCACGGTGACCACGGCTCGATGATCCCGGCCAAAGACGTCGTTTCCCTGAATGCCGGTAAACTCAGTGAACGTGACATCATCGACATTTATTCTACACTCTTCGCCGTAAAGATGCCGGGAGCGGCGTCGGGTAATATCGCGGAGCAGCGCTCAATCCAGTATCTATTCGCACACCAGGTCGCGGGATGGACCAACGTGAAACCCCATAACGATATTTTTCTCGCGCCAAATAACGGAGTAGTCGGCCCGGGCCAAATCCGGCGGGGGATGGTTTCCTTTGGAGCTGCAACCGAAAACAGGTCCAGCGGAGCCGAACGTTGAAATATCGCTTATAACAAAGTGGGAAAAGGATGGGTCGTATACCATCGTCATCATGTCCGCTTATGGCTATTAGCGGACATTCAGCCACACCCTGAATTACGTCCGCTTTACCCCTAAAAGCGGACATCGGGGGCACCCCCTCACACCCCTTAGTGCCCTAGCTCATATCCCCGTCATATATCTCGGCGTATTTTCAAAGGCCATCATGTCCGCTTTACCCCCGCAAAGCGTACCACTTTCAGGATTGGCGCTTAGGTCTGGTTTTGACCCGAAGCGGACATGACCAATGGTGGCTTTTTCAATTTCAGATCGGCTGGCACCTAAACCTATTTTCTCCATACCCAACTGTGGTCCTGACCCAAAGCAGCTCTTGAAACAGCTCAGGCAGTAAATCAAACTGGTTATTAGGCGTTAGTTATCTATAACAGCCCCTAAAATTAACCCTTGCCAAATGAGAGCCGTCTACATGGGGAATGTGATTTAGGATGTTAAAACGGTTTGCTTCCATTCTGATCATCGCCCTCGCTCTCAACGGGACCGCCTGGGCTGGCCCCTATGAAGACGGTCTCGCGGCCTTTCAGCGGGGCGATTATGCCACTGCCCTGATAGAATACCGCAAAGCGGCGGAGAAGGGAGACATGCGCGCGCAGTTGAACCTCGGGACGATGTACGACAACGGCCAAGGCGTTTCCCAGGATTACCGGCAAGCCGTAAAATGGTACGGGCGGGCGGCAGAACAGGGCAACGCCACCGCTCAGTTCAATTTGGGGGCCATGTATTACGCCGGCCTGGGCGTCGCGAAGAACCATAACGCGGCGGCGAAGTGGTTCCGCCTGGCTGCCGAACAGGGCGACAAGGAAGCAGCGAAATGGCTGGTTAAGGCGGGAAAAAAAAGAACTCGGGAAATCCCCATTACGCAGAGCCCGAAGACCGAAATCGGATACAAATCACCGACATACCAGAAAGGCATTGCGGCCCTTAACCGGCGGGATTTCCAGCTTGCGTTCCGCCTTCTTGAACCCTTGGCAGAACAGGGCGACATGGATGCACAGGTTACCATCGGGGTCATGTATTTGCAGGGCTGGCACGTGGCGCGGGATTACGAAAAGGCAAGGGAGTGGTTTTTGACAGGGGCGAAAAAAGGCTTTGAAACCGCACAACAAAACATGGGCTTGTTGTACATGAAAGGCTTCGGCGTGAAACAGGATTGGGCCGAAGCCATCCACTGGTATCGGTTATCGGCCAAGCAGGGCAATGTGAACTCTCAATACAATCTGGGCGTGATGCTTCGGGATACCCAGGGCGCCATGGCAGACCCGAAAGAAGCCGTCAAGTGGCTCACCAAGTCGGCGAAACAGAAACACATCGGAGGTACCTTTAATCTCGGCGTTATGTACAGGGCCGGCCAAGGCGTCAAACGGGATTACAGGAAAGCCGCCGAGTTGTTCCGGCCCATTGCCGAATACGGGTTTGCCCCGGCCCAGAAAGTACTGGGTCTAATGTACCTCAATGGCGAAGGCGTGGAAAAGAACCCTAAGCAGGCTTTCGCCTGGTTCCGCAAGGCGGCGACGCAGGGCGATGTAGAGTCGATCTACAACGTCGGCGTATTGTACCTCCAGGGCGTCGGGGTGGCGCGGGACATCGACAAGGCCGTGCAATGGATCAAAAAGGCTGCGGAAAAAGGTCATCCCATGGCCATAGACACCCTTAAGCAGATTGAGGCCTCCGGGTCCGGTTAATGTCCGCTTATGGCTATAAGCGGACCTTTTGAGGACTGTTGATTTGTGTCCGCTTTACCCCCGAAAGCAGACATTCGGACGGCACAAGTGTCAATGAACTTGGCGGAACATACGCTCGACGGGTACGCCAGGCATTTTCATAGCCTTGGCCAGTGCCTTGGTATACGGGCTGTTTAAGGCGACTTCCGTTATGGAGCCGCGTAGATCGAGAGAAAAGTGCTAGTTTAGGCCCGCCGGAGTCAATCTGCCGCACTCACATCCGCCTCAATATGGGGCCGAGTTTCGCAGGTT
>JADFMB010000177.1 GCA_022564115.1 Pseudomonadota bacterium
GTTCGACGGCGCCAGCGCCACCGTCAATCCGGGCCACCGGGTCGGCTTCGTCGGCCGCAACGGCACCGGCAAGACGACGCTGCTTGGCATGGTGACCGGCGCCATGGAGCCCGATTCCGGCTCCATCTCCGTGCCGTCCGGCTGGCGCATCGGCATCACCCGCCAGGAAGCGCCCGACGGCCCCGAAAGCCTGATCGAAATCGTCCTCGCCGCCGATGAAGAACTGGCCCGGCTTAACCGCGAGGCCGAAACCGCGACCGACCCCCACCGCATTGCCGAGATCCATGTCCGCCTGCATGACAAGGGGGCCAGCCGCGCCCAGGCCCGGGCGGCCAAATTGCTTGCCGGGCTCGGCTTCGGCGAGGCCGCCCAACGGCAAGCGTGCCACAGCTTTTCCGGCGGCTGGCGCATGCGGGTGGCGCTCGCCGCGCTGTTGTTCACCGAACCCGATCTGCTTTTGCTGGACGAACCCACCAACCATCTCGATCTCGAGGCGTCGCTGTGGCTGGAATCCTATCTGCGCAATTACCCGGGCACGATGCTGCTGGTCAGCCACGACCGCGACCTGCTGAACCGGGTGGTCGAGGAAATCCTGCACCTGGAAAACGGCAAGCTGACCCTTTATGCCGGTAACTATGACCGCTTCGAGGCGACCCGGCGCATGCGTCTGGCCCATAACGCCAACCTGCGCGCCAAGCAAGACGCGCAAAAACAACAGATCATGAAGTTCGTCGAACGTTTCCGCTACAAGGCGACCAAGGCGAAGCAGGCGCAATCGCGCTTGAAAATGCTGGAACGGATGGAACCGAGCCCCGAACACCGCGAGGAAGGAACGGTCGCCTTCACCTTTCCGGCGCCGAAACCGGCGCTGGCCTCGCCCCTTTATACCACCGAGGACGTCGCGGTCGGCTACGACGGCATGGCGGTGTTCGAAAACTTGTCCGTGCGCTTTGACGCCGACGACCGCATCGCGCTGATCGGCGCCAACGGCAACGGCAAGTCCACCTTGCTGAAGCTGTTGGCCGGGCGGCTCCGGCCCATGGCCGGCAAGGTCGTCAAGTCGGGCAAGCTGCGGGTCGGTTATTTCGCCCAGCATCAGGCCGACGAACTGGACCTGACCGCGACGCCCTTGGCCGCCATGACCCTGAAACGCCCGGACGAAACCCCGACCCGGGTGCGGGCCCAGTTGGGGCGCTTCGGTTTCGGCCAGGAAAAGGCCGAAACCAAAATCGGCGATCTTTCCGGCGGCGAGAAGGCGCGCCTGTTGTTCGCGTTGATGAGCGCCGAGGCGCCGCACATCCTGCTTCTGGACGAACCGACCAACCATCTCGACGTCCATTCCCGCCAGGCGCTGGTGCGCTCGATCAATGCCTTCGAGGGCGCCGTGGTCATCGTCAGCCACGACCCTCACCTGATCGCGCTCACCGCCGACCGTTTCTGGCTGGTCGCCGGGGGCGCGGTGACGCCGTTCGACGGCGACATGGACGACTACCGCCAGTTTTTGGCGAGCCCAGGCCCCAAGGGTGCCAAGGCCCGGAATGGCGGGGCGGGAAACGGCAAAAAAGAACGCCGCCGCGAGGCCGCCCAACGGCGAAAAGCGGTTGCCATTCTGAAACGCGGGCTGGCGCGTACCGTCGCCGATGTGGAAAAGCTGCAGGCGAGAATGGAGGACCTCACCCAAGCCATCGCCGACCCGGCGCTCTACCGGGACCGGGGCGACAGCGCCAAGCTGACCGCCCTGCAAAAGGAGTTGGGACAGGTGGAAAAGGACCTGAGCGCGGCCGAGGACCGCTGGGCCGAGGCCCAGGAAAACTGGGACGCGGCCTCATCTTAATCCCCGGGCCTGAAACCGCCGCCGCCCTCCGGCGCCGCTAGGGCCCATGAGGGGCGCCTCTTCAAGACCCGCGCCCATTGGCGCCCCAAAACCATCCATGAGGCGTTTGGGGCCGGTGACATTCAGGGCGACAATGTCCGCTTTACCCCCGAAAGCGGACATTTTGGGCAGGCATGAAAAAGGTCTGCTTTTGACCCAAAGCGGACATTGTCAGGTGTGCTGCAAAGAAGTGCTTGAGTGCCCTATTTCTTCCGCCCGAACAAGAAATCGTCGTCGTGGCCAGTGCCTTGCGCGGGTTGTCTCGTCAAGGAGCCAAAATCACCAAATCGACTGAATGATTGATTCCGTCAACCGTTCGGTCCTGCCGAGTTTCGCGGTGTGAGGGCGCGACGTACCCTTGTTCGATGGCTTTTTCGTATTCGGCCAAGGTGGCCAGGGCCTTCACCTTCTCTACCTTGGTCTGCTTTTCCAGCTTCGCCGCCTCGTTCACGCAGCTGCCGAGGATCGTGTATTCTAGACGGTCCTCGTCGCCGATGATGCCGAAGATGATGGAGCCGGTGGTGACGGCGGCCCCGATTTTAAGTGGTTCCAGGTTGCGGGAAACCCGCTCGGCGCTCCAAGAAGCCGCTTCGGCGATGAGCCCGTCCACCGCGCGCAACGCATCAGCGGCAAAAGTCTTGCTTTCGACGACGGACCCAAAGGAAGCCAGGATGCCGTCACCTTCGAACTGGTTGATGATTCCGTTGTTGCGACGGATGATAGGCACCATGCGATTCTGATATTCAAGCACCAGAGAAATCAGCTCGTCCGGCGACAATGTTTCGCACAGGCTGGTAAATCCGCGCAGGTCGACCATCAGGATCGCCGTCTCCCGTTTGACGCCGCGGCCCAGGGCAACGCCCGTGCCTTCGGTCACCATCTGCTCGACGATCTCGGGCGAGAAGAACCGCGCCAGAGTCTGCGCCATTTCGGCATGTTGCTTGTAGCGGACACGAACCTCGAGGACATTGCGGATGCGGTGCAATACTTCAATGGCTTCGAACGGCTTGGTGATGAAATCCCTCGCCCCTTTTTCCAAGGCCCGCAGCCGTGTGTCGTGGTCCGTTTGCGCGGTCACGACCAGGATGGGTAGATAGTCGTTATCGATGGCGTCGGCCAACTCCTCCATGACCTCGAAGCCGTCCATGTGCGGCATCCGGATATCGAGCAGGATAACGTCGAAGTGCCATTGCTGGTCCAAGGCTTTCACCTGGCGGGAGTCGGTAGTGCTGTAGATGTTGGTGTAGTTCTCCTGTTCGAGAATTTCCTCGAGCAGTTTCACATTAACCGGATTGTCGTCGACGATCAGGATATTGGCCTTTTGTATCTGTTCCTGAATATCCATCATCGGGGCTCCCTTAATACTTCTTCCACGGCGGCTTGGATTTCGTCGGGGTCGATGGGCTTGGTCAGATAGTTCCGAAATCCCGCTTCGCGCCCTTTCTTGATGTCGCTCGGCATGGCGTTGGCCGAAAGGGCGATTACCGGAATACGGCGCGTGTTCTCCGAGCGCATAAGGTGCTCCAGAGCCGTGAATCCGTCCATGCCGGGCAGATTGATGTCGAGAATAATAACGTCCGGTTTGTGTTCCCTCGCCAGTTCCAGGCCCAGTTCCGCGTTGTGGGCGGACAACACGGTCAGGTTTGGAAGCCGGTCATCGATGACCTCTTCCAGAAGCTTCAGGCTCGCGGGGTTGTCCTCGACATAAAGCAGGACCCCGGTGGCACTCTCTTCCTGCCCCGCTTGGCCCGCTTTCGGGACTGTCCTTGTCTCTTCCCGGGCGGTTGGCTCCTTCGCTTGCGGGAGGTCGATCCAGAACGTGCTGCCCTGGCCCTCGGCGCTTTCGAACCCGATTCGTCCGTCCATGAGTTCGACCAACCGCTTGGTGAGGGTCAGGCCGATGCCGGTGCCTTCGGTTTCGGTGGCCTCGGCCCCGAGCCGACTGAACGGCTGGAAGATATTCTGTTGTTTATCCTTGGCAATTCCTTCGCCGGTGTCGGAAACGGAAATTCGCACCATACCGTCAGGGGCTTTCCTGCAATCGAGAACCACCTCTCCCCCTTCCCGGTTGTATTTCACGGCGTTGGAAAGAATGTTGAGGAGCGCTTGCTTGCAGCGTGTGTAATCCGCCCGAACGAAGGGTATGTCTTCTTCTGCGGTCGATTGGGTGAGTGTGATCCGCCGCTTGTCGGCCAGCATCCGGATCAGGGTCAGGCATTCCTCGAAAACTTCGCTCAGCGGCACGTCTTCGGGTGAAATAACGAATTTTCCAGCCTCGATCTTGGCCAGATCCAGAACTTCGTTGATGAGTTCCAGCAGGTGGCGGCCACTCATGATGACCTCCCTCAGTCTGTCCTTCTGCCGCTCGCTGGGCGGCTCCTTGCGGTCCGATTCCATGAGCCTGCTGAACCCGATAATGGCGTTCAGCGGCGTGCGCAGCTCGTGACTCATGTTGGTTAGAAACATGCTTTTGGCTTCGTTCGCTTCCTCGGCCGCGGACCGCGCTTCCTGGGCTGCCGTCATGGCGTGTTCGAGTTCCGTGGTCCGCTTATCGACTTTCTTTTCCAGCGTGCGGCTGTAATCTTCGAGCTCCTCCTTGCTTTTCCGAAGGGCCTCGAATAATTCACGGATCGATTCGCGCATGACGTTGAGGTTGCTGGCAAGTTTGCCGATTTCGTCGGTGCCGCTGGTATCGATGGCGGCTTCCAGATCGCCCTTGGCGATGGCCTCGGCCGAATGCCCAAGTTGCAGCAACGGGCTCGCGATGTAGCGCCGCGTCATGACGACGGAGGTCAGTGAAATCCCGATGATCATGAGAATCGTCAGGGCAACGATGCCGGCGATGTTTAAGACGATCTCCTTCTTGATGGTGTCGCGCGACATGGCGAGCCGGATGACCCCAACCTCCGCCCCCTCGAAAAGAATTTTCGATTCCTTGACGATGAAATCCGGTGACCCGTCGGGGTTGAGAAAATCGATATTTTTGAATTGTTCCCGGGTATGAGTGGTGATGGGCTGGTTCGCCCAACTGACGCTGACAAAGGCAATGGCTTCATCCAAGAACAATGCCTCAACAAAATCATCCACAACGTCATTGTCCAGGTTCCAAAGGGCCTTCGGCAAACTTGTCGTGGAAAGATTCAAGGAATAATCCAGCCTTCTTTCCAGTTCCTTCTCCGTTTGGGTAATATTGATAAATATGGCGACCGCCGCAAAACCAAATAACAACAAAGTCACCACGCCGATGAACGCGTAGCTGAACCGGCGGCTGACACTCCGGACCTTCGGAGTCCGTCGTTGTGATGGTGCGTCTTCTATCGGATTATCCTTGCTTGCCTATTGTGCCAGCCACACGTTGCCGAGGTCCTGGTTGATGTAGTGGCTGGGGCTGATCTTCCATCCGCGCACGATGGAGCGGTGCGGGATGATCCGGTACCACCACATGCCAGTGGT
>JADFMB010000178.1 GCA_022564115.1 Pseudomonadota bacterium
AGTGCCTGCGCCCAATGGTTCGTCTTTGAGCGGGCCGGAAAATCCGGTATTCGGGTGATGCTGGATGGCCAGGGCGCGGACGAAATGCTGGGCGGCTATTTGGGTTATTTACTGACCGTCGCCAGGGGCGCGCTGGCCAAGGGGCGCCTTGGCGACTTTTTACGTCTGCGCGACCTCTACAACGAAGAAGTGGGGCCGTTTCCTCTTTCCGTGCCAAGGGTCTTGGCGGACGCATTTATGCCGGCGTTCCTGCGCCGCAGCCTACCGGCGCCCAAAGGACCCGCCCGGGCCGCCATGACCCCCCGTCTGGCGCGGCTGGCCCGGTTGGATGGCCGGGACGACCTGACGCCGCGTCATGACCTGGGGGCGACCCTGGCCGCCGATCTGCAATCGCGAATCCTGCCGGCGCTGCTCAGATACGAAGACACCAACTCCATGGCCCATTCCATAGAGGCGCGGGTGCCGTTCCTGGACCATCGTCTCGTCGAATTCGCCTTTTCCCTTCCCGATGCGATGAAAATTGACGGCATGACCCAAAAACGCGTGTTAAGAAAAGCCATGCAAGGGATCGTGCCAGAGGCCATCCTGTCCAGGAAGGACAAAGTCGGGTTCAAGGCCAGCCCCAGTTGGACGTTTTCCCTGGCGGCGGCGCGTCGGGCCGAATGGGTTGAAAACGCCACCGAATACGAACGGGATTGGTTCGCCGAGGAAGGATTAACCCGGCTTTTCAGGGGTGGGCCTTTTGCCGACGAAATGGAAATCCCGTTATGGCGGGTCATCAACCTTAAACTGTGGGCCCGATCCCTATGACCGGCGCCGTTTATGTGATTGCCGCCGTTGCCGCCCTGGCGGGCCCCGTGGGCGTGGTGGCGCCGAAGGCCCTGGTCATCCTCGTCGTGGCGGGGGGACTGGCGGGGCTGTCGGCGTGGTTCCGGGCCGGCCGTCCCCATAAGGGACTTCCGGCCCCGTTGGTGCTGGTGCTGGCCGCGTTGCTGGCCTGGGCAGGCGTCAGCGCGTTGTGGTCGGCGGATCCGGTCCGGGCGGGGCTGCTGGTCCTGCGGCTGGCGGTTCTCCTTTTTGCCGGGGGCATGATGTTGTTCGCCTTCCGGCGGCTCGACCGGAACAACCGCCGCCGGGTGGAAACGTCATTTGCCGCCGGGGCCGGGGCTGCCGTCGCCGCGCTGGTTGTCGGATTTGCCTACGCCAAGGCGACCGGCGATTCCTTATGGGGCAATTACTACTTCGATCCGTTGACGACCCTGAACAACGGCGCCATTGTCGTTTCGCTTTTGCTTTGGCCGATGATGGCAATTCTTTGGCGCCGGGGCCGGGTGCTGACGGGTGTCATCATTGCCGGCGCGGTGGTGGCTTTTGTTTCATTTCTTTCCAGCGGCGCCGCTCTTTTGGCGACGGCGTTCGGCGTTGTAGCCTTTTTTGTCGTCCGTTTCGGCGGCCTTAAAGGGTGCACGGCCCTGGCGCTGATCATGGCCTTGTTGACGCTTTCGGCGCCTTATGTCGCGGGTGTTTTCACGCAATCCGAGGGGCTGATGGCGTTCAAGAAGGATTTGCCCGCGTCCGCGGGCCACCGGTTGAACATGTGGGGGTTCGTTGTCGAGCGCATTGACGAAAAGCCCCTCTGGGGGTGGGGCATGGATGGGTCGCGCTGGATTCCGCAAGAAGACCGGCGTTTGCAGCCCAACATGGAAATCATGCCGCTTCATCCCCACAACGCGGCGCTGCAAGTGCGTCTTGAACTGGGCCTGCCGGGGGCGGCGATCGCCGCCGTATTGGTGTTCGTGGTTTTCCGGTCCTTTGGTTTCGTTCCGGCATCGCCTTTCGGCCCCGGAATCCTTGCCGGCGCCGGCACCGCCTATATGACGGTGGGTGGACTGTCCTATGGCGTTTGGCAGAACTGGTGGATCAGCGTCGCCTGGATTGTCGCCTGCCTTGCCTGGTTGGCGATTCAGGGCCGGGAAGACGATGGCGCGGAAGCCGCCTAGCCCGCGGCTTTGCCCTCGATCCAATGTTCGTGCCATGCGGCCAGGTTGAACAAGGTCCATAGCCGCACCGCCTCGTCCACGCGGCCTTCCCGGTGGGCCCGGAACCGCCCGGCGATGTAGTCGCGGTCAAAGATGTCTCCCTTGAGGAGTTCCGATCCGAGAACCGCGGCCTCGGCGCGGACGCCGAAGCCGCCGCGCAGCCATTCGGCCATGGGGGCGGCGAATCCCATTTTTTTGCGGTGAATGATTTCCGCCGGCAGGGTATCGCCAAGGGTTTTTTTCAACAGATGCTTCGTGACGCCGTTCCGGACCTTCGCCGCCATCGGAATGTCCATGGTGAACGATACCAGTTCGTGGTCCAGGAACGGCACCCGGCCTTCGATGGAATTCGACATGGCGATCTTGTCGAGCCGCATCAACAGCAGTTCCGGCAAACGCAGGCGTAATTCGCTGTAGGCCATCCGGGTCAGGACATCGCAACCCGGATGGTCGCGGTCGAAATCCTCGAAGAAACCGTCGATGACCGCGCCGCTGTCGGCGTCGCCAAGGCCCGGAAAATCCAGGCCGGCCTCGGCCAAGTCCCGCCAGCCGTTCCCGGCGTTGGCAAGGCCGCCCGCGAGGTACCGGTTCTTATGGACGTTCCAAAACGCATTGGCGCCGCTCCAAAAGAATTCCCGGTCGTTACCGGCCCTGAGAAGAACCTCCGCGACGCGGGCAAACTTTGGCGACAGGTGGGAAAAGGGGCCGGCCGCGGCGGCGGCGAGTTTCCTCAATCCGGCGGGAATGAAGCGCCGGTAGGGTCCCCAAAACGTCTTGTAGAGTCTGAGGTACGTCATCCAACTGTCATAGCCGCAGAACTGTTCGTCCGATCCTTCGCCGACCTGGACGACGGTGACGCCGGAGTCCTTGGCCAGCTTGGATACGAAATAAAGCGGGATGCAAACCCAGTCGGCGATAGGTTCGTCCTGGTGATGGACGAGGTTGTCGAGGTAGCCGAGCATGTCGGATTCGTCGATCAAGACCTCGTGATGGTGGGTCTTGAACTCTTTGGCCACCCGCTGGGCGTAATCCAGTTCGTTCAGGTGGGTGTGGTCCTTGAAACCGACGGTGAAGGTTTCGACCGGCCGGTCCATCAGGCGGCTCATCAAGGCGACGTTGGCCGATGAATCGATGCCGCCCGACAAAAAGACGCCAAACGGCACGTCGGACATCATGCGTTTTTCGATGCTGGCCTCCAGCCGTTGGCGGATTCCGTTGGCGTAAAAATCCTCCAGGGCCTTCCCGGACAGCCCTTTTATTTGATCGGAATGGATTCCCCTGCCGGGCACGGCGTCCCAATATCGCCCGGCTTTCATGCGCCCCGATGAATCGATCTTCAAGATATGGCCGGGGGGAAGCTTGAAGATGTCCTTGAACATGGTCAGCGGCGCCGGCGCCACCATGAAGCTCAGATAATGATTAAGCGCCATGAGGTCGACAACGCGGGGGATTCCGGGGTCCGTCAGGATGGCCTTGATTTCGGAGGCAAACCGGAAAGACCCGGCCGTCCGCGTGAAATAGACCGGCTTGATGCCGACGCGGTCGCGGACGATGTAAAGCGTTTTTTCCCTTTCGTCCCAAAGGGCAAAGGCGAACATGCCGTCTAAACGGTCGACCAATCCGTCCATGCCCCACTGGGCATATCCGTGGACGAGAACCTCGGTGTCCGAATGATCGGTTCGAAAGCGCCGGCCTGCCTTTTCCAGATCGCGGCGGAGGTCCAGGTGGTTATAGATTTCGCCGTTGAAGGTAACCCAGACGGTTTCATCGGTATCGCTCATCGGCTGCGCGGCGGCGTCCGATAAATCGACGATGGCGAGGCGCCGGTGGGCGAGGCCGACCCGGCCGTCAGGCGCAATCCAAAGCCCCTCGCCGTCGGGTCCCCGGTGGACCATGCTGTCGCGCATGGCGGTTAGCAAGCCGCCGTCGACCGTCCGGGCACCATTGAAGTTTAAAATGCCCGCTATACCGCACATGAGGAATCCGGCTCCCATGCATCCCGGGGCGCGTGAAGGCTAAACATAGCCATAGGCGGTCATGATCGGGTGAAAAAGTTCACGGCATTTGTCGGCTTCCTGGGGTGACAAGTCGCTTTTCCAGCGCCCCAAATGGGCGTCTTCGCGGACCACGTTTTCCGCCGCCTCGATAATCGCTTGGTCCGTTTCCAAACCGGCAAACCCGCATAATTCCGCCAATACCTTCTTGGGATTGTCAAGCAGGGGCTCCAGCCCGATTTCCATATACATAGGGGCCGGTAATTGATCGCGGACGGCGAGCCATTTTTGGAAAACGTGGGACAAACGCCTGGCAATGGTTTCCGTCTCCTGGCCGCCCCAGGCCTTGGTCCGGTACGAAGCTACCACATCCAACGGATTACGGTGAATATGCAACAGGCGCATGTCCGGGAAAAGCGCCAGCAGTCCCAACGCGTGCAGGATATTGAAGGGCGTGTCGTCGAGCCAATGGGTCACCTTGTCCGATCCCGCCCGGTGGCGGTAAAGATCGTGAAAAAAAGATCCGATGATTTCCCCCGCTGTTTCGGAATCCAACGGGCCCGCCTCCTGGATGACCGGGTTCATCCTGTAGGACGGGCTGCCGATCCAATAACCGGCGGAGCGGTCACGGATGAGCTGGCCGAAGAGCCGCTCCAGGCGTTGACGGTAGAAACTATCGCCGAACTGGCTACCAATGGCGCAATGGCCATACCGCCTCGGTGAGGCGCCAACCGCTGTAACCATAAGGCGAAAAGCCTTTTGAAACGGGTTCTCGGAGGCGCAATCCTCGAGCAAACGGCGGAACCGCAAAAGCGCCCGATCCGCCGAATAGGGCGACCAGCGGTCGGTCAATGCGGAAAACAAATCAAGCCCCCCACCAGGGTCAATAATGATCCGGAGTTCACTTGCGATGGAAACCGTACAGGGGTGGGCCGATAGAATCTGTTTAAGGATGGAGGTGCCGCTGCGTCCCGAACCTCCTATCAACACCGGGGTCATCAAGATATTTCCTTGCAATTTTGGACCCCGACTGTAATGGACTTGCGGCCTGGGATGTATAGAAATTAAAAGCGGTTAGGACCGATGGACCCCGGCTCCGGTGAAAATAAATAGCACGGAAATCTACGGACGGACGATGCAGGAAAAAAAATTCCGCCTGTCGGTGAAACTAACCGCCGCCGGATTGGTGATGGTGGCCGTCGCCGGGCTTCTTGAGGGAGGGGCGCGGATCGTTTTCGCCTATCGTGACGACATCCAAC
>JADFMB010000022.1 GCA_022564115.1 Pseudomonadota bacterium
CTCGGGGCGCGGCTGTACGCTGTCGGCGCTCGGCTACGAGGCCCTCACCCGGCCAAAGTCGTTTCACCTCAGGACAAAAACAACAGGATAGCCCCCCCATGACCGACTCCCCGACAAGTCCCCTGGGCCTTTCCGGCAACTGGAATTACCCGACCACGGTGCGGTTCGGGGCCGGGCGCATCCGCGAACTGCCGAAATGCTGCCGCAACCTCGGCATGGAAAGGCCGCTTTTGGTCACCGATCCGGGACTGGCGAAACTGCCCCTGGTCGCCGACGCGCTGGCCGTCAACACCGGCGCCGGGCTGGAAACGGGGCTGTTCGCCGATATCAAGCCCAATCCGGTGGGCAGGAACATCTCCGACGGGCTCAGGGTCTTCCACGAAGGCGGCCACGACGGGGTCATCGCCTTCGGCGGCGGCAGCGCCATGGACGCCGGCAAGACCATCGCCTTCATGGCCGGGCAGAAGCGGCCGCTGTGGGACTTCGAGGACGCGGGCGACAACTGGAAGCGGGCCGAGACGGACGCCATCGCCCCTGTCGTCGCCGTGCCGACGACGTCGGGCACCGGCTCGGAGGTCGGCCGCGCCACCGCCGTCATCGACGAGGAGGCCGAGACCAAGAAAATCCTGTTCCACCCCCGGATGCTGCCCGAACTGGTGATCTGCGACCCGGAACTGGTCACCGGCCTGCCGCCCCACCTGACGGCGGCCACCGGCATGGACGCCCTGGCGCATTGCCTGGAGGCGTTTTGCGTCGATGCCTATCACCCGATGGCCGACGGCATCGCCTTGGAGGGCATGCGGCTGATCCGCGACTGGCTGCCGGCGGCTTATCAAGACGGCAACCACATCGAGGCCCGCGCCCACATGATGGCCGCCGCCGCCATGGGGGCGACGGCGTTCCAGAAGGGCCTCGGCGCCATCCACAGCCTCAGCCATCCCGTCGGCGCCGTCTTCGACACCCACCACGGGCTCACCAACGCCGTCTTCATGCCCTATGTGCTGGCCTTCAACCGCCAGGCCATCGGAGACAAGATGGAGCGCCTGGCGCGATTCATCGGCCTCAAGAAACCGTCGTTCCAGGCGGTGCTGGATTGGACGTTGGACCTGCGCCAGAAATTCGAAATCCCCCACACGGCGGCCGATTTGGGCGTCGCCGAGGATCGCCTCGGCGACATCGCCGCCATGGCCGCCAAGGACCCCACCGCGCCGACCAACCCGGTGCCGGCCGGGGAAACTGAAATGCGCCGAATGCTCGACGCGGCGATGGAAGGCCGGGTGGCCTAACGCCTCTCCGCCATCGTCGGCTTGACCAGTTTCTCGATCCAGTTCCTGACCTCGGTGCGGCGGAAATTCGTGTCCATGACATCCTTGTCGACGCCGAGCTTCCACGCCAGGTCCTGGCGGGTGGGGTCGTCGTGCAGCGCCTCCAGCGCCTCGACGTGGGCCTCGCCGGCCTCGCGGTCCTCGAAAAAGCCGAGCCCGACCATCTTGTCGATCCGGCACCAGGTCAGCCGCGCCATCTCATGGAGGTCGTATTCCGGGTGGTATTGCAGGCCCCAGAACGTGCCGCCGAGGTAATCCACGCTGACCGACTGCACGTGGGTGAAGGCGTTGCCGGCAAGCCGCACCGCGCCTTCGGGCAGTTCCGTGACTTCGTCGTCGTGGCTGATGAAGCCGTCGAACACGTCCGCCTTGCCTTCGTAGAGGGGATGCGCCCGGCCTTCCGGCGTCAACTGGATCTTCCTGGCGATCCCCATTTCCCGGCCACGGGGATTCTTGGCGCACGCCCCGCCGGCGGCGACGACGGCGATCTGCGCCGCCCAGCAGCTTCCGAAGGCGGGCACATGGGCCTCATAGCACGCACGGGCGAAATCGACCTGGGCGCGGACCTCGGGGATGTCGTCGAACACCGTCAGGCTGCACCCGGTCCAGGCGACGCCGTCATACCCCGACAGCGCCTGGCCGGCGGGCAGTTCCGCCCCCGGGTCGCTGGGATAGACGACATCGCAGTCCGAGCCCGGCGATTCGTCGCTCAGCATCGCCGCGTAAAGCTCGCCGGCGACGGCGGCGCCGCCGGCGGCCAACTCGTCGCGGGCCTTCTTGGCATAGCCGTCGACGACCAGGAACTTCGGCGCCCCGGTCATCACCCGCCCCCGGCGAGCCGGTCGATGATCGCCGGCAGGTCGGCGTGGCGCTCGCAAATGGCGTCGGCCGACGTCGTTTCCCTGTCCACGCCACGCTTGGCGGTGAACAGCACCGCCTTCATGCCCAGCCCCTGCGCGCCCTTGATGTCGTTGTGGTCGCGGTCGCCGATGTGGACCATTTCAGTGACCCCGACGCCCAACTGGCGGGCGGCGGTTTCGAACATCTCCGGGTGCGGCTTCGAATGGCCGACCTCGTCGGAAAAGGCGAAGCCGGAAAAGTATTGCTTCAGCCCGTGGCCGTCGAGCAGCGCCCTGAGCCCGTCGGCGGGGGTGACGATGGCATCGGACACGATGCACAACTTATAGCGCCCCGAAAGTTCTTCCAGCGCGTCGCCGATGCCGTCGATGACATCGGGCGGCAACTCGACCTCCATGCGGCCCAGGGCCTGGGCCAGTCCGGCCAGTTCGTCCGCCGGCAGGTCGCGGCCCAGTTCCTTCAACGCCACGCCCAGCCGCTCGGCCACCGTCCAGGTGATTGAGTCTTCCTTCCACGCCTTGACGAAGGCGGCGTCGGCGGCCGCATAGGCGGTGTTGACCTCTTCTTCCGTCACCGCCCGGTGACGGTCGAGCGCCTGCCACAGCAGATGGCGGCGTTGTTCCGGCTTCGCGCGCAGGCCTTGGGCGCGGCGCTTCGGCTCGTCGGAATCGTCGTCGATGATGGTGTCCCAGAGATCGAAGGAAACGGCCTTCAGCGGTACGGTCACGGGATGATCCTTGGTATTCGATGTCGGCGGCGGCGAATGTGAAACAAGCGCCCTTCCGGGTCAATAGGCCGCCGGCATTTCGACCTTATTTCGGCCGCCAGTTACGGGCCGCGTCCCCGGCGCGCTTGATCTGGTCCTGGTTCATGCCCTTGCCGACCCCGTCCAGGGCAACCCGGGTGTCGAACTTGGGATTGTCGGCCATTACCCGGTCCCGCTGCCGGTGCGCCAGGGTGAACCACTTATAGGCCTCGACCGGGTCGTGGTCCCCGGCCCAGCCTTCCTGGTACATGGAACCGAGAAGATATTGGGCCACCGGGTGGCCCTGTTCGGCGGCCTTTCTGTACCAGCCCAGCGCCTCGGCGTAGTCGTGGGGGACGCCGCGGCCGTGGAAATAAAGATCGCCCAGGGCCAACTGGGCGTCGGCGACCCGGCCCAGGTTGGCGGCCAGCCTGTACCATTCCGAGGCCCGGTAATAGCTCTGCTTGACCACCTTGGAGTCGGCGAAAAAGGTGCCGATGAAGTACTGGGCGCCAGGGTGGCCCTTTTCCGCCGCCTTGGAATACCACTCGTAGGCCAGATTGAGGTCCCGCGAGCCGAATTGGCCGGTGTGGTAGAGCCGCGCCAGGGCGTACTGGGCCTTCATCTCGCCGGACCGGGCTTGCGGCTTGAGGGTCTCGATCTCGGCCATCTCGGCGGCGAGCTTGAGCCGGGTCGGATCGTCCTCGGGGCCGCCGAAGAAAAACCACGCCGCGAACCCGGACAGCCCCAGCGTCGCCACCGCGAACAGGACCAGCATCGTTCTCATGGGATGAGTTTTAGCCCCGCTTGCGGGGCCTGGCCATCGGAAAGAAAGAGGGATTAGGGGGAAGCGCTATTTAGCGACGTTGACATTGTCTTCGCCCATTTTCTTCTGCCGGCCGCCGTAGGGATTGGGCCGGTCGTAGCACGTCACCTTGGCCAGGGTCTTGTAGCAGTAGATGTTCGGTTTGACCTTCGGTTCGTCCTCCTCGCAATAGGTCAACCCCTTCTCCTTGCGGATGGTCGAGCAGTTCTTGCCGCTGGCGAGCGAGATGAAGTGGTCCTCGAGGGTCTTGTCGGTGCCGATCACCGAAACCCCCTGGATCTGGGCGAAGCCGGGAACGGCGCTGCACCCGGCGAGAAACACCAGGACCGCGAGAATGGCCAAGACGCGCATGATCGACTCCCTCGTTGCCAGGCTTGTTGGCAAGCGGTTGGATGGTCTTCCGCCCGGCTATAATAATGCCCGGCCCGGGGTTAAGGACAGGTTAACCGAACACCCCGTCCGGCGGTGCCCCGGCTATGATTGATCGAAGCCCCGGTTTAGGCTAACAAACCCCATCGGGCTTACATGGAAAAGAGGGAGGCAACCCCATGGTGGCAATGGAAACGCCGGTCTGCGATTTCGGCTGGAAACCGCCGGACTTCAGCCTCAAGGCCACCGACGGCAAAACCTATACCCTGGAAGACATCCGCGGGCCCAGGGGCACGCTGGTGATGTTCATCTGCAACCATTGCCCGTACGTCAAGGCGATCCTCGACCGCCTGGTGCGCGACGCCAGGGAGCTGCGGGATTCAGGCATCGGCGTCATCGCCATCATGGCCAACGACCCAAACGAATACACCGAGGATTCCTTCGACAACATGGCCGCCGTCGCCCGCGACAACGGTTTCACCTTTCCCTACGTGATCGACGAGACCCAAGAAATCGCCCGCGCCTATGACGCCCGGTGCACGCCTGACTTCTTCGGCTTCAACGCCGACCTGGAGCTTCAATACCGCGGCCGCCTGGACGCGTCCGGCAAGGAGGCGGCGGCGCCGGATGCCAGGCGCGAGCTTTTCGAGGCCATGGCCCAAGTGGCGGAAACCGGAAAAGGCCCGGCCCAGCAGACCGCCTCCATCGGCTGTTCCATCAAGTGGCGGGAATAACTGGCTAATTCCGTTAGCGCGCGTTTGCCTTCCCGTTCCAGCGGGACTATTTTAGCCCCCGATCCGGCCCCCCGTTCCCGCCCCCTGGGGCGTTTCAGGGCGGCCGGAAGCTGATTTCCGGAGTTCACCCGTGGCCGAAAAAACCGAAGACGACATCCTGTTCCGCGAGATCGACGAAGAACTGCGCCAGGACGCGTTCCAGAGGCTGTGGAAGGCCTACGGCAAGTACGTGTTCACCGGCGCCGTGGTCCTTGTCCTCGGCGTCGCCGGTTTCAAGGGCTGGCAGAGTTACGACATCTCGGCCCGCGAGGCCTTGGGCGCCCGGTTTCAGTCCGCCGCCGACCTGGTCACCGCCGGCAACACCGACGAAGCCCTGAAGACGTTTTCCGAAATCGCCAATGACGGCGGCGGCTACCAAATGCTGGCGCGGTTCAACCAGGCGCGGATTTATGCCCGTCAGGGTGATTCCGCCGGCGCGGCGGCGGCCTACCGGGCGCTGGCCGGGGACGGAGCCATCGATTCCCTTTACCGGGACGTGGCGGTGATTTTGGGCGCCTATCAGGAACTGAACGACCCCGGCGCCGATTTGCCGGGCCTGGCGAAGCGGCTTGAGGCGCTGAGGGCCGAGACCAGCCCCTGGCGCTACAGCGCCCGCGAGATTTCCGGCCTTTTGGCCCGCCGCTCGGGAAACCGGGCCCAGGCCAAGGAGCTGTTCCAGGGCCTGGCCAACGACCCCCGGGCGCCGCAAGGGGTTCGCGCCCGGGCTCAGGAAATGCTATCCATTATCGGTAAATGAGTTCCGGGGCGATGATGAAACGGGAAACCAAATCAGGCGTGTCGAGGGGCCCGGGGACCTTCCTAGGCGCCTTCCCTGGCATCGCCCTGTTGCTGGTCTTGTTGCTGGCCGGGGCCCTCGGCGGCTGTTCGACGGTCACCGGCTGGTTTTCGGGTGAGAAGGAACCGCCGCTGCCCGGTGACCGGATTTCGGTGCTGCTCCACCAACGCACGCTGAGCCCCGATCCGGAACTGGCGGACGTGCAGGTCCTCCTGCCGGCGCCCGAACCCAACGCCGATTGGCCGCAATCGGGGGGCTATCCCAATCATGCCATGCATCACATGATGGTCCCCGAAACCCTGTCAAAGGCTTGGTCCGTCGATATCGGCGACGGCGTCGACGACGATGTGCGGCTGTCGGGTTCTCCCGTGGTCGCCGGCGGGCGGGTCTATGTCATGGATTCCGCTTCCGTGGTCAGCGCCTTCGACACCAAGGACGGCACCCGCCTCTGGGAAACCGACCTGACCCCCGACGAAGAGGACGAAGGCCATATCTCCGGCGGCCTGGCGTACGATCAGGGCCGCCTTTACGCCAGCACCGGGTTCGCCCAGGTGATCGCGCTCGACGCCGAAACCGGGGCCGAAATCTGGCGTCAAAAGGTCAGCGGCCCGGCCCGCGCCGCGCCGACGGTGCGCGGCGGGCGCGTCTTCGTGGTCACCGTGGACAACCGGCTGTTCGCCATCAACGCCGAAAACGGCGACGGCCTGTGGACACACAGCGGCATTTCCGAAACCGCCAGCATTCTCGGCAGCGCCAGCCCCGCCGTCGACGGCGGCGTCGTCGTCGTTCCCTATACCTCGGGCGAGCTGGTGGCGTTGAAGACCACCAGCGGCCGGGTGCTGTGGCAGGACAGCCTGGCGTCGGTGAAGCGCACCGACGTGGTGTCCAACCTGGCGCATATCCGCGGCCGCCCGGTGATCGACCGCGGCCGGGTCATCGCCATCAGCCACGGCGGCCTGATGGCGGCCATCGACCTGCGCAGCGGCCGGCGGCTGTGGCAGAAGGATATCGGCGGCCTTCAAAGCCCCTGGGTCGCCGGTGATTACATTTACGTGATCACCAACGACGCCGAAATCGCCTGCGTGTCGCGCCAGGACGGCCGCATCCAATGGGTCCGCGCCCTGCCGCGTTACGAAGACCCGGAGAACCAGGAAGACCCGATCATCTGGACCGGGCCGCTGCTGGCCTCGGACCGGCTGATCGTCGCCGGCTCGCACGGCAAGGCGATGGCGATCTCGCCCTATACGGGCCGCATCCTGGGCACCGTGGAAATGCCGGACGGGGTTTCGGTGCCCCCGGTGATCGCCGGCGGCAGCATTTATTTCCTCGCCGACGACGCCGAACTGGTGGTCTACCGGTAACCGCCGCCGGTCTCCGCCAGAGCAATGGCCAGAAATTATGTCCTTCACCGTCGCCGTCATCGGCCGTCCCAATGTCGGGAAATCGACCCTTTTTAACCGCTTGTGCGGAAAGCGGCTGGCCATCGTCGACAACATCCCGGGCGTCACCCGCGACCGCCGCGAGGGCGACGGCTCCATCGCCGGGCTCGATTTCACCGTCATCGACACCGCCGGGCTGGATGACGCCGGCGACGGCAGCCTCGAGGCCCGCATGCGCGAACAGACCGAACGCGCCTTGGACGACGCCGACGTGGCGCTGTTCCTGATCGACGCCCGGGCCGGCGTCACGCCCCTGGACGAGCACTTCGCCGACTGGCTGCGCCGACACGGGACGCCGGTGATCGTCGTCGCCAACAAGTGCGAGGGCGGCGCCGGCCAAGGCGGCCTTTTGGAAGCCCATGGACTGGGCCTCGGCGACCCGGTCGCGTTGTCGGCCGAGCACGGCGAGGGCCTGGACGGGCTTTTCGAGGCGCTGTTGCCCTTCGGGCCGCCGGAAGGTAAGGCCGAAAAAGAAACGGAGGCCGACGGGAACGACGGGGCCTGGAAGACGAAGCCCCTGAAATTGGCCATCGTCGGGCGCCCCAACGCCGGCAAATCGACCGTCATCAACAAGCTGTTGGGCGACGAGCGCATGCTGACCGGACCCGAGGCCGGCATCACCCGCGATTCCATCTCCGTCTCCTGGAACTGGGACGGCCACCCCATCCGCCTGATCGACACCGCCGGCCTGCGCCGCAAGGCCCGGGTCACCGGCAAGCTGGAGGGGCTGTCGGTCGGCGACGCGCTCAGGGCCATCCGCTTCGCCGAGGTCGTGGTGTTGACCGTCGACGCTACCCTGGGCATCGAAAAACAGGATCTTTCGATCGCCAGATTGGTGATCGAGGAAGGCCGGGCGCTGGTTCTGGCGATCAACAAATGGGACCTAGCCAAGGACCGCCAAGCGGTGATGTCGGGCATCGAGGACCGGCTGATGACGTCCTTGCCGCAGGTCCGCGGAATCCCCGTCATCGCGTGCTCGGCGAAGACGGGCAAGGGCATGGACAAGCTGCTGCCGGCGGTGTTTTCGGTCTACGAGACCTGGAACCGCCGCGTCGAGACCGGCGGACTGAACCGCTGGCTCGAGGCCATGACCGAGGCCCATCCGCCGCCCGTCGCCAAGGGCCGGCGCATCAAGATCCGCTACATGACCCAGGCCAAGACCCGGCCGCCGACGTTCATCGTCTTCGCCAGCCGCAAGGACGCGCTGCCGGAAAGCTACGTCCGTTACCTGATCAACGGGCTGCGCGAAAGCTTCGACCTGCCGGCGGTGCCGATCCGCCTCCACCTCCGCGCCGGCAAGAACCCGTATGTCAAGGGGAAGAGGAAGGGGAAGAAAAAAGGCAAGGGTTAGGCTGGGGTGGAGTGGGTGATTATTTAAATGATCCACAACCCGGTATTATGGAAAATCCTGTAGGAATGTAGGCTTTTGTAGGTTTCTGTAGGCTTTTGTCTGCATCCTGGAATCCAGGCGTGGAAAATCCCCGCCGCGATCAGTTATTCCTATTCACCATGTCAAAGAGCGGCCCCCGGCGGCGCCGGGGGATAAAGAACATATATAGAACACTTGCAGCCGATTGTCAAGGGCTGGGGGAGGCAGCAAATTAAAATGGAGAGGTTCGCCCTATCCCCGAAGGCAAACGTTCACTGAATCGGCGCGTTCTTCAGATGCTTGTTCAGAAAATTGACCGAACGATCAAAAGCATCCGTTGTCGCATCTTCTTCCTTCGCCCGCCTCCCGAAGTGGTACGGAGGGCAGGCGGGCGAAGGAAGGTCAGCAACAAGAATACACCTTAACTGCGCTGCCAAACTGTCCAACAAAGTGGGACCACCTCAGAATTTGACACCCAGCATCAAAAGATCAAGCCCACAAACCCTAGAAATATATCCATCGCGCATATTTTTATTGATTTACCGCCCGCCTAGAACGTCATCGGGATCGCCTGGGTGACGCTTTCCAGGGCCGCGATCTTGCGCACCAGTTCGTCGGCCGGCTTGCCGTCGATCTCGATCAGGGCGATGGCGTCGCCGCCTTCGTGGGACCGGCCCAGATGGAAGGTGGCGATGTTGACTCCGGCGTCGCCGAGGATGGTGCCGACGCCGCCGATGATCCCCGGTTTGTCCTCGTTGGTGAGGTAGAGCATGTTCGGCCCCAGCTTGGCGTCGATGGGGATGCCCTTGATCCGGACCACGCGGGGCTCTTCGTTGAACAGCGTCCCGGCGATGGAGCGGGTCTGGTTTTCCGTCGTCACCGTCAGCGTCATTAGGGTCTGAAAGGCCCCGGCCTCGCCGGAGCGTATCTCGCGCACAAGGATGTCGCGGTCCTTGGCGATGGCCGGCGCGTTGACCATGTTGACGCCTTCCATCAACGGCGACAACAGCCCCTGCAGCACCACCGCCGTCAACGGGCGGCAGTTGAGATCGCCGCACAGCCCTTCGTAGGCGATGGTGACTTCCTTGACCGCCGAGCGCGTCGCTTGGCCGGCGAAGCTTCCCAGTTGATGGGCCAGGGCCATGTAGGGCTTGAGTTTGGGCGCCTCCTCGGCCGACACGGAGGCCATGTTAAGCGCGTTGGCGACGCCGCCGGTGATCAGGAAATCGGCCATCTGTTCGGCGATCTGTTGGGCCACCTTTTCCTGGGCCTCCGTCGTCGCGGCGCCCAGGTGCGGCGTGGCGATGACGTTTTCCAAGCCGAACAGCGGGTTTTCCAGGGCCGGCTCGTGGGCGAACACGTCGAGCGCGGCGCCGGCCACGTGGCCTTTCTCCAGCGCCTTCTTGAGGTCCTTCTCGACGATCAGGCCGCCGCGCGCGCAGTTGATGATGCGCACGCTCTTTTTCATCTTCCTGATCGCCTTGGCGTCGATGATGTCCTTGGTGGCGTCGGTCAACGGCGTATGCAGGCTGATGAAGTCGGCGCGCTTGAACAATTCCGCCAGTTCCACCTTTTCGACGCCGATGCCCTCGGCGCGTTCCGCCGTCAGGAAGGGATCATAGGCGATGACCTTCATCTTCAGGCCCTGGGCCCGGTCGGCGACGATCGAGCCGATGTTGCCGCAGCCGATGACGCCGAGCGTCTTGCCCATCAGTTCGACGCCCATGAAGCGCGACTTTTCCCACTTGCCGGCGTGGGTGGAGGCGTTGGCCTGGGGGATTTGGCGGGCCACGGCGAGCATCATCGAAATCGCGTGCTCGGCGGTGGTGATGGAATTGCCGAACGGCGTGTTCATGACGACGATGCCCTTGGCGGTGGCGGCCTCGACGTCGATGTTGTCGACGCCGATGCCGGCCCGCCCGATGACCTTGAGGTTGTCCGCCGCCTCCAGGACCTTCGACGTTACCTTGGTCGCCGAACGCACCGCCAGCCCGTCGTAGCCGCCGATGATGGCGCGCAGGCCCTCCTTGTCGAGCCCGGTCTTGACGTCGACCTCGATGCCGGCCTGCTTGAAGCATTCCCGGGCCAGGGGGCTCATGTCGTCGGCGATCAGGACCTTACGCTTAACTTTTGCCTTGGCCCCAGTCTTAACCATCGTTCCCTCCTTCCGCCTTCAGCGCCGCCCACGCCCAGTCGAGCCACGGCAACAGGGCCTCCAGGTCGGCCACCTCGACCGTCGCCCCGGCCCATATCCGCAGCCCCGACGGCGCCGAGCGGTAGGACGCGATGTCATAGGCTGCGCCCTCGCCGTCGAGCAGCGCCGCCAGGCGCTTGCCGACGCCGGCCTTGAAGCCGTCGGGCTGGCCGTCGAGCCACGGATCGGTGATCCGCAGGCAGACCGAGGTGTGCGACCGGCTGGCCGGGTCCCGGGCCAGGAAACCGGCCCAGTCGGACCCCTCGACCCAGGCTTCGAGGACCGCGTAGTTGGCATCGGTCCTGGCCATCATGCCCTTGGCGCCGCCGATGGATTCGACCCATTTCAGGCTGTCGAGCGCATCCTCGACGCAGAGCATGGACGGCGTGTTGATGGTAATGCCCTCGAAGACTTCGGCGTTGATTTTGCCGCCCTGGGTCAGGCGGAAGACCTTCGGCAGCGGCCACGGCGGGGTGTAACTCTCCAGCCGTTCGACGGCGCCGGGCGACAGCACGATCATGCCGTGGGCGCCCTCGCCGCCCATCACCTTCTGCCACGACCAGGTGGTGACGTCGAGCTTGTCCCACGCCAGGTCCATGGCGAAGACCGCCGAGGTGGCGTCACAGAGCGTCAGGCCGTCCCGGTCGGCGGCGATCCAATCGCCGTCGGGAACACAGACGCCCGAGGTGGTGCCGTTCCAGGTGAACACCACGTCGCGGCCGAAATCGACGGCGCTCAGATCCGGCAACTCTCCGTAAGGCGCGTCCAGCACCCGCACGTCGTCGAGTTTTAAATGATCGCGGATGTCCTTGGCCCAGGTATCGCCGAAGTTCTCCCAGCTCAGCACGTCGACGCCGCGCGCCCCCAGGAGCGACCACAGGGCCATCTCCATGGCCCCGGTGTCCGACCCGGGAACGATGCCGATGAGGTGGCCGTCGGGGATCGAAAGCTGGGCCCGGGTGCGCTCGATGACCTCCTTCAGCCGCGCCTTGCCGTCCTTGTGGCGGTGCGAGCGGCCGACGAAGGCGCTATCCAGGCCGGAAACGGACCAGCCGGGGCGTTTGGCGCAGGGACCGGATGAAAAACGGGGGTTCGCCGGACGCACGTCCGGCTTACGCTTGGCGTTCACGAATTTGCTCCTTCCCTCGCAGAAGGTCGCGGCCCGTTGGGGGGCCGTGTCCCAGTGCCAACATACTGATTTAAAAAGAAAAAAAAAGTGAAAAATCAAAAATATAACAAAAATATAACAAACGACGTGGGCCATGCTCCCCCAAAAAGAGCAGACCCCTAGGGGATATCAATTGTCGCTGTTTTAGCCTGAGCAACATTTCGGTTGAGGTGTGTAACATCGAAACCACTCCCCACTGCCGCTGCCATATATCCATTTGGGGCTAATTCTAATTTTGAACGCATAACATCTAAGATTATGCATTGCATATAGCGTTCAACATCGTATGGCATCTCGTAAGATTCTCCATGATGAAACATAGCAGTTCTTGTTTCCCAGAGATGTTGGAAGCCGAGGTAATTTTGAACGTAAGAATTATTTTTACCGTAGGCTTTAGCCAATAAGGAAATAATACTTTGATGCCCTTGAGTATCTGCAGCGACTTCAAGGGCAACCCAATAATTAAAAAACTTGAAGCCAACCTCGGCAAAAAAAGCTTTTTCAATTAACTTCGTCGCAAGGGTTAATCGTTTTCCTTCCGTATCATCTTTTGTTGAAATTGCATCCAACACCTCTTTGAACTGATCCCATGTCTCCTTAGTGACGAAGGGACCCTCAATTTCCTGAGGAAACGGCACGGGCCTCGTAAGTGTTTTCATGTCGCGGGTAGTTATATCGACAGCAGCTTCCCGTATTAGTTGACGCAAAAGATTATTCCCCCCCACAAGACGCAACATTCCAACGAAGCCATCCATTAACTCTGAAGTAATGTCGTACGCTCTTTCGCTTGTATCTGTTATTGGAGTGGTGACGATGATGTAATTTGCTTCAGGAAGCATACGTTGAATTTCTTCAACGTGAATTTCAGGCTTACCTGATTCAAAATTTATCAGCCAAGCAAAGTGTGACTTGTAATCTTGCCCGGAGATATGAGCTAGGCCCACTTTAAACGGGACCCCATTGAACAACACTTCCTCACCATCTAAACCGGGAATAAAGAAATCGTCTTTCGGCGGGAATGGCATAGTATAATACCGCATATAAATTTGCCCCTCCCCGTCTTCTCCAAACCATTCTTCGGAATAGAAATGTTTTATTCGCTCTTCGCCATCGATCGTTTTCTGCTTGAGCTTTGGCATTTCTCTTTCTCCCCAAAATTATTTATCGTTCTGGAATAGTACCTGTATCCGTACTTTCACCACCTACATTTCAGTTATAGGTGCAGAACCAGACAAAACATTCGCGAGCAAATTACTCGCTACTAACGAAAAGCGAGCACCTTTATCGCGGCAGGCCCCCCCGGCCGGTCAAGGACGGCGTTTCGGGAGCGCTGGTTTTCCGCAAAAGCCTTGTGTCTTGGCCGCTTCGACACTAAAAAACTTTTTCCCATGACACCGACATCTCCCACGGCATCTCCCCCGGCCACCAAAACAGGCAACGATCCCGTCCAGGCAATGGTCGTCGGCGCCCATGATTTCATCGCCGGGCAGGCCGCCGGCATCCTCGAGGCCGATCCCCGCATCACCGTCGCCGCGCGGCCCGTCGACGGCGTCGAGGCGGTCAGCCGGTTCCGCAACTCGGGCATAGAGGCCGTGGTTTTCGACATCGGCGGTGACCCGGCCAAGGCCCTGACCGCCATCTCCCGGCTGTTGCGCATCGATCCCGACGCCCAGGTGATCATGATCTCGACCCTCAACTTCACCAACGTCAAGACCGGCATCGAGGGGCTGGAGCTGGGCGCGGCGGAGTTCCTGCAGACACCCGCCGCCCACACCAGGGATTCGAGCCTCGCCGTCTATCAGCACAACCTGACCGGCACCGTCCACGGCCTCGGCCTGGCGCGGCGCCGCGCCCGGGGCCTTGAAAAGATTCCGCAAGCCCCGGCCGAGATTTTCGAGTTGCGCCGGGAATCCATGCTGCCGCCGGAAATACTGCTTATCGCCAGTTCCACCGGCGGCCCGAAAGCGCTTGTGACGGTGCTCGAAGGTCTGTCCTCCTCGGTGACGGCGCCGATTCTCATCGCCCAGCACATGCCGCCGGCCTTCACCGCGTCCCTGGCCAGGAACATCGAAAAGAAGTGCGGCCGCCCGTCGGGCGAGGGCAAGGACGGGGAAATCCTGGAACCCGGCCACGTCTACGTGGCCCCGGGGGACAAGCACATGGTCCTTGAGAAGGACGGCGACGCCGTGCGCATCCGCATCAACGACGACCCGCCGGAGAATTTCTGCCGCCCGTCCGCCGATCCCCTGCTGCGCACCGCCGCCGGGATTTTCGGCGCCAAGATCCTGGTCACGGTGCTGACCGGCATGGGCAGCGACGGCAAGGCCGGGGCGCGGCGGATCGTCGAGGCCGGCGGCACCGTCATCGCCCAGAATGAGGAGACCTGCGTCGTCTGGGGCATGCCCCGGGCGGTGGCCGTGGCCGGGCTGTGCAGCCATGTTTTGCCGTTGCAGGAAATCGCCGGCCGGCTCAACAGGCTCGCCGGGGGCAAATAAAGGGCCGGGGGAAGCCCCTTCTTGTTCTGGGCCTAAATCCCGTAATACCAGGGCGCGAACAGCGAAAACGCCGCCCACAGCAGCACGATCAGCGGCAGCCCGGCGCGGGCGAAGTCGGTGAACTTGTAATGCCCCGGTCCCATCACCAGAAGGTTGGTCTGATAACCCAGCGGCGAGGCGAAGGAACAGTTGGCGGCGAAGATCACGGCGACGGCGAAGACATGCGGCTCCACCCCCAACTCTATCGCCAGGTCGACGGCGATCGGCGTGAACAGCACCGCCGCCGTCTTGGTGCTGATGATGTTGGACAGCCCGGCCACCAACAGGAAAAACAGCGACAGGATGGTGGCCGGCGAAGCACCCTGAAACGCCGTCACCAACCCATGCGCCAGGTATCGCGCGCCACCGGTTTCCTGCAAGGCAACGCCCAGCGCCAAGGCCGAGGCGATGGTGGTGACGATTTTGGGATCCACGGCCTGGAACGCCTGGCGCACGTTGAGCACGCCGACCGCCACCAAGGCGGCCGCGCCGGTCAGCGCGGCGACGACGATCGGCACGGCGCCGGTGGCCGCCAGGGCGACGACGGAAAGAAAAATCACCGTCGCCCGCTTGGCATGGTCGAGCGCCGGCAGGTCCTCGGCCGACCATTCCAGCAACACCACGTCGCGGTGGCGTCTCAGCGCCGCCACGTCGTCGGGCTGCCCCTGGACCAGAAGCACGTCGCCGGGCTCGAGACGGATGTCGGTGAGCCGCTGGCGGATCATCCGCGACCGGCGCTGGATGCCGAGCACGATACAATGGGTCTTATAGCGGAACCCGATCTGCGGCAGGGTCTGGCCCTTCATGGCGGACGCCGGCGCGACCATGACCTCGGCCAGGGTCTGGCCGCCTTCCTGCCAGCGCCCGCCCGGGGCCGTATCGGAAGCGAACGAACGGCCCTCTTCCAGGTTGGGATAGAGCAGGCCCGGATCATCGGCCAGGAACTTGGCCAGCGCCTTGCGGGTCGCCGCCACCACCAGCACGTCGCCGGGCCGGACGACGTAATCCTCGAACGGCGGCAGGATCGCCTGTTCGCCCCGCTGCACCAGGCGCAGGGTCTTTTCCGGCAGGCTGGCGAAATGGCCCCCCGGCGCGCCCTTGCCGACCAGCCCGGAATCCGCCGAAACGGTGATCTGGGCGACGAAATGCTTGCCGTCGCCCTCGGTCAGGCTGTCGGCCAGTCCGGCCCGGTCGGGCAGCAACCGGGGCGCGATAAAAACCACATACCCCAACCCCACCGCCGCCATCACCAGTCCGGGGATGGTGAAGTCGAAAAACGAGAACGGCGCGATCTTCCTCTCGATGAGGGCCGAATTGACGAGAAGGTTGGTCGACGATCCGATGAGCGTCGTCATGCCGCCCAGCACGGCGGCGTAGCTCAGCGGGATCATCAGTTTCGACACCGAGCGGCCGTACCGGTGCGCCAGGGCTTCCATGATCGGGATGAAGATGACGACGACGGGAATGTTGTTGAGAAACGCGCTGACGGCAATGGTCACCAACAGGGCCACCAACATCGAGGCGATCAACCCGGCGTTGCCGCCGCCAAGGCCCAGGATCAGCCCGGCGCCCCGGTCCAGGACTCCGGTGCGGATCATCCCCTGGCCCATCACCAGAAGCGCCAGCACCGTGATCAGGGCCGGATTGGCGAAGCCCTGGAGGATGCGGGCGGGGGGCAGGGCCGCCGCCCCGTCGGCGCCGGCAACCGGGAAGAAATGGAAAAATATCAACAGCACGCAGATGATGCCGAGCGACGTCAACTCCATCGCCGCGCGCTCGAACAGGTAAAAAACCAAGGCCCCGAGGATGAGGACGAAGACCGCCCACATCTGGAAGCTTGTCCCGGCGCTTAATTCCGCTGCCATGGCCGGATTTTACCCTATTCCCCCGAGGGGAGCACGAAAGGGGGGGAACAGCACCCCAAATCGACTTGATAATCCAAGGAATGTTCTCTAATTGTTCTATATTGGCCGGCACCGGTGTGCCCGGACATCGTTTTCCTTGAAAGATAAATCCTAGAGCGCCTTCGGGGCGCTTAATTCGTTTTTGCGGGCGCATCAGGCGCAGCCGGAATTCAACCCTAAACCCTATCAAGGAGATACCACATGACCATCCATGACCCGAACACTCTTCGCACGACCGAAGACAGCAATGAAAGCGGCTCATCCCAACAGGGGTGCGAACAACTACCGGCAAAAAAAGCGGAGGAGGCAATATTAGAAGCCTTCATCGAAAAAGCCGGGGCCGAAATCGAGCGCATCGAAGGCGAATTGAGAATCCTTAAAGCACAGCCCGGATCGCCGGACCGGGACCGTAAGCTTACCCCACTGGGGGATAGCCTCGCGAACTGGGAAAATGATCGAAGCCACGCAACACGAAAGCTTTTGACGTTGCTCGATGAGATTCGAGAACTCGAAAGCCGGTGCATCAGACAGGCGTGACCCCGGTCAGCCGAAAATCAAGAAAATCCCGCCTCATGGCGGGGTTTTCTTGTCACGGTTTCCTTATCCCCTTGCACCAGCCGGGGTCTGGCGGCGCATCGGCGCCGGCGGTTTCGCGGCCCCGGTAAAGCGCGCAGTATTCGCGCCGCGCCGCGCCGTGTTCTTGCCAGGCGGCCTTAAAAAACCAGTGCGCCGCTTTGGCGCGGTCGGGCGGAATTCCACGGCCCGAAAGATAAGCCACCCCGACCATGTATTGGGACTTGGCGTGACCGGCGTTGGCGGCGCTGAAAAAGGATTCCAAACTCCAGCGGTTGTACTCATTATTGCATCCATTCCTCCACCACAAAATTCCATAATCGAAATCTGATTCCATCCATTGGGGCAGGGCCGAACGCAGACCCGAATATTCAACATCGGCGGCCGGGCTTGACGGCTGGCGGCCCCCCTCGGCAATGGCCGGTTGTTTCGGCGACAGGCAGTCGTATTGCTTGCGGTCTTCTTCTTGCAGGCGGTCTTCTTCCCCACCCTGGGCCGCCGCCCGGCCATACCATTCAAGCGCCCGGCGGTAGTCCTGCTCCAGGCCGTCCCCTTCGAGATATATTTGAGCGAGGAAATGTTGCGAAAGCCGGTTGCCGCCGATGGCCGCCCTGTGGTGCCATTTCGCCCTTTCGACGGCATCCCTCGGCACCCCAAAACCGAAGAAATAGAGTTCGCCCAGCCGGCTTTGCGCCCGGGGGTCACCTTCGTCGGCTTCCTTTTGCAGACGCTTGGCGATCTCGATAAAATTATCCGGGTATCCGTCGAAGGCGTAGGTTCGCAACATGGATTCGGCGGTTTCCCGCTCGACCCGTTCCTCGATGGTCTCAGACGCGCATCCGGCCAGCACGACGCCAATCAAGATGATAATTGCCACTGGACGAAGAAACATCGTCGAACCTCGTTGGCCTATGCCAGTCATGCGCGCACCGCCAGCAATTTTGAATCGAAAAGTGGTGATATTAGGGCGCCAAGGCATCCACCGGCTCCAGAAAATCCCCCACCAAAACATTAAATAAGCTTAGAAATCCGCCGTTTTTATTAAAAAATGTAAAAAAACGCCGCCCTGTGACGGCCGTCACTGTGGGGGCCGGTCAAAAGCGGCAATATGGGCGTCAAGAGAGCAACCTCTCTCTTCTCCCATCTCATCCCTGTCACTCCGCCGGGCCCCTTCCCCCAAGGGGCCCGGAACTTTTTCGGCCGCCCTATTCGTCCGCGGGCCGCCAGGGCCTGATCCTCGGGAACCAGCGCGGCACGTTCGCCTTGTAGGTCCGGTAATCGCCGCCGAACCGCCGTTCCAGCCCTTTCTCCTCGGACAGCGGAAAGTAGACCGCGTTGGCGGCGAAGAACAACAGCCCCCATGCCGCCAGCGCCCAGGACTGGTACAACAGCGCCTCGGCCGACCGTGGCGAACAGCCGCATGGTCCAGCCGGCGAGGAACATGCCGGCCGCCTTTTCAATCCGCCCCGGGCATGGTTTAAGGATGGATCGGATGAAATTTGGAGGAAACGGGAATGATCGCGGTGATTTTCGAAGTCAAGCTCGATCCGGCCCAGGGCGAAAGGTATTTCGACCTGGCCCAGGCGCTCAGGGAAAAGCTCGACCAGGCCGACGGGTTCATTTCCATCGAGCGGTTCCGGAGCCTGGCCGACGAAGACAAATACGTGTCGTTGTCGTTCTGGCGCGACCGCGAGGCGATCGAGGCGTGGTACGCGGTGCCCAGCCACCGGGACGCCCAGGAGGAAGGGCGAAATGGGATTTTCCAGGATTACCGGATCCGCGTCGCCGAGGTCTTCCGCGATTACGACCTGGCCCACGGGCGTCCAGAGGGAAGTTCCGCATAGGGTTTCCCCGTGAACGAAAACCCGGAAAGCCGAACAAAAAAAAGCCGGGTTTTTTCAAACCCGGCGAGTTAAACAGGGAGGCGTTCAGGGGCGAGGGGTATGGCCCCTGACCGTGAGTTGCCGCCTACTTTGGGGGGGGCGATGAGGGAAGCGGCAACTCGAATGTCGTCATACTAGAGTATGTATATGTCAGGAGTTTCACTCCCAGGTTTCAAAATGTAACAAGATGTAATTCTTTGAATCATTATAAATGGCGGAATTCCCCCGTTTTCCGCGAAAACCCCAAACCCGGCCATGAAAAAACCGCCTCCAGAGTTCCTTGAAATGCTGCGCCGGGCCGGTCTGGCGGCGGATGAAACACCGGATTCACGGGAACTGACGGGCGGTGTCGCGTCGGATATCTGGCGCTTCGATCTCGGCCGCGGGCCGGTGTGCGTCAAACGGGCGCGGGCGAAGCTGAAGGTCGCCCAGGACTGGCGGGCGCCGGTGGAGCGCAACGCCTACGAGGCGGCGTGGTTGGAAATCGCGGGCGGGATCGTCCCCGGCGCCGCGCCGAAGGTCCTCGCCCACGATCCCGGCGCCGGCATGTTCGCCATGGAATACCTGGACCCCGGCCAATACCCGTCGTGGAAGGACGAATTGCTGGCCGGGCGCGCGGATGCGGATTTCGCCGCCCGGGTGGGAAACCGGATCGCCCAAATCCACGCCGCCACCGCCGCCGACGATACCATCGCCGCCCAGTTCCCGACCGACGCCATCTTTCACGCCATCCGCCTCGCCCCCTACCTGGAAGCCACGGCGGCGGCGCATCCCGAACTGGCGGCGGCGCTGATCGACCTGTCCCGCGTCACCGGGACCACCCATGCGGCCCTGGTCCACGGCGACGTCAGCCCCAAGAACATCCTCGCCGGGCCCGACGGGCCGGTGTTTCTGGACGCCGAATGCGCCTGGTACGGGGACCCGGCCTTCGATCTCGCCTTTTGCCTCAATCACCTGTTGTTGAAATGCCTAGCCCTGCCCGAGGCCGCGCCCGGGTATTTGGAATGCTTCGACGCCCTGGCCGGGGCCTACGGGGAAATCGTCGCCAATGGCCCCTTGGTGGACGTCGAAGCCCGGGCCGCCCGGTTGCTGCCAGGGTTGTTCCTGGCCCGCATCGACGGCAAGTCGCCGGTCGAATACATCACCGACGAGGCGGACAGGGAAAAGGTCCGCCGGGCCGCCGGCAAACTGTTGTCGGACCCGGTGTCCCGCCTCGGGGACGTGCGCCGGGCCTGGGCGGACGAGCTATGAGCAAGACCAAGATCAAATCCACCCATGCCCGGCGGGTCTGGGATTCCCGGGGCCGGCCGACGGTGGAGGTCGAGATCACGCTGCGTTACGGCGCCCAGGGGCGCGCCATCGCGCCCTCCGGGGCGTCGATCGGCAGCGGCGAGGCGGTGGAATTGCGCGACGGCGGCGAGGACTTCGGCGGTTTCGGGGTCGAGGCCGCCGTTTCCGCCGTCAACGGGGAAATCGCGTCCGCCGTCCGGGGCCGGGACGTCACGGATCAAGAATCCCTCGACAAGCTGTTGATCGAACTCGACGGCACCGCCGACAAAAGCCGCCTCGGCGCCAACGCCCTGATCGCCACCTCGCTGGCCGCCGCCCAGGCCGCCGCCGCGTCCCAGCGCCTGGCGCTGTGGCAATACCTTCGCCAGGCCGATGGCGAAACCGGGACGCCGGTGATGCCGCTGCCGGAAATACAGATCTTCGGCGGCGGCGTCCACGCCGGGCGGCGGGTCGACATACAGGATTTCATGGTCATCGCCATCGGCGCCGACAGCTATGCCCAGGCCCTCGACTGGACCGCCGGCGTCACCCGCGCCGCCGCCCGGCTGATGGAGGACTCAGGGCTTCTCCAGGGCGTCGCCGACGAAGGCGGCCTGTGGCCGGCGTTCGACAACAACGAGGACGCCCTGGACATGCTGACCCGCGCCATCGAGGCGGCGGGGTTTTCCCCGGGCCGCGACATGGCGATCTCGCTCGACGTGGCGGCGTCCGAGTTCGGCGCCAAGGGAAAATACAAACTCGCGCGGGACGGCAAGGAACTGGACTCCGATGGCCTGTCGGGGCTCCTGGTCGACTGGATCGAACGCTATCCTATCGTCGCCGTCGAGGACCCCCTGGCCGAGGGCGACAAGGAAGGCATGGTGCGGTTCACCTGGGCCGTCGGCAAGCGGGTGCAGGTGATCGGCGACGATTTCCTGGTCACCAGCGCCGAGCGCATCCGAAAAGCAGCCAATGACGGCGCGTGTAACGCGGCCCTGATCAAGCCCAACCAGGCCGGCACCCTGAGCGAAACCCGGGCGGCGATGAAGGCGGCGGCCAAGGCCGGTTTCGGGACCATCGTCTCGGCCCGGTCCGGCGAATCCGAGGATACATCTATCGTCCATCTGGCCGTCGGCTGGGGCGCCGGTCAATTGAAGGTCGGCTCGATCACCCGCGGCGAGCGGACGGCGAAATGGAACGAGGGCCTGCGCATCGCCGAGGTGCTGGGAGGGACCGGAGGCGAAGACGGGCCGCTGCCGCCGGCCTCAAACTTTCCGTGGGGGCGTTAAAAAAACTCACCACAAAGACTCAAGGAAAAAAGAAAGGATGGGCTAATTCTTTTTTGGTGTCTTCATGTCTTCGTGGTTAACCTTTTATTCGGGGCTGCTGGCCTGGCCGCGGACGCGGTTGACCAGGACCGCGATCAAGCGCCGGAGCACGCGGTCGTTCTCCTCCAGACGGTCGAGCCGCTGCTGCAGGGATTGGCGGGAAATCATGCTGACCTGGGTGTCCGACAGCGCCCTGGCCGAGGCGACCCGGGGCTGGTTGTCGATCAGCGACATTTCGCCGATGATTTCGCCACGGCCCAGCGTCGCCAGCACGCGTTCCTGGTTTCCCGACTTACGAAAGATTTCCACCTCGCCGGAGACGATAAGATAGGCCACCTCGCCGAACTCGCCTTCCTCGAAAATGAGTTCGCCGGCCTTGATCTCCTTGCGCTCGCCGGTGGGGTCGCTCATGTCCTTCCTTCCCCCGTCAACGGTGAATTTATTTGTACCCTTCTTTGGGGCCTTTTTACCACCGCCTGTCGCCCTTTTAACCAATTCGTCGAGACTGTCGGACAGCCCCCGGCGCCAATCCTCGGACAGGAAGTCGTTGTCGAGCCGCCGTTTCAGCTTCTCCACCACCAAGGCGACCTTTTCCGGGCCGTCGGCGTCGGGCACCAGCGAGGCCAGGAAGCTCAACTGCTGGGAAATCCTGTCCAGGGCCTGCCGGATCACGTCGCCTTCCTTGCCGGCCAGTGGCGAGGCCGCCAGATCGAGGAGGAAGCCGAGCCGCACGGCGCGGTTGGGCATCAGGTCGAGCAGGTGGTCGATGGCCTGCTCGACGGTCAGGTCGCTTTCGCCCTCGGACAGGGTGATGCGGGCGCGGCCGATGACCGCGACGCCCATTCCCGGCCCGCCCATCAGGCCGTCGTCGGCGGCCAGCTCGCGGACCAGGGCGGCGAAGGCTTCCCGGTCGACGGTCTCGCCTTCCCGGGTCAGGGGGCGGATGCCGCCGATTTCGTTCTCGACCCTTTCCAGCAGTACCTGGCGGGTCAACGGCATATCCAGCCTGGCGATCATGTCGTTCAGCTCGACGATGCACGAAATCGGGTTTTTCGGCGGCTGGCACCGCCCGCGGCTTAGGTTGATGAGCTTGCGGTTGGCGGTCGCCGAGTCCGGCTGGCCGCCCAGGACCTCCATCACCGCCGCCGCGCCGTCGAGGATTTCGGCCGTGATCTCGTCCAGGTAGGCCGCCGCCTCGGGGCCGGGATCGTCGCGCGACAGGCCGATCAGAAGTTGCAGTTTTTCGTCGCCGCCGCCGCGCGACATGATGTGGGACGCCAGCGCGCCGCGGATGACGAATTCGCGGTTTTCCTCCTTCTCCCACCGTCCGGCGCCCTCGATCAGCGAGTCCAGTCCCTTGGCCTTCAACAGGGCTGAATATTTCTCCGCGTCGGCGGACGTCTTCGCCCGTTCCTTGATGATGTCGAAGGTCTTGAAAAGGGCGTCCGTGCGTTTTGCCGGCTTTTCGCCCGTCGCCTTGGCCTGGATAGCGCCGATCCTCTGCACGGCCTGGGCAAACAGCCTGTCGTTCCTTTCGAACATCATCAACTGGGCCGGGTTATGGATCATCTCCAACGCCGTCACGCCCTGGTCGTCCAGGTAGTCGCGGAGCAGCCGCCCGACCGTGCGCCGGGCCGGAAAACGATAGAAATCGATGAGCTCGCGGCACAACGGCGCGTCCTTGACCGGGTTGAGCTTGATCACCTTGTCTTCGCGGTCGATGCTTTCCTCGAAGATGACCTCGTCTTCGCCGGCGCGCTCGCTTTCGGCGACCACGCGCACGCCGTCGTGGCTGGCCGCCTCCAGCAGTTCTTCGGCCACCTCCAACGCCGCCGAGCGGGTAGCGTGGGTGGAATCGTAGATCCACCGCTTGCCTTCGCCCACGAACACCTCGTAGGTCTTGCCGGCCAGATTTTTCGGCATTTCTCCCTCGAACATCCCAGGTGAAACCAGGGGGAAACCGGTGTTTCCCCGATAAAAAGCCTTAGCCGCCTAGAATCGAACAAAGCGCGGAATTTTTCAAGGATGGCGATGGCCCGGGGCGGCGGGACGCCCCGGCGTCCTGATGGCGGTGTCCCGCATGTGCCCCCGGAGCGGGAAGGAAGGGGCGCCGGCGCCGAGACGGAAAATGGTGCGG
>JADFMB010000179.1 GCA_022564115.1 Pseudomonadota bacterium
GAAATACGAGGCCGGAAAAAAATGGAAAAGTTTCTGGAAGGGCGTTCTTGGCCTATTCAAAAATATTGAGAAGCGGCCCCCCCATGCGGTGGCGATCAGGAAGGATTTCGATCCGCGGACGCTCAGGGTTTTCGAGGAAAACCTCCGCCATTCCATTTCTTTGGTGCGCCGGAAAGGAATTAAAGGCGCCTTCCTGTTGCAGCCGATCATAGGGGTGGATGGAAAAACCTATTCTTTCAATGAGCGGCTGTGGGCCGAATCGGAGATCGGACAGGCGAAGATCATTCGCCGCCAAAGATTTTATCAACGGGCAAGGCCTCTCTTTGATTCGCTTGCCAAGGAATTCGCCGATGAAAAGGCCGTCTGTTTTTCCGATATAAGCGGCGCCGTCAAGGACCGGAAAGAACGCCTTTACGTGGATGAAGGACACTTCAATTCAAAGGGAAACCAGATTATGGCCCAGGCGATTATCGCCCAATTGGCTGAATGCGGTTTCATAAAATTGCCCGAAAAGTCCTGATCGGCCCGATTTCGGATCTGTTAAGCCCGTTCATCCATTTGCATTTCCAGGCCGGCCCTCATCGGCGGCACATCCAGACATCGAAAAATTGAAACCGCTTTTTCAGGGCGTAACCGCGATGAAAGGCGGACCGGAAGGAATCGCTAAATACCGGGTTGCCGTAATATCCGATCATTGAAAACGGCTTTTCACCCGTGGGAATAAGCCAGGCATCCGTATGACATTTTTCGATCCTGTCGAGGGCCTCCTGGGGAAGGGAAATGCCCAGCTTGCTGGTTTCAATGGCGATGCCGATGTCCAGGGTGTGGGGATGGCCGGCAAAGACCAGCAGGGGTTTGTAAAGGGTATTGTTATACCCGGTAATTGAATCGCCCATGCCCATTTGGATCGTCTTTCCCGGAAAGGATTTTAAAATAGCATCGATGTCGGCGGTGATGTCATCCGCTTTCTGCCAGTGCAGCGCCCTGAAAAACCGTTTCTGAATAGGGACTGAAACGATAAACATCGCCGCCGCGATGGCCCCGACACCGGCCCAAACCGGCCACCGGTTTCTTGTTACCGCGCCCGAATACCGGAGGATCATATCGACGCTGACGGCAAGAAACGGAAACAGGTAATACCAGCCCGCCCCCGGTTTGGCCGCCGGCACCAACAATATCAGGACACAAGCGACAAACGATCCGAAGTAGACGTTCTCGGCCGTGCCGAAGGCGCCGTTCCGCCACTTCCGGGCGGCAAGGAAAAACAATACCGGGGCCAAATAGAATACCGAATAACGCAAAATTTTGGTCAACAGGGACAAATCGGTCGGTTTCCCGGCCATGTGCGGGAACCACGCCAGGTAATTCGATAGCGAAAATATCTCCAGCGCGAACGGGGCGACGACGGTAACCGCGCCGACGATGCCGATGAATAGGAACGTTGCCGCCCCGCGCCCCCATGAATGATACAGGACCAGGGGAACGAAATAGATGCCGGCGTGAATCTTCAACCCCACGGCCAGGCCGCCGCAAACGGCGATGATGGCGCTTTTTCCCCATTCCGGCTCGCCTTCGCGCGATGCGTTCATCGCCCACGCCCCGAAAGCCACGAAAAGGGCCAGGAAGGGGTCCGGCCGGTTCCAGATCGTCATCGGCAAGCCCATGACGATGAACCCGGCCCCGAGAATCGATGCCGCCGCCGCGGCGCCGACCCCCCGTCGCCGGTGGGTTGCGAAGACAACGGCTAGGATCATCAAGGTCGCCGCCAATCCGGCCGCCTTGCTGACGGGGATGCCGGGTCCGGCGAGAAAATACGATGTGGCGTGAATTAAATAGGTGACGGGGCCGTAAAGATTGGTCGTCCGGTCGGGGTCGTCGAAGGCCGGATAGGCCGGGAATCCCTCCAACAAACGCCATGATATCAGCGCCACGCTGGGCTCGCCGTGGTCAAGATAGCCCGGATAGACCAAATAGCTGATAGCGACGGCGGCGACATTGGCAAAACATAAAACCGCGACGACGCCCAGCAACCACAGCCGGTGGCGGCAAAGAAATTCGAAAGCCCTTGACCTGAAGACCGCCGCGATCATCGGTCCTTCTCCGACGGGTCCGCCATCATCGAGCCCGCCGCGGCCAGGATTTGGTCTTCGTCCAGCCGGGCCACGCAGGGAAACATGCCGTTTTCGGCCGCCAGGATGCAATCGCCCAGGCACCCCTCGCAGGGCATGGAATGATGGACGAAGCGGGCGTTGGGCGGCGTGATGGCCGGATCGTAAGGAACGATTTCGCCGACATAGGCGGCGCTGGCCAGGCATAAGGTCGGCGCGCCGACGGCGACGGCAAGGTGCATCAAGGCGGTGTCCACCGAAACCACCAGGCGGGCGCCGCGCAACATCGGCACCAGGTCTTCGAAACCCCGATCATCGAAAGTGACGCCGGGAAGGTCGAGCAGGGCCTTGAATTCCCCGTTGGCGTCGAGGTCGGACCGGGTGCCGGTGATCACCACCCGCGTCGCGGACGGGAGGCTCTCGATCAGGCGCCGGTAGAGGGCAGGGGGGCTCTGCTTTTGCCGGACCGCCGAGAACGGCTGCATGACCACCACCGGGTCATCGGCGACCTCGGCCGGTGGAAGCCCTTCCCTGGGCAGAAGCGCCACCGGCGGTGGGCTTTCTTCGACGCCGGAAAGCCAATCGGCGAACCGGGACCAGCGCACCACCTTGTCCAGGCGGGGATCGCCGGAATCGTAAAGCCGCCGGTAAAGGCGCCGGTTTTGCAAGAGGCGGGCGTCGTATTTCGGCCACGGCCGGGGCTCCATGGCCACTGCCTCGGGCGCCTGGGCGGCGGCGGCCAGGGCTTCGTCCAGGTCCGGGTGGCGTAAATAGTCGGTGTGAACGACGAGCCGGTAATGGGCCTCGAAAATATCGTCCGTAACTCGGCGGCGGTATCCCAGGTCCTTGCGCAGGCGGTCGAAATCGACGCCCAGGACCCTAACGCCCCCAGGCAGCAGGAAAGCCATCTTCATGGCGTCGGCGCGGAGCAACACCGTAACCGGCTCGTCCTTTTTCGCCAGGCGTAAAAACCGTCCCGCCACATGGGCGAACAGCACCGTGTCGCCAAGTCCGCCGCTGGAAATCAGCAGCACGCCCAGGGCCGGGCCGGGCCGTTGAACGCCGCGCCGCCTGCGGTACAGCCACCAATCGAGGATGCGGAAGGGTTTAATCACCGGTTTCCGCCGTCAATAGGCGGCATAGGATTTTTCTTCGATCAGGCGCGAACCCAAAAGCTCGTTGATTTCCCGTTTCAGCCGCGAGCGTTGGTCGTTGTTGACATAGACGGCGCGGGCCAACTCAACGAACCGGTCGCCGAAATCATTGTCGTGATCGCATTGGCGGATGTCGTCCTCGATCTGCCACAGGCGCTCGTTGGATTCCTTCAGGTCCACCGTCAGCTTTTCCAGTTCCGGCGTTGCTTCGATCGCGTTGTCCCGGGACCGGGTCAGGGTTTCCCATTCGAGTTTGACGTTCTTGAGCTTGGCTTCGTCCTCGATGCGCTCAAGCTTGATCTCGAGGATGGTGATCTTGTCGATCAACTCGCCCGGGGAAACCTCGACGGAAACGCCGCTAGTACTGTCCAATAGGATGCTCCTTCTTGATCATGGGACGCGGATGAGATTCTTACCACATGGGGTAGATGTCGGAGGGGTCGTTTTGCTTCCGGGGGCCCGATTTTTTCTTCTTGGCGAGTGCGGCGATCGCGAATAACGCAACCAGTATCGCCAGCCCGCCCCAAAAAAACATATTGTCCATCGGTGTTCTTTCCTTTGCACTTTCCGAATACCGGGGTCGGACCACTCCACTGGATGGGCGCGTATATTATCGTGGCGCCGGATGGGCCACAACGGCGCGCCCGTGTCCCGGGCAGGCTATAGCCGCGATCGGCCGGGGGCGCAACAACGCGGACGCCCAAAGCGGGGGAATTAGGAAGCCGTTTCGATGATGATCCCGCAAGACGTCTGAAACGTCCCCGCCGGCCTGGGCGTCAAGCGGTCTTGCGGGCCAGGAAAACGAAGAAGCCCGGGAAATACTCGCCCGCCGCCAGCCGCTCGGCGGCGATCCGGGCATAGTCCTGCTCTTGGTCGTAAAGCTCGTCGACGGACTCGAACGGCTGGAACCGGTTGATCGAGGTGGATTCCAGCGTCATGCCGCAGGCCTCGATCACCGGCAGCATCTCCTTGAGCGTGTGCTGGGTTTCGTGGGGATGCAAAACCTGGTCGCGGAACCACGACTGGAGGTGCGTGTCCTCGGTGATGCGGCTGTCCAGCTCCCGAAACCGGTCTTGCATCTCGTCCTCGCTCGCGCCCGCCGCCTTCATGGCCCGGAAATGATCGAGGAACGGCCGCCGGCCGGGCTGGTGGTAAAGCCCGACCAGGAGATGCCCGCCGGGGGCGACGAATTCGCCGCCGAGACGCCGGACGGCGCCGGCGCAATCGTTCGTGTGGTGAAGGACGCCGAGTGAAATGACGAGCGGGTAGGGGGCATCCGGCATCCAGGTGAACAGATCGGCGACCCGGAATTGCGACCCGACCCCCAGTTCCGCCGCCACCGCGCTCGCCCGTTCCAACGCCACCGGGTTGAAGTCGATGCCGAGCACGGGGCGCCCGTAGTGATAGGCGATGCCGTTGGTCAGCCAGCCGGTGCCGCAACCGATCTCCAGCACGCGGACCGCCGGATCGCCGAGAAGCGGCGGCAACACCGGATACACGGCGACGGCGTCCCGGGCCCGGATCTCGCGCGCGTGCTCGGCGACGGACTGGCGGTAGTTGAAGGGCAGCGCCTTGTAGAATTCCAGTACCGACTGCCCGATGGCGCTCTCGTCCTGCAATCCTTTCCTCCCGCGCTCCATTCGGCGCCTAGAGTGCGATCGTTTCAAATTTCTACAATTTGAAACGTTCAAGCCCTCTAAATCATATTCCTGGGGTCTGATTCACGTCCTGGATCGCTTCGATCCAGAACGATAAGACCCCATGGCCGCCCGAGAGTATCGGCAACGGCTGGCAAGGAAAAGCCACGCCGGCGAAAGGGCCCGAAAGGGGCCTGGATTTTGCCCTGCCGCCACCTATAATCCGGCGG
>JADFMB010000023.1 GCA_022564115.1 Pseudomonadota bacterium
GCATGTTCCAATGGCTGCGCTCGCGGATGGCGTTGATGGTCGGCTTGGTGGTGCCGATCAGTTTGGAGATTTGAGAGTCCGAGAAGTCCGGGTGGTTCCTGACCAGCCAGGCGATGGCGTCGGGACGATCCTGGCGCTTGGACAGGGGCGTATACCGCGCGCCCTTGGTGCGCGCCTTGGGCAGCGGGATTTTGGGTTTCGCCATTTCCAGCCTGGCGTTCGGATCGGCGGCGCAACGGTCCAGCTCTTCCTGCGTCAACTCGCCGCCGGCAATCGGGTCCAGGCCCTGCATGCCGGTCGCCACCTCGCCGTCGGCGATGGCCTGGACTTCCAGTTCGTGGAGGCCGCAAAAAGCCGAAATCTGCTCGAAGGTCAGAGCCGTGTTTTCAACCAGCCAAACAGCCGTCGCCTTTGGCATCAGAGGATGCGCCATCTTCTTTTTCCTTTTCCAGAAGACCTTCCGCCTGTTCTTTGTCAGGCAGACCCTTGATCGGCCCTTTTATAACGCCCGTCCGCCCGTCTGGTCAAACATCGCCATCAAGAGGAATCCGGGACCAACATGATCTTGCCGATGTGCCGGCTCGATTCCATCATTTCATGGGCATCGGCGGCTTTGGACAGGGGGAAAGTGGCATGGATGACCGGCTTCATTTCGCCGGCGGCGATCAACGGCCACACCTTCTCCTTCAGCGCCTGGGCGATTTCTCCCTTGCGTTCCACCGGCTGCGGGCGGAGCGTCGATCCGGTGAGCGTCAGGCGCTTCAACATCACCGGCATGAAATTGACCTCGACCTTGGAGCCCCCGAGGAAGGCGATGGAAACGTGACGGCCGTCGGGCGCCAGGGCCTTGATGTTGCGCGGCAGGTAATCGCCGCCGACCATGTCGAGGATCACGTTGACGCCCTTGCCGTCGGTGAATTCCTCGACCGCCTCGACGAAATCCTCTTGTTTATAGTTGACGGCCCGTTCCGCCCCCAGTTCCTCGCAGACCCGGCACTTTTCGTCGCTGCCGGCGGTGGTGATGACCCGCGACCCCATTCGGCTCGCCATCTGGATCGCCGTCGTGCCGATGCCGCCCGACCCGCCGTGCACCAGCAGGGTTTCGCCGGGCCGGAGTGCGGCGCGCTCGAACACGTTGCTCCACACCGTGAAGCACGTTTCCGGCAGGGCCGCCGCTTCGACCATGCCGAGGTCGCCTGGAATGGGGAGGCATTGAAGAGTGGGGGCGGCGACGTATTGGGCATAGCCGCCGCCGGCGACCAGGGCGCAGACCTCATCGCCCTCGTTCCAACCTTCGGCGTCTTTTCCCAGGCCGGCGATAATCCCCGCGACCTCCAGGCCCGGGATATCGGTGACCCCAGGCGGCGGCGCGTAATGACCCTGGCGCTGGATACAGTCGGGTCGATTGACGCCGGCCGCCCGGACGGCGATCAGAACCTCGCCCTGGCCGGGCTCCGGAACGGGCCGGGTTGCGGGTTGCAAGACTTCCGGTCCGCCCGGCTCGGCGATTTCGACGCAGGACATGGTTTCGGGGATGGCGGTCATCGGCTAAAGCGCTCTCGCTTGTTGATCCGGGCGTGTGTCTAGTATGTTGATGGCAGGGTGACAAGCCTCCAGGCTTAAACGCCGCTTGAGGAGGGGGAGGAACGACAATGGACGAAGACGACCTGGAGCCCCGACACCAGAAAAAGAAGCCGGCGCCGAAGAATCTGGAAGAAATGTCCATCGAGGCGCTTGCGGAATATATCGCCGAACTTGAAGCCGAGATCGCCCGCGTTGGCGAAGTCATCGCCGGCAAGCAGGACGCCCGCGATGGCGCCGAACGGTTTTTCAAGAAATAGGACGGGGCCGGGACCGGGGGGCCGCCGGCGGCCGGGACCGGCGTTTGGTCATAAACATCAACCAACCGATAGGCCCTAAAAGCAACACGATCACCAGCCATCCCCAACGGGGGCCGATCGGGCAGCCCGATCCCTCGGGCGCCTTCCAAGGGCCGCTTCGGGCGGAAACCCCGACATGAATGAGGGGCAGAACGAAGCCGACGATCAATAGGGTCCACGCGGCGGCCGGGCTCATGGGCGTTCCTTCTTTGGTGGTCTTCAGGAAAGCCACCATAGCACGGAATTCCAAGGCTTTCAGGCCCGGCTCCGGAGCCGCGGGCCAGCCATTAAATAAAAATTAAGATGTCTCGAATAGAGTGTTTACGTGGATGAGATAAAAACATCATCCATTCAACTTCGACGCCTCCCTGTTGAACTCGCCGCCCCTTCGGGGGCGGCGCTTTTTTATTTAGGTCATGGAGAAATAAGGCACGGGTTTTGCTAGTCGTTTTATCTCCTTGGCAAGGGTTGACCCGCGGGGGCGCCCTTGGGTAATGTCTCTGCCATTAAAGGATTCTGGCGAGTTTGACAGGTTTGAGGCTACAAAATAATGGGGGCTGCCGGTTGACGGTGGCCCCCAAAAATTTTACCTCCCCTTTGATGTCCATGGGCATCCCGTGACATGAGCAAAAAGAGCATCGAAACCCGGGACCGCTACCCCCATTTTCTGAGCATTCAGACCCGATGGTCGGACAATGACATCTATGGCCACGTCAACAACGTGACCTACTATTCCTATTTCGACACCGTGGTGAATAGTTTTTTGATTGACCAAGGCGGTCTCGATATCCAGACCGGCGGCGTCATCGGCGTGGCTGTCGAAACGATGTGCGAATTCAACCAACCCCTAGCCTATCCCGAGGTCCTCGAAGCGGGCCTGAGGGTAGGGAAACTGGGCCATTCGAGCGTTCGCTACGAAATCGGAATCTTCCAGGAAGGCGCCACCGCCGCCGCCGCCATGGGCTACTTCGTTCATGTATTCGTCGACCGCGCCACGGGCAGGCCGGCGCCGATCCCGGACGCCATCCGAAGCGCGCTCGAGCGGATCAAGGTTTAGGAGTGACAAAGACCGCCATGCCCGATCCCACTCGCCGGACCCGCAAGGATTTTCCCTACCTGATCCAAATTCCGACGCGTTGGAGCGACAACGATATGCTCGGCCATGTCAACAACGTGCTCTATTACCGCTATTTCGAGGCCGTCGTTGTCCGGTTCCAGATGGAGGAGGCCGGCGTCGATTGGATCAACGACGCGGTTTCCCCGCAGACGGTGGAAACCCTATGCCGGTTTCACCGTCCGCTCAGCTTTCCCGAAACCGTCGACGCCGGGCTACGGGTGGAAAGGATCGGTAATTCCAGCGTTACTTTCGCCATCGCTTTGTTCGGGGAAGACGACGAGACTCCCGCGGCAACAGGGCATTTCGTCCATGTGTTCGTGGATTCAGACACCCTCGAATCCCAGCCCATCCCGGCGGCCATGCGGGGCGTGTTCGAAAAATTCGCCGCCCCCTAGCCCTCACTTTCATAATTCCATGACACGGAGGACGGCCGGGGGGACGGCTTCATGGGGTCATCCGGTTAGCCGTCGCGCGGCCCCGCCGCGCGGCGGGCGTCAGCCCCCCTGGCGCATGAACGGGCGCCTGAATGCAGGTTTGATCGTCCGGGCACGATCAAACTTGAAACGATCTAGCGGACAAAAGAGGCGCAACCCCGGAATGCGCCGGAGCCACGCCTCTTTTTATCGTCCCTGTCCGCGGTCTTGGCCGGCGTTTAGAGCAAATCCCGAGCAGATTGAATCAATCCGCGACGACGAATTTGCGTAATATCAATAAGATAGAGCATGAAACCTAAGCTATCCTAAATGCATCATGCTCTAGGCGGCCTTTTTCTCGATCCGCTTGTCGTCCTTGGTTTCGATGGCGATCTTGCGCGGTTTCTTCTCTTCGGGGATTTCGCGCCGAAGGTCGATGTTCAGCAAGCCGTTGACCAGGCTGCCGCCCACCACCTTGATGTGATCAGCCAATTCGAACCGGCGCTCAAAGGCGCGTCCGGCGATGCCGCGATGAAGATACGTCGTATCCTCGCCCTCGTCGGCCATTTTACCGGAAACGACCAGCGTGTTTTCCTTGACCGTCACGTCCAGGTCCTGTTCGCCGAAGCCGGCGACGGCCATGGAAATGCGGTAGTTATCCTCGCCCACCTGTTCGATGTTGTAGGGCGGGTAGGCGTTGGCCGAAGAATCAATCCGGGTTGCCGCGTCCAACATACGCTGCATGCGGTCAAAGCCGACGGAATGACGGAAGAGGGGAGAGAAATCAATGGTACGCATAGCCATATCCTCCTTTTCGAAGCTACATGGTTTACGGGGTTCACCGGGGCCGCCCGCGCACGGGCAGGGCCTATGTTGGTCGAACCCCACTACTCATCCCGGGGGGCATCGCGGAGAAAAGCCTTGCCGACGGCCCTCGGGCGTTAAGGGACCCCGGACCCTATAGGGAAGGCATCCGTCGTCCGAGACTGATATAGGAAGGCCGTTTTCCGCCCGCAAGCCGTGGCGGAAATTTTATTTTCCGGGGTCCCGGCGGGAAAGGAAGGCCGTTTAGCCCGATGAAGGGGTGTTGTCTTTGGTGCCTTCAGGGAATGGCTCGTCGGGCGCCGGTTCGGGGCTGGGGGCGGCCGGGGCCGGGGGTGCGGTTTCCGGGGTGGCCGGGGCCGCGGGTGCGGTTTCCGGGGTGGCCGGGGCTGCGGGTGCGGTTTCCGGGGCGGCCGGAGCCGCGGGGGCGTTTTCCGGGGTGGCCGGGGCCGCGGGGGCGGTTTCCGTCGCCGCCGGCATCGCGGGAGCGGGGCCCTGGGCGGGGGGGGTTTCGGCCGTGGCCGCTTGGCTGGGGGCGAGGTCGGGGGCTTCATCCTCGCCGTTGTTCCATATCACTTCAAAAATATTGACGGCGCTGTCGAACCCCTTCATTTCGAAACCGCCGCGGTTGGCGAACTGATATTTCTTGCCGGCGCAAAGTCCGTGAACGATTTCGGAAATGTAGATTTGGTCGGCGGAGGCCTTGTCGACGATGCGGGCCGCCAGTTGAACCACGGTGCCGAAAAGGTCGTTATCCTCGGCGATGGGCTCACCGGCGTTGAGTCCGATTTTCAGGTGCAGCGGCAGTTCCGGGTTGTTCAGGTTGTGGTGCGCCGTTTCCATTTGCATTTGGATGGAGGCATCGATTCCGTCGGAGGTCTTGGTGAAGGACGCCATGATGCCGTCGCCGGTATGCTTGACCTCGGAACCGGCATTGGAACTGAGCGCCTCGCGGACGATTCGGTTGTGGGCGCGCACCACCTGTTGGGCGCCGGCGTCGCCGAGAGCCTGGGTCATTGCCGTCGATCCGACGATGTCGGTAAACATCACCGTGACCGGACCCGTCTGTTCCTTTTCCTTCGGCTTGTTCCATTCGCTCATGGCGTTGTCCAGGAACTTCGGGGCGATGGTTTCGTCGGCAAGATACGTATTAATGGCGTTGCGTCCGGACTGGAACATCTGCATGTAGCGGGGATCGGCCATCAGGTATTCTTCGTACTTTTCGGCGAATGAAGCGGCATGGGATTTCTTGAATCCCATGACCTGGACGGTTTCGGCCAGGATATTGGACCGGGATGAAAGGTCCATGTTTCCCTTTTGGGAAAGGATTTCACATGCCCCAGCCATATACAGGCTGAGTCCGAATTTGTTGAAGCTGTCCATTTTGTTGATATCGGCTTGGCTTCCTTCCAGGCCCCGGGACAGGAAATTGATCATGTAATCCTTCAACTTCTCCGCTGTCGCCGACAGGGCCTGGTCTTGTTCGGCGGCCTCCGGTTCGGCTTCGGGTTCGGGTTCCTCCGGCTGCTGTTCGGCCTGGGGCATCGTCTCGGCGCTGGGTACGGGGGCGGCGGCGCGGGCCCTGGCGGCCGCCGCCTGTCTCGCCGCTTGGTTCTCCGCCCGTTTTTGCGCAGCCTTTTCAGCCGCCAGCGCCCACCAGCCCACCAGCCAGATGAAAACCCTGGGTGTCTTGGCCGCCTTCAGCCTTACCCCCCGCATGGTGGTAAGGGCCAAAACCGTAGCGCTAATCAGGAAGACGACAACGAAGGTACCGATCAGCAGGTTGGTTTCCGTATTGCCGACGAAGCGAACGCCGAAAAGGATCTTGCCACTCAAAATTTCAGAGACAATGAAGGAGATCAGCCCTGCCAGACCCACGCTGAACAACACCACCATCAACAACTTTAAGACAACGCTGCCGAGGCTCGACGTTCCCTTCTTCGAGCCCTTTCGCGACCTTTTTCCCGTTTGCTTGAAAGTCCGGGAGCGGTCGAACGCCTTGCCGCGGGACCGGACCTTGGGTTTCGGTTTTCCGGATTCCCTGAAAATGACCGTATCGTTGAAAACCCCGGTATCCGGGTCAAGGGTTTCCTTGACGACCTTTACCGCCTCGACGGCCCCAATTCCCTCTAGCTGGTTCTTGGCCTCGGCGACCGCATCCTCTCTTTGATGGCCTGGAAAATTTTCGTGGATCGTCCACTGGCCGCCTTGCAGGACCTGCACTTCGAATGTCGTGTTCTCTGTCATGGGACCCCTATTGATCCGTTTGTTCCTGCAAGAGCTTTAGAAATGAATTTCTCCCGCTCCCCCTAGTGGGCCGGAGATTTTTAATGATTAACTATTCCGCGCTCTTGGCCGCGGCTTCGGCCACGGCCGGCAAGGGTGGCGGGGTGTCGCTGGTTTCCTCGTCCGTTTCATTCCATATAACCTCAAAAAGGGTGACATCGTCGCCGAACCCCTTCATTTCATAGCCGCCCCGGTTCGAGAATTTATAATTCTTGCCGGCACAGATTCCGCGCACGATTTCCGAAACGAAAATCTCGTCGGCGGAAGCCTTGTCGACAATGCGGGCCGAAAGTTGGACCATGGTCCCGAAAAGATCGTTGTCCTCGGCGATGGGCTCGCCGGAGTTGAGGCCGATTTTCAGGTGCAACGGCAAGTCGGGTTGGACTTGGTTATGCAGGGCCGTTTCCCTTTGGATCCGGATGGAGGCGTCGACCCCGTCCGATGTTTTGTTGAAGGATGCCATGATGCCGTCGCCGGTATGCTTGACTTCCCTGCCCGCGTGGGCGCTGAGCGCCTCGCGGACGATCAGGTTGTGGGCGCGCACCACCTTTTGGGCGCCGGCATCGCCCAGGGCCTGTGTCATCGCCGTCGATCCGGCGATGTCGGTGAACATCACCGTGATGGGACCGGTCTGTTCCTCCTTGGGCTTGGGCTTGTTCCATTCCTCGAGTGCCGTTTCCAGGAGCTTCGGTGCGGCGTTTTCGTCGGTGAGGTGGGTGTTCATGGCGTTGCGCCCGGATTGGAACATCTGCATGTAACGGGAATCGGCCATCAGGTATTCTTCGTACCTGTCGGCGAACGAGGCGGCATGGGATTTCTTGAAACCCATGACCTGAACGCCGTCGGCGAGGATTTTAGAGAGGGCACGGGGGGTCACTTCCCGTTTCTGGGCCAGAATTTCGCAGGCCCCGGCAAGATAAAGGTTAACGCCGAATTTGTTGAAATTGTCCAACTTTTTCTTGTCGTCCTGGGGACTTACCAACGCTTGCGAGAGGAAATTCATCATGAAGGTTTTCTGTTTTTCCTCGTTCGGCGACAGGGCCAGGACATCGCTGCCCGGTTCGGGCTGGGTCGACGCATCCAGCACAACGCCCCTGGCGGTTTGTTCCTCGGCGCCAGGTTCCTTTTCTTCTTTCTTGTCCTTGTTCAATTCCGCCTGCAGGCGCTCGGTGACGGCCGCGTCCTCGGCGGCCTTGGCCGCTTGGGTTTCCGGGGTTTCTCCGGTTTCCTCTACAGTTTTGATTTCCCCGACGCCCTTCATGGCCTCGTCCAGATTTTTCATGGTTTCATTGGTGCTGGCCGAGACTTCCTCCATGACTTGCGCGCTGGGGCCGGCGGCGGTGCTCAATCCGGCCTTGGGGTTCTTGGGCGGTGGTTTCTTGGCCGCCGCCTCTTGGGCCTGTTTCGCCAATTTCGCCTGTCGGGCGAGAAACCCGGGCCGGCGGGAGGTCTCAAGATTCTGCCCGCGCATGATGGTGACGGTCATGCCCGTGGCGCTGGTCAGGAAGGTGAGGATGAAAACGCCGATCAGCAGGTTTGATTCCGCGTTGCCGACGATTTTCAAGCCGAAAAGATTGGTCCCGCCGAGAATTTCCGACGCCATGACCGCGAACAGGGCCGCCAGGCACAGGCTGAACAGAATGACCATGAGAAGCTTGACTATAACCGCCGTCAGGGTCGTCGTTTTCTTCTTCATTTGGCCTTTTTTCAGGCCGCCGGAACGGCTCCGTCCGCGGCCAGAACCCGCTTCGTCACTGTCCTCGCTTCCGCCAAGCCAGGAATCGTCTCTGTTTTGAGTTGAACCATGTCCGGAGGACTTTGAATCGGCATAGTCCTTCCCGGTGCGGCTTTTCATGCTCGGGCTTTTGTAGACGATGTATTCGTTATATTTCTCGCGATGCGGGTCGTAGACCTCCTTGATGACCTTGACCGAGTCGATGGCGCTTAGTTTATCGAGTTGCTTGCCCTCTTCGATCGCGTCGTCCTTCTGGCTTTCGGGGAAACGGGCATGGATGCTCCACCGGCCGTTTTGCTGAACCTGGACTTCGTAATTGATTTTCTTCGTCATCGATCAACCAACGGACAAAACCGCCTTACATGGTCTGGAAGAACCACCCCATCCCTTTCCTCGACACAACCGATGCGTCACACCCAAAAAGGGACACACGCAGAATCCTCCCACATTAGAGGACCTAACTCGAAACAGTTCAGTTTATCAAAACCCTAAATGAGGAGCAAACCTGTAGACGAAAAACAAGGCGATGGTTGGCCTTGGGGGGTTTCCGGTTCGTCGAAGGGGAGAAATGATGCCGGAAAAAATTTCGGGCGCCGGGTTGCCGGCGCCCTCGCGGTCATTCTGAAAGGTTGAAACAGGCTTCCAGCCGCGCCTAGCCCTTAAGGCCCAAATCCTTGAACCTCTTATTGAATTTGGCCAATTGGCCGCCGCTGTCGACGAGGCGATGAACCCCCGTCCAGGCAGGGTGGGTTTTCGGATCGATGTCCAGCTTCAACGTGTCGCCTTCCTTGCCCCAGGTCGAGCGGGTCGTGTAGGTGGAACCGTCGGTCATCTGGACGGTGATCTGGTGATAATCGGGGTGTGTGTCTTTTTTCATTATTTCGGTCCCGGCTTGGAGGCGCCTTATATACGGGAAGCCGTCCCGGGGTTCAAGGGTCCTGGGTTAAAGTAAGGGTTATCGGGAAGATTCCTCGATGTCCGGGTCTCACCCCGCCTGATCGAGGGCTTTCATGGCCTTTAAGCCCAGGGCCACGACGACCAGCATGACCAGGGCGCCGCCGAAATAGGGCCAGTCCTGTCCCAAAAAGCCAAAAAGAAAACCCGCCCAGGCCGGGCCGGTAAACCGCGCCATTGTCGAGGCCGACCGGGTGACGCCCATGATGCCGCCCTGTTCCTCTTCGCCGACCTGAAGCGAGATCAAGCTGTTCAACGAGGGCGAGACGATGGAAAAGCCATACCCGGCAATGGCCATGGCGATTATCAGCACCGCGATATGGTTGGAGAAGGGAATCAGCAGCACCCCGACCGCCAGCGCCCCGGCGCCCTGAATAATCAACCGCGCTTCGCCGAACCGGCGCACCAGCCGGCCGACCAAACCACCCTGGATGGCGGCGCTAAGAAGACCGACGAAGGCGAACAGATAACCGTTTTGTTCCGGCCCCCAACCGAACTGCCGCCGGGACCACATGGCGAAAGTGGCTTCAAGGCCGGCGAAGACGAAGGTCGCCAGAAAGGTCATCAGAATCAACAACCCGACGTGGGGACGCCCCAGGGCCTCGCGGAACATCCCTAAGCGTTTTTTCGGCGGTTGGGCGGCCAGCCTCTGGCGGATTTCAACCGACAGCGATTCCTTCAACATCACCACGGCCATGATCCAGGCCGCCGCCGACAATCCTGCGGCGGCGAAGGCCGGGGTCTGGAAATCGGCATTGACCGGATCGGACCCCGCGAGGATGCCGCCGATGGCCGGCCCGGCGATAAATCCGAGCCCGAAGGCGGCGCCGATGACGCCCATCCCCTGGGCGCGGTTTTCCCGGGTCGTGATGTCGGCGACGTAGGCGAAGGCGGCGGAAATATTTCCGGCCATGGCGCCGCCGATGGCCCGGGCCGCGAACAGCATCCACAGGCTTTCGGCGAACCCGAGCCAGACATAGGACAAGGCAATGCCGGCAAGGCTGACCAAAAGCACCGGGCGGCGCCCAATCCTGTCGGAAAGCTGGCCCCAGAAAGGCGCCGCCAGGAACTGTGTGAACGAATAAGTCGCCATCACCAGCCCAACCGTGGCCGGGGAGGCTTGGTAGAACTCGGCATAGAAAGGCAGCAGTGGAATGATGATGCCGAAGCCGATCAGGTCGATGAAGACAATGAAAAAGAGAATCAACATGGATGCCTGGGTTCCCATTGACGGCCGTCAGCCTGGGTTAGGAACCGTCCTGTAAAAAGATTCGGTACGGAATAGGGAATGGGTCAGCGTTGGGTTAATTTCAACTCAATTCGGCGGTTTCGGCGTTTGGCGATTTCGTCGCCGCGGTCATCCAGGGGCCGGAACTCGCCAAAGCCGGTGGCGGCGAGACGGTTGGGGGGCAGCCCCTGATTGATCAGAAACTGAACCACCGAAATCGCCCTCGCCGAAGACAACTCCCAATTCGAGGGAAACCGGGCGGTCTTGATGGGATCCTTGTCCGTATGGCCGTCGACGCGCAGGATCCAGTCGATATCGGCGGGAATTTCGCGCGAAATCTGTATCAGTGTCCGGGCCAGTTGCAGAAGCTGGTTCTTCCCGGCATCGCCGATATCGGCCGCCCCCTTGGCGAACAGGACCTCGGACTGGAAAACGAAGCGGTCGCCGACGATGCGCACCCCTTTTTGCCCCCCCAGCAGATCCCGAAGGCGGCCGAAAAATTCCGACCGGTAACGGCTCAATTCATGCACCTTGCTGACCAGGGCCGCGTTCAGGCGCTTGCCCAGCGACGCGATCTGGATCTTTTTTTCGGCGTCCCGTTTTTCCGATGCCTCGAGGGCGGCGGAAATTTTCGCCAGCGTTTCGCGCAACGCCGCCGTCTGCTGGTTGAGGAGCGCCACCTGGGCGCGGGCGCTCTTGGAAAGCTCTTTTTCCGCCAACAGCACCTTGCCGGATTCCTCTAACTTGCCCGCCATCTCGGCGATTTTCGACTGCAATTCCTCGCGCAGCGCCCGGAGCGCCGCGATGTCCCGGGACAGGTCGGCCAATTCTTCCAATTGGCCGGCGATTTTCGATTGGTCGGCCTTGAGGGTCGCCTGTGCCGCCGTCAGGTCCCGTTCCGCCGATTCGGCGCGCTGGCGAAGCTGGCCGAGGGTGGTTTTCAGGTCGTCGCGCAGGGCGACGGAAATCTGCAGTTCCTCCGACAATTGCGCGAAGTTCTTGCGCAAATCCTTGCCGGAGCGCTTTTCAAGCGACAGAAGCTCGGCCAGTTCGTTGACCTGGTTTTGCAACCGGGATAGCGCCTGATCGCGCCCGGAAAGGGCCTGGCCGAGGAAAAACTGCGCCAGAACGAAGACCATCAGCAAAAACATGATGACCATCAACATCGTCGCCAGGGCGTCGACGAACCCCGGCCAGATGTTGGTGGCGCGTTGCCGGCGGCGGGCGAGGGCGGCCATGGAAACCTAGGGGGCCGGCCTAATCGTCGCCCGAGGCGGCGATGGTGCGGGCCAGCAGCTTGATTTCGCTGCGCAGTTGTTGGACCAGTTCCTCGCGTCCGCTCGAAAGTTCTTCGGTCAAACGCGTCAGGTAGACGTCCAGGTTGCGGATATGGGAACGCGTCTGCTCGTCCATGCCCGCCGCCGTCGTTCCTTCGGCGATTTTGGCCAGGATCGGCTTCATCTCCATCTGGGTTTCGGCCAGGCTTTTCATCAACGTTTGTTCGGTGCGCATGTGGTCGGTCAGGGTTTCCAGCTTGTTGCCGAGGGCGATGACGTTGCTGTTGACCGATATCCTGCTTTCCTCGCCACGGGTAATGGTCCGTTGCAGATTTTCCAGGCTTTCCGCCGTCTGCTCCAAAAGCGCCTGAACATAAGCCGGGATCGATTGGTCGCCTTCCCCCAACAAGGAACTGGTCGCCAACCGGGTGACCGTGGACAGCCATTCCTCGAGGTCGTTGTAAAACCGGTTCTGCGCCTGATTGGCCTGCAAATCCAGAAAGCCCAGGACCAAGGAGCCGGCAAGCCCGAACAGGGACGTTGAAAACGCCGTTCCCATGCCCGCCATGGGCGCCTTCAAACCCTTTTTAAGATCGTCGAAAACGGCAATCGAATCGCCGCCTTCGACGTTGAGCCCGCCGATCACATTGCTGATCGAGGCGATCGTTTCCAACAGCCCCCAAAACGTGCCCAACAGGCCGAGAAAAATAAGCAGCCCGATGGTGTAACGCGAAATATCCCGCGATTCGTCCAGGCGTGAGACGATCCCGTCCAGCAGGGAACGCATCGCCAGGGTGGAAAGCGACAGCCGGTCCTTATGATCGCTGACCATGGTCGCCATCGGCGCCAGCAATTTCGGCGGCTGGGGTTCGGAAAGTGGGGTGCCGTTTTGTTGGAATCCTTCGATCCAGGCGACTTCGGGATAGAGCATCAGCACCTGGCGGAAGTTATAGATGATGCCGATAAACAAAATGCCGACAATCAGGCCGTTCAACGGCGCGTTGGCCATGAAGGCGCCTTGCAGAGGCAGGAAAAGGAACCCGCACAAACCGGTGATGGCAATCACGAAAACGAACATCCGGATGAGGTATTTACGTGGCCGGGTCATTGTCGCTCTCAAGATTGTATCCGCGGCGTTCGGGGAAACCCGGGATTATAGGGCCGAAATCATCTTTCGACGATATTGACGTCGACCCTGTTGAGGGGCTTTTCCGAGGTCTTGCCGCCCAAGGCCCGAACGTCAATTCGCGTGCTGCGGATTCCGTTTTCGATAAGGAAGGATCGAACCGACAGGGCCCTGGACAGTGACATCCGGCGGGCCTTGCTGGGGGACAGGGTCTTGCCGCCGGCATAGGCCAAAAGTTGCAGGCGCAGGGTCTTTTTGTCTTTCAGCTTCTCGGCCAGGTCTTTCAGGCCCTTCTTGGCCTCGGGGGGCAGCTTCGAGGCGGTGGCCCCGAAGGCCACCTGAAGGACGCGGCCGGTTTTGATGGTTTTCTTGGCCGGCGGCAACGCGGCCAGTTCCTTCGTTTCCGGTTTCGGCTTCGCCGCCGCCACCGGTTTGGGTTTTGGCGCCGGTTTTGGCTCGGCGGCCTTTTTAGGCGTCTTGGCCGGTGGCGGGGCCGGTTTTTTGACCACCGGTTTTTCGGCCGAGGGTGGGGCCGGCGGGGCGGGCTCGGCCGCCGCCATTTCCTTGGCCGGCTTGGCCGGCTCCGGCGGCGGGGCAACGGGGGCCGTTAGAGGCGCCGGGGGCTTGGCCGCGGCAACGGCCGGCATCGCGGGCTTTTTCGGTTTGGGCTTTCGCGGACTGGGCTTTTTCCGCGCCACGCGCTTGGCCGCCTTCTTGCCTTTGGCCGCCCCCATGGCCGACGGCGGCTTCAGCTTGATGCGGGGGCTTTCGGGAACCGCGACATGGAGCCGCGATACCGGATTTTTCCGTCCCGGCAACAAAAGACCACGCCCGGCCCCCGTTCCGGGGGGGCGGACCATATAAGGCAATCCCGCCGCCGGCGAGCCGCCGGAATCTCCGATAACACTAAGGTCGACGGTCACGTTTTCGGTGCTCAGGTCGACGCTGACCTGGGCCTTGGCGCCATTGCCGGCGAAGGACAGGGACACGGCCGCCAGGGCCGCCGCCATCATCAGGCGGCGGGCCGGTGCCAGGAACGGTCCTGGTAGGGTTTTCATGAATATCGCGTTGATGTCCCGTTTCCCATCCGCGCCGATGCCCGCCATGGGGGCCGTCGGCAGGTTCCCTCAATCTACTTGCGATTCACCATAGCCAAGGGGCGGCTGACAGACAACCGGTTTGCGGTTCCGGGCCACCCGGGGCCCGACCCTAAAAGGAATTTAGTTTTTTTTGTGGCCCTCCGGTATTGGCTGACCGAAGACGCCTTAGAAGGAGCCGCCGGCGAGGATTTTCAAAAGCGTCCCATGCAGGGTGTCGTTGGCGGCGATGATTTCGCCGCTTTCAATCATTCCGTTGCCCCCGTCCACGTCGGTGACGAACCCTCCGGCTTCGCGGACCAGGACGATGCCGGCGGCGAGGTCCCAAGGATGCAGGCCGATCTCCCAATACCCCTCGAAGCGCCCGGCCGCCACGTAGGCCAGGTCGAGCGCCGCCGAACCGAAACGCCGGACTCCCGCCGCAACCGCCATGACCGCCTTCAACTGGCTCAGGAACCGCTCATGGTCCTGTTTTCCGGCGAACGGGATGCCGGTGGCGAACAGCGATTCCTCAAGGCGGCGGCGGGCCGAGACCCGGATTCGCCTACCGTTGAGAAACGCCCCCTGGCCTTTTTCGGCCCAGAACATCTGATCCGTGATCGGCTCGTATATAACGCCGGCCACCGGCCCGCCGTCCCGCTCCAGGGCGATGGAAATGGAAAAGTGCGGAATCCCGTGCAGAAAGTTGGTGGTCCCGTCCAAGGGGTCGATGATCCAGCGGTTCGACGTGTCGGCGCCTTCGATTTCGCCGCCTTCCTCAAGCAGGAAACCGAACCGGGGCCGTGCTTTCGTCAATTCGGCGAACAGGACCTCTTCGGCTTTCTTGTCGGCGGTGCTGACGAAATCCGCGGGGCCTTTCTTCGACACCTGGAGGTTTTCGATCTCGCCGAAGTCGCGGACCAGCCTCCTGGCCGCCTTGGTGGCCGCGGCCGTCATCACATTCAATAACGCGGACCGCTGTGCCATTAGGTCATGAACTCATAAATGGAGATGAGCTGTGATCGGCGGATGGCCCGTTTCGGCAGGAAGGGGCGCGAAAGCGGGGCCAGAGCCCCGGTGAGGGCGCCTGACGCACCGAAACGGGCCATCCGCCGACCCCTCTCGGGGCGTGGTTCTTTTGTTCACTGGGCATCGTCGCGTCGTCGGTCATGATGCTTTGGTATCAATCCCTCCCAGCTCCTTGCCAATGAACAAAATAACACGCGTCACAGTCGCCGCCATTTATGAGTTCATGACCTTGTCAACGTCCGTCTCACGGCGTCCCGCCAGCCTTGGTAGCGAAGCTCGCGCAAGTCGGCGTCGAGTCCGGGCGAGAAACGTCGGTCGAGGGCCCACGTTTCGGCGAAACCGTCGAGGCCCGGATAGACGCCTTGATGCATTCCGGCGAGGTAGGCGGCCCCTAATGCCGTCGTTTCAAGAACCCGGGGACGGTCGACCGGGGCGCCGAGAATGTCGGCCAGGAACTGCATGGTCCAGTCCGATGCGGCCATGCCGCCATCGACGCGCAGCACCGTATCGCCGCCGCCGCCGGTTCCGGACCTTGGCCAGTCTCCCTTCATCGCTTCCAACAGATCACGGGTCTGAAAACCGACGCTTTCCAAGGCGGCGCGGGCGAATTCGGCCGGTCCGGTCGCTCGGGTAAGGCCGAACAGGGCGCCGCGCGCGTCGGCATCCCAATAAGGCGCGCCCAACCCGACGAAGGCGGGAACCAGAAAGACGTCCTGGTTTTCGTCCGCGCCGCGCGCCAGTTCACCCGCCTCGGCCGCGTTGTCGATGATCTTCAGCCCATCGCGCAACCATTGCACGGCGGCGCCGGCGATGAAGATGGATCCTTCAAGGGCATAGGTCGGCTGGCCACCGAGTTGATAAGCGATGGTGGTCAGCAGCCGATTGCTCGAGGCAACGGCGGTTGGCCCGGTATTGAGGAGCGCGAAACAACCGGTCCCATATGTCGACTTCATCATCCCCGGCTTAAAACAGGCCTGGCCGACGGTCGCCGCCTGTTGGTCTCCGGCAACGCCGGCAATGGCAATGGGGCCGCCGAAAAGGTCCGTTTCGCCGTAATCATCGGCGCAGTCCTTGACCTCCGGCAGGACCGCCATCGGCACCCGGAACAGGTCGCACATTTCGCTCGACCACCGGCCTTGATGGATATCGTAGAGCAGGGTTCGGCTGGCGTTGGTGGCATCGGTGGCGTGCACCTTGCCGCCGGTCAGGCGCCAGAGAAGAAAGCTGTCAATGGTGCCGAACGCCAATCGTCCGCCATCGGCGGCGTCCCGCGCCCCGTCCACGTTATCGAGAATCCAGGCGACCTTGGTCGCCGAAAAATAAGGGTCGAGCAACAATCCGGTGCGCGCTGTGACCCTGGGCTCGAATCCGGCGTTTTTCAATTCGGCGCAGGCATCGGCGGTGCGCCGGTCCTGCCAGACGATGGCCCGGTGAAGGGGCCTGCCGGTTTCCCGGTCCCAGACGACGGTGGTTTCGCGTTGGTTGGTGATCCCGATGGCGGCGATTTCGCCGGGCGCGGCGCCGGCTTTGGCGATCGCTTCCCGGCCCGTCGATAGGGTCGTTCGCCAAATATCCTCGGGATCGTGTTCGACCCATCCCGATTGCGGAAAGTGCTGGTCGAATTCCTTGCGCGCGGTGGCGACGGGGGCATGGGTGTCGTCGAACAGGATGGCGCGCGACGACGTGGTTCCCTGATCAATGGCAAGAACGTAATTGGACATGGCGCCTCATCCTCCGAAGACGGCGGTGTTATGAGCCGAAATCCGGCACCCGGCGACGGCGGCGCGAAGGGCGATGCCTTCAAAAAGTTAAGTTCGAGTCCTTTTACTTTGGCTGCTTTGGCTGCTTTGGCTGCTTTGGCTGCTTTGGCTGCTTTGGCTGCTTTGGCGCCGATGGTGATTCCAACTCGCGGAGGGCGTTTCGGGCCGTTTCCAGGCCCTGCGCCGCCGCCTTGCGATACCATTGGCTGGCTTCGGCGGCATTTTTAGGGACACCGGTGCCTTTCTCGTACATCAAGCCGAGGCCGAATGCCGCGTTGGCAAGACCTTGCTTGGCGGCATCCCGGTACCACTTCACCGCGTCCGCGTAACTCCGCGCGACACCCTGCCCCCGCTCATACATGCGGCCAAGGCTGAACTGGCCCCAGGCTTCACCTTGCTCGGCCGCCGCGCGGTACCACCTCAGCGCCTTCGCGTAGTCCCTGGCGACACCTTGCCCCTTCTCGTACATGCGCCCGAGGCTGAACTGACTCCAGGCGTCGCCTTGCTCGGCGGCTTTGCGGTACCACTTCATCGCCTCCGCGACATCCCGCCGCACGCCGCTGCCCCCACGGTACATGTTGGCGAGCAAATTCTGGGCCAAGGGGAGGCCTTTCTCGGCCGCTTCGCGGTACCACTTCGCCGCCTTCGCGTAGTCCCTGGTAACGCCTTGCCCCTTCGCGTACATGCGGCCAAGGCTAAGCTGGCCCCAGGCTTCGCCCTGCTTGGCGGATTTGCGGTACCACTTCAGCGCCGCCGCGTAATCCCTCTTAAGGCCCCGCCCCTTCCTATACATGTCTCCGAGGTTTTTCTGGGCCAGGGCATGGCCTTTCTTGGCCGCTTTGCGGTACCACTTCACCGCTTTCAGGTCATTTCGCCGGACGCCGTTTCCCTTGCGATACATCGTGCCGAGATTGTTCTGGGCCAAGGGGAGGCCTTTCTTGGCCGATGCGCGGTACCACTTCAGCGCCTCCGCGTAGTCCTTGGCCACGCCTTGCCCCATATCGTACATGCGGCCAAGGCCAAGCAGGCCCCCGGCTTGGCCTTGCTCGGCCGATGCGTGGTACCACTTCAGCGCCGCCGCGTAATCCCTCGTAACGCCCTGCCCCTTCCTATACAGGTCTCCGAGGTTTTTCTGGGCCAAGGCATGGCCTTGCTCGGCGGCTTTGCCGTACCACTTCACCGCCTTGGCGTAATCTTGCCGGACGCCGCTTCCCTTGCGGTATAATTCGCCTAAATTGTTCTGGGAATCGGCAAGCCCTTGCTGGGCGGCCAAGCGGTACCAGCTTGCGGCTATGGCATGGTTTTTCGGCCGGCCCAGGCCGCGCTCGTAAATGACCCCGATATTGTGCTGCGCCCTGACATGGCCGCCAAGGGCGAGCGGCATGAATTCCCCGTACGCCGTGGCAAAATCGCCGCGTTTAGCCGCCGCCTTTCCGGCCTCGAAGTCCGCCTGGGCGGCAGGGGCCGTCAGGAGAAACAGGACAAGCGCACGAAGGATATATTTCACGGCTGGTTTTCCCACCGCGGTCATTAATACCAAGGAGCGCGTCAAATGGGCCATTCCGGGAGCCGAAGTCAGCCCCTTCATGGTAATCGAAACGGGGGGGGGGTTAAAGGCTGGAGCGGAATGTACGGAAAGGAACCAAGGCCGTTGAAAAAGTCGGCGGGTTGAAGGGGGTCAAGGGAGTTTTCGATAAAATTAAACCGAGCCCCATTCGATGTTTCGGGCAAATTCCAATGTCCGCTTTCGGGACCGCGGCGATAGACAGGTGGAAACAAGACGCCGTGGAGAAACGGGTCCTGAAAGTTTTGCCGCGTTTCGACATGACGGGCGCCGCATTTTCGCGTATAATCACCGCCATGACCTACCTGTTTGGCTTGTGCCTTTTGATTCTGGCCTTGTGGCTGGCCTCCGAGATCGTCGCCAGGGACCTGTCGAGCCCGGCGCCCAAGGACCCCTATCGGCTGGACCGCTGGCGCCACGGCGAAGGGGACCCGGACCGGTAACCCCCGCCCGCCGCATCGGTGCAACCGGCGGCGCGCCGGCAAGGTTGAAATCCGCTTGCGGATCGCGCACAATTTCGCCGCCTCGGTCGGGCATCCTGGCATCGCACCCGCCAAACAAGAACAACGGTTGGCGCCATGGGGGACGAAGACCGGGGGTGGGGCAAGAAGGGGAGGCCGATTTGCTCTACAGATACCTGCTTTTCGTTCGCTTCGCATTGGTCAATATCGTGGCGGTTGCCTTGTTGGTCGCCGCCTATCTCCAGGGATGGTTGGACGGCGTCCTTACGGCATATTTGATGGAGCTGTCCGCCGTCATCGTCCTGGTCTTCCTGTATGGACTGGTCCTTTGCGGCGCCAAGATTTGGCGTCACAGCGTGGAATTGAACGAGGTAAAGGCCGGAACACCCAATTCCCGGTCCCGGGCCGGACGGTACCTGAGCCACGTCCGGGGCGCCGGCGCCGAAAGCCGTACCCTCCATGCCGGCGCTTTGCGGCTCAAGCTCACCGACAGGATCGCCGGTGTCCGCCATATCGCCAATTCGCTGATCTTCATGGGACTGATCGGCACCGTCATCGGTTTCATCATCGCCTTGTCCGGGGTCGATCCGGAGGCGATGACGCAGGTGGAAAACGTAACGGCCATGGTATCCACCCTGATCAACGGCATGTCGGTGGCGATGTATACGACGCTGGTCGGCGCCGTGCTCTATGTTTGGCTGAATATCAACTTCCGGATTTTGGTGTCCGGCACGGTCGATCTCATCACGACGGCCATCGAGCTGGGGGAAACCGGTGGAGGAGCTTGATTATATCGACGAGGATGCCTGGGGAACGGTGTTCCGCGACGTCATCCTCCTGGTCCTCGTCGGCTTCGTGGCGATGGTCATCATGCTGTTGCCGCACATAACCGTGGCGAAGAAGGAATCCGAGCAAACCAAGGTCCCGGGCAACGTCATCGTCGAGGCGCATTGGCCCTCCGACCAGCCGGTGGACGTGGATTTGTGGGTCAAGGCCCCGGGCCAATTCCCCGTCGGGTTCTGGAACCAGGGCGGTGAAATCTTCAACTTGCTGAGGGACGATTTGGGCATAGTCGGCGACGCCACGGACGAAAATTACGAAATCACTTACAGCCGCGGCATCCCCCAGGGGGAATACATCGTCAACGTGCACATGTACGGGCCGTTGCCGCCGGGCGTCACCGTGCCGGTGAACGTCGTCGTCAGCGTCAGAAAAAAGTACGACGACACCAACCAGATACTCAAGACGAACATCAAATTGACCCGGAGAAACCAGGAAGAGACCGCCTTTCGCTTCAAGCTGACCGGCGATGGCGACCTCGTGCCAGGCAGCGTCAGCACCCTTCGAAGGTCGCTGATCACGGGCCGCTGATAACGGGGGAAAACCGATGGATATTCTGTTCTATGTCTTCGCCGGCGCCATCGCGATCGCCGCCGCGCTGGCGACGATCGCCATCTGGGCCCCCAGGCCGGCCGGTCTCCGGGTGCTCGCGGTGGTGATCACCACGCTCTTTATCCCCGTCGTCTACCTGCAGCTGATAGGGATGCTGAGCAAGCCGAAGCCGATGAGCTTCGAATGGTTCGAGCGAAGCGTGCAGAAGGCGATCGTGCTCGGCATCAGCCTGCACGAGGAGGAGTCGATTTATCTTTGGCTGCGCCCCGAGGGGTCGTTCGAGCCGCGTTACTACGTCGTTCCCTGGAACATGAAGCTGGCGGAGAGGCTCGAAGACGCGGTGGACGAGGCGGCGGGCGGCAATTCGACCATCGTCCTCGAGAACCCGTTTTACCGGAGAAGCCTTCAGGAATGGGGCGATCTCAACATCGAGATCGTTCCGCCGCCGATACCGCCGCTGAAACATCCGCCGATGGCGCCGCGAATCTTCAATCCCCGCGAGGAGCGTATTTAGACACCGCCCCGCGCCCGCCTCGACGGCGCCGGGTCCGCCCTCGCAGCCGTCAGGGGGGCTTCGGTCCAGAGTCTACGATGTAACTAATTTTGCAAGGCTTGGGATGGGCGGGACGGCGGTGCAATTTGGGTAACGTCGCCATGAACACAGAGTTACTTGGGATAAATCGGCTTAAGGCCGGCACCTTGCGGGCTAGGGCGCTGAATGTTGGCACAATCTGCGCGTTTGGCAACTCAAGGTGGTTGGATTTGGTTCGATACTAGTATAGAATAAATTCCTGTGAAGAACGGATGAGCCCATACTAGGGCTGTCATTGGTGAGGTCAATGTTTGGCTATGCTCTAAATGTGAACGGGGGCGGCAAACGGAAGAACCCCGCCAGTCGCGGCATTTTTTATGTGCTGTTGGTTCTGCTTGTAGCATGTGAGACGCCAGGCAGCGCCCCTGGCGAAGCAACCTACAGCGTCTTTTTCACTCCTGTAGGCCACATCGAGCAGCTGCTCGAGAAGAATGATCTCGAGGCGGCGTCGGAGGTCTACGCAAACCAACGCCAGTATTTTGCCGAGAAATCACAGGGCCGCCGCGTAGCGGCCGACAAACTTGTTGAAAGACTGATTAGAAAATATATGCCCAAGGCAGAAAGCGCAAAAGGGGCGATGGATGATATTTCTTGGCCAAGCGCATACGAAAGGTGGAATGACGTCAGGGCTGCGTTGAAGAACGCAGGCAACGTCATCAAGGATCTAGAGGGACATGCTATCTTGCTTGAGCCAGCTTACCGGCCGGCTATCTTAAATTCTCTAAAGAATCGTCTCAGTGATTTGGAAGGGCAGATTGGTGGGTCAACGGCTGATATTTTTACGAATTATCCAATCGCCACCGCACCAAACTTTTTCGCACGTTATCCTGTATGGGTAGATGCCGGTGAGCATTTCAATAATCATGGGAAAATTTGGCGAACACACTTAGAAAATGCCGATATCGATGAACTACTTTACATTTATAATACTTACAAAGCAGAGTTATCCCAACAGTTAAAAGCAGACCTTGGTCAGCGATATTATACCGCATTTATAAAAAATGACTCAGTGGGTGAAAAAGGCGATTTTCGTGCTATTCTGAAAGCTATCACCGCAACTCGCGCGGCGGGAATTGTATTAGACGATATTCCGGGTACAAGGATCGTGCTTGTCGAAGTAACCAGTCGTACCCTGCTCAAAGAGGGTCAGATCGAGTTTCCGGTCGCAGTGGACGTTGATCTTCCTTTCAATGCCGAAAAAAGTGATTTCGACACAGCATTTGGAAGTTCGGTTGCTAAGAATGCGGACATTCTAGTTCTCATTGATGTTGCGACTGCACGTGTGGATCGAGAGATTGTGGCCTATGAACAAGTCAGTTCCGAGTTTCGATCAGGAACACGCACCGAGCCTAATCCCAATTACAATTTAGCCCAGAATCAGGTTAACCAAGCAAGGCTTGACGTCCAACTAGCGGCAATGAACTCGGCATCAACTGATGCCCAATATTGTTACGGGTATGGATGTTTAGGAAAAGCGCTAGCGCAGATTGCCAATGGTATCGCTTTAGGTGCTGCTCGCAAGAAAGTAGAGGAGGCGATGGCAAATCTTCAAAGTACACCAATGATTTTAGAGAAGCCGGTGTACAACCCCTATCAGTTCCAGAAGGCCACTATCGACGTGGCGAAGGAGGCCAGCGTTCACTACTACATAATCGACCGTTTAGCGAAGACATATCTACGGGACACGTTCGACCTTCGTCAGAAGCAGACTTTCACGGTGGCTTATAAGGTCCGTGAGAAAGATCGGAACCGATATGCCCAGCTTTTAGGAACGGACAAAGAGGAGGATGTCGTTGCATTCGAGGAAGGAGCCGTTGATGTCAAATTGTCGAGTATATTGGAGCAGTTCAGCGACAAGGTTGCGCAAATTCGTCCCTTGCCATCACTTGCTGACATTCGCGCGGAGGTTCTTACCGATAAGAACCGCGCGCTCGCTGAATACAGGAAACAGCAATACAAAGCAGCGCCTACTAAGGACGACCGTCGTTTCGACAGTGTTGTAGTCGTCTTTAATCCGGCCGGTGGTACTG
>JADFMB010000024.1 GCA_022564115.1 Pseudomonadota bacterium
AGGATTTCGAGCGCGTGCCGGTGGTGACCAAGGCCGAATTGCGCCAGTCCCAGGCCGACAACCCACCGTTCGGCGATTACCTGTGCATACCCCAATCCGAGGTCCATCACATCCACGGCACCTCGGGCACGACGGGGCGCCCCACCGCCTTCGCCATCGGCCGCGAGGACTGGACCACGATCGCCAACAACCAGGCCCGGGTGATGTGGGGCATGGGGCTGAGGCCCGGCGACCTGGTCTTCATCGGCTCGGTGTTCAGCCTCTACATGGGATCGTGGGGGACTCTGATCGGGGCCGAGCGCCTTGGCGCCCAATGCTTCCCCTTCGGCGCCGGGGCGACGGGGATGACGGCGCGCGCCGCGATGTGGATGCAAATGACCAAGCCGAAGGCATTCTACGGCACCCCTTCCTACGCGCTGCACCTGGCCGAGGTGGCGCTTTCCGAAGGCATCGACCCGAAGGAATTCGGGCTCGGCCTGCTGTTCTTTTCCGGCGAGCCGGGGGCATCGATCCCCAGCATCAGGAACCGCATCATCGACCTTTACGGCGCCCGGGTCATCGATACCGGCTCGATGGCCGAAATGACGCCGTGGATGAGTGCCGCCGGGACCAAGGAAACCGGCGGCATGCTGCTGTGGCAGGACATGGTCTATACCGAGGTCTGCGACCCGAAGTCTTATCACCGCGTCGGCTGGGGCGAACAGGGGACGCCGGTCTACACCCATCTCGAGCGCACGTCGCAGCCGATGATCCGGCTGGTTTCCAACGACCTGACCCATTGGACCGACGGTTCCGATAATCCGTGCGGGCGCACCTATCCGCGCCTGCCCGACGGCATCTACGGGCGCATCGACGACATGTTCACTATCCGCGGCGAGAACATCTATCCGAGCGCCATCGACGGGGTGCTGAACGAGATTCCCGGCTACGGCGGCGAACACCGGATCATCATCACCCGCGACGGCGCCATGGACGAATTGCTGGTGCGCATGGACGCCCTCGGGGAAATCTTCGCCCAGGGCGGCGAGGCGCTGGCGGCGCTCCGGGAACGGGCGGAAAAGGACTTGGGCACCGTCTTGGGCGTCCGCGCCCGGGTCGAGATCGTTACGTCCGACACCATCCCACGCACCGATTTCAAGGCCCGCCGGGTCATCGACGACCGCGACCTGTTCGAGTCGCTGATGGGCAAAGACAAATGAGCGCCAACAAAAAATCCCCCGGCATGGACCTGCTCGACGGGGTGGAGAAGGGCAACGTGCGCGCCATCGCCCGCATGATTTCGCTGGCCGAGGCGGCGAAACCGGAAAGCCGGCCGGCCCTGGCCGAAATCTTCCGCCGCGCCGGCAACGCCCACGTGATCGGCATCACCGGCGTTCCCGGCAGCGGCAAATCGACCCTGGTGGACGTCCTGGCGAAGGCGATGCGGGCCTCGGGGCGGCGCGTCGGCATCGTCGCCATCGATCCGTCGAGCCCGTTTTCCGGCGGCGCCATCCTCGGCGACCGGGTGCGGATGACGGAGCTGACTTGCGACGACGGCGTCTTCATCCGCTCGATGGCGACGCGCGGCGCGCTCGGCGGCCTGGCCCGGTCCAGCTTGGAAGCGGTGGACGTGCTCGATGCCGCCGGTTTCGATCTTATTCTTATCGAGACCGTCGGCGTCGGCCAGGACGAGGTCGACGTGGTGCGGGCGGCGCATACGGTGGTCGTGATCTCGGCTCCCGGCCTCGGCGACGAGATCCAGGCGATCAAGGCCGGAATCCTGGAAATCGCCGACATCCACGTGGTCTCCAAATGCGACCGGCCGGATTCCAACGCCACCATCACCGACCTCAAGGGCATGCTGACGCTGGGGGTGCGGGCGATGGACATGCACGAAGGCGGCTGGCGGGTACCGGTGCTGCCGACCAGCGCCGAGACGGTTGAAGGCATCGACGACCTGCTGGCCGCCATCGACGGCCACGCCAAGCACCTGGCGGACACCGGCGGCCTGGAGGAGCGCCGCCGCCGGATCCTGGAAATGCGCGTTCTGAAGACCGCCGAGGACATAATCCGCAAAGACTTTCGGGACGGCCGTGATAAGCTTTCGGGGCTGATGAAAAGCCTCCAGGAACGCACCATGGACCCCCACGAGGCGGCGCTGAAACTGTTGGACAGGATCAACGAGGGCTGACCGATGGCCAAGGCCAAGTTCAAAAACAGGAAGACCGAGAGCAAAGGGGACGCCATCGCCGGCATGACCCGCGAGAGGTTTGAGGAAAAGCTGAAGGACTGGGAGGAGGGCGAACTGGCCGACTTCATCGCCCGCCAGCCGGAAGCCAAGTCCGAATACAAGACCGCCTCGGGGTTGCCGTTGAAAAGGGTCTATACGGCGCTCGATAGGGGTGACGGCACCGACGACATCGGCCTGCCGGGCCAATACCCGTTCACCCGCGGCCCGTACCCGACCATGTACCGGGGCCGGCTGTGGACCATGCGCCAGCTCGCCGGCTACGGCACCGGGGCGGACACCAACGAGCGCATGAAGTACCTGTTGACCCAAGGCAACACCGGCCTGTCCATTGACTTCGATATGCCGACGCTGATGGGCTACGACTCCGACCACCCGATGTCGCGGGGCGAGGTCGGGCGCGAGGGCGTCGCCGTCGATACGCTTTCCGACCTGGAGGCGCTGTTCGACGGCATCGACCTGACCGGGATTTCGGTTTCCATGACCATCAACCCGACGGCGTGGATTTTGATGGCCATGTACATCGCCGTCGCCGAGGGGCGGGGGTACGATCTGAACCGGCTTTCCGGCACCCTCCAGAACGACATCCTCAAGGAATACACGGCGCAGAAGGAATGGATCTATCCGCCGAAGCCGTCCATGCGCCTGGTCCGCGACACCATCGTCTACGGCGCCAGGAACATGAAACGCTACAACGCCGTCAACATCTCCGGCTATCACATCTCCGAAGCCGGGGCGACGTCGCTGCAAGAAGCCGCGTTCACCATGTGCAACGCCATCGCCTACGTCGAAGAGGTGACCAAGGCCGGCGTCCCGGTCGACGATTTCGCCCCCCGGCTGTCGTATTACTTCGTTTCCCAGGCCGATTTCTTCGAGGAAGTGGCCAAGTTCCGCGCCGTGCGCCGGGTCTACGCCAAGATCATGAAGGAACGCTTCGGCGCCGAGAAGCCCGAGTCCATGCGCCTGCGCTTCCATTGCCAGACGGCGGCGGCGACCCTGACCAAGCCCCAGCACCAGGTCAATCTGATGCGCACCGCGTATCAGGCCCTGGCGGCGGTCATGGGCGGGGCGCAGAGCCTGCACACGAATGGCTTGGACGAGGCCTTCGCCATCCCCACCGAGGAGGCGATGACCCTGGCGCTGCGCACCCAGCAGGTGATCGCCGACGAGACCAACGTCGCCTCGGTCATCGACCCCTTAGGCGGATCGTATTACGTCGAGGCGCTGACCGACGAGTTCGAGAAGCGCATTTTCGACATCATCGGACAGGTCGACGGCATGGGCGGCGCCATCAAGGCCATCGAGCAGGGCTGGTTCCAGAAGGAGATCGCCGATTCGGCCTACGAAGACGCGCTCAGGAAGGCGTCCGGCGAGAAGCCGGTGATCGGCGTCAATAAATACGTCGATGACGGCGAGGCGCCGGAGGTCGAAACCCACGCTCACGACCCGGAGACCGAGGCGCGGCAGATCAAGGGCCTGAACAAGGTGCGCGACGAGCGCGATAATCAGAAGCTGGCCGAATTACTGGACCGGCTAAAGACCGTCGCCGAGGACGAGCAGGCCAACATCATGCCGATCACCATCGAGCTGGTGAAGGCCGGCGCGTCGATGGGCGACATCGTCGAGAGCTTGCGGGAAATCTGGGGCACCTACCGGGAAACGCCGGTTATTTAAGCGGCCCGGATTCCCCACGGTGTGCAACAGTGGGCATCGGTCGGCATTCGGTGTGCATTCGGTGGACATCGGGTGGTCATTGGGTGGACATTCGGTGGTTGTCCGGTGGCGGTCGAATGGCTTTTCAAGCACTGGGAAACCGGGTTCAGGCCATTCCCCGGCAAGTGGATTCCAATTCGCTGATCTCGTCAAAAATTTCCTTTTGACGGTTGCCGGCTTCCATTCTTTTCTGATTGATGCCTTCGATCTCAAGCAGCACGGATTGGTGACGACGTTCTCTTTCAGGCGAGGGAGGCTCGGCGCTTATGCGGCGTGCCTCATCCTGTTTTACTTCCAGCTTTTCCGTCCATGCCGCGTGTTGGGCCGCAAGCCTTCGTTCTTCGGTCTTCAGGCCGGGTAACCGTGCGCATTCTAGACTTGATGGCAAGGGCGGGCGTTCTTCGTTACGGGTCGGGTCTTCTTGTGGGCGTTGATCATTTGACATCGTCGATCGTCCTTATTTCCAACGTTTGGGAGATGACAGTTTCAAAACGTTTGTAAAAACGTTCACTGGCGCGCCATCATTTCGCCATATAGGTCTTCGATAACGAAAAAGGCGCCCGCAAAACGGGAGCCTTTCCACCGTCAAGAGTTCGGAGAGTTTTGTTGAAAAGATTTATCCGAATTGTTCTTCTCGTTGGCCCGCTTACCGTCTTCCCCTGGGCCTCCTGGGGTGGGGGTAACGGGGCCGTCCCGCCGGTCGATGCGCCCGGTAAATACAACCTCGCCCTCCGGTATTTGATGGGGAAGGGCGTCCCCCAGGATTACGACAAAACCCTTCACTGGAATTTGGAGGCGGCGGTCATGGGCCACGCATCGGCTTCGGCCATTCGATCGTGCCTTATGACCGGAAAAGCACGAATTAACCTCGGCCCGCCCCCCAGAACCTTCGAAGACCTGCCAACAGATTCCCACGAGTTGAAGCGCGATGCCGGTTTTTTTTATTGGCGGCGCAGTTGCGATCCGGCGGATACCGCCAAGGCCATTGGGCTGCTCACCGAGGCGGCGCAAGCGGGTTTCCCAAAAGCCCAGTACATGATGGGGATTGCTTACCGCCAGGGCCGGGGCGTCCGGCTGGATTTCGGCGAAACGGCAAAATGGTTCCGCCGCGCCGGAACCCAGGGTCACAAGGCGGCGCAAAGGGACTTTTGCCGGTTACAAAAATCCGGTCATGCATCCGGGCCGGGCAACGATCTCCGGGCCAGGGAGTGGTGTGATTGAAATTGTTTATCCGCAAGAAAAAAGCGAACGGATCTGGTGCCATTCGCCGAACCATTCCTTACAAAAATCGGCTCGGCTTGTCAAGTATTTTTTCCTTTTCATAGGAAAAATTTACAGTTCAATATAGCCGCCTGCGGACATGAAAAATTTCCTCTGACTTTGAGGTTCGAGTATAACCATCAAAGGTTTGATGATTTCCTGAGAAATGCCAGTGGGTTCAGTGGAGACGTTTTGATGGTTTTAAATGTGTCGGAAGTCAGTCAATTCGAGGTTGACGGTTATGTCTCGCCGATATCTGTGTTGAGCGTTGGTGAAGCCAATGACTTGCGCCATAAGTTGGAGGCGGTGGAGGCAAGGCAGAATGGCGCCCTTTACCCGGAGCAACGCAATAAGTCCTTCCTACTGTTCAAATGGCTAAATGATTTGGTCCGCGATCCGCGTATTTTGGACCCAGTGACGCAGTTGATCGGCCCAGACATCCTGCTATGGAATACGATTTTCTGGATCAAGGAAGCCGGTGCCCAAAACTTCGTTTCCTGGCATCAGGATACCAAGTATTGGGGCCTTTCCAGTGACAAAGTGGTTACCGCTTGGCTCGCTCTATCACCGGCCAGTGTCGAGGCGGGCTGCATGAAGGTCATGTCCGGCACCCATCGGGGCGAAGTCCTGTCCCACGAGGATCGCTATCACGCGGACAATATGCTGACCCGGGGCCAGGAAATTATTGACGATCTGGACGAGGCCAAAGCGGTGTTCATGCCGCTTGAGGTGGGTGAGATGTCGATCCACAACTATCGTTTGGCCCATGCCTCCGGACCCAATGGTTCCACCGATCGGCGGATCGGCATATCCATGCACTTCATGCCGCCGGATACGCAACAGATTGTCGGTAACTGGGACTGCGCAATGTTGGTACGGGGAAGCGACCAATATGGTCACTTTGAAGCCACGCCGATCCCTGCCTGCGATTTCGATCCGCCGGCGGTTGCCTTTCACAAAAAGGCCGCCAAGGCGATAAACGAAGTGCTCTATGCCGGTGCGGCGGTCAACGACGGAAAACTCTAGGTCCGCTTTACAAACCAAATTTAATGTTTGAAGGCTTCGATTGTCCCCCAATCATCCTAAAACGGCCCCTCACGCCGTTTCCTCGTTATAGCGGCTGGCCCAGGCGCTGATCACCTCGGCGACGTAATAGGCGTCGGCGCGGCCGGTCAGCATGTGATCGGCGCCGTCGAGGCAGACGAAACTTTTAGGATGTCGCGCGGCCCGGTAAATGCGCCCCGCGTTTTCGATGTCGACGATGTCATCCACGGGACTGTGGAAAACGAGCAGCGCCTTCTTCAAATCACGGATGCATTTCTCCAGGCTTTGGGCCTCGATGTCCTCCAGGAAGGAATTTTTTATTCGAAACGCCCGCCCGCCGATGGTGACCTCGGCCTCGCCGGCGGCCTCGATTTCCTCGCGCGCGTCGGCGAATAGATTGACCACATGCTCGGGATCGGCGGGCGCCCCGATGGTGCAAACGGCCCGCGCCTCCGGAATTTTACCAGCCGCGGCGAGCACGGCGGCGCCGCCGAGGCTGTGGCCGATCAACACCGCCGGCGCCTCGCGATTATCGCGCAGGTACGCCGCCGCCGCGACCAGGTCGCCGACGTTCGATGAAAAAGTCGTGTTGGCGAAATCGCCCTGGCTCTCCCCAAGACCGGTAAAATCAAACCTGAACACCGCGAAGCCGCGCAGCCAAAGCGCCTTGGCGATCCGGACCGCCGCCAGCACGTCCTTGGAACCGGTGAAGCAGTGGGCGAACAATACGTAGCCGCGAGGCTCGCCATCATCCGGAATGTCCAGGCGTCCCGCCAGTTCGTCTCCGGATTCGCCGGTGAAGGTTATTTTCTCCTGCGTCATGTCTTAACTCGCTCGGTTGTTTGCCGCCGACGTTCGCCAACCCATCGGAAGGAGATATTGGTTTTGTCGGACCCGAATGTCCGTTAAAAGATAATGACGAACATTTTGATTGATCGGTTTTGCCTGCTGGCTTATTCAATTTTCTCGGTTATTCGATGTTCACATTGGGGGGGCTCCTAATCATATGGATACCATGCGGCAAGAGGCGCGGACCGAAAGAAACTTAACGCCGGCCCGTGACCTGTTGAAGGCACTGGCTCGATATCGCGAGCCCAATCACATGCGCAGCGTGCTCGAGTTGATTATAACCGGCGGATTGTTTGTCGTGTTTTGGGTCGCCGCCTGGTGGGCATTTTCGATCAGCTACTGGCTGACCCTTGCCATCAGCGTGCCGGCGGGGGCGTTCCTGATGCGTCTATTCCTGATCAAGCACGATTGCGGGCATGGAGCTTTTTTCCGCACCAGGGTTTTCAATGATTGGGTCGGACGTGTTCTCGGGGTTTTGACGCTGACGCCATACGATGTCTGGCGGCGCAGCCATGCGACCCACCACGCGACATCGGGCAACCTCGATAAGCGCGGGACCGGCGATATCGACACGTTGACGGTCAGGGAGTATCGGGCGTTGCCGCGCTTGCGCCGCTTTTCTTATCGTCTCTATCGCCACCCCCTCATCATGTTCGGGGTTGGGCCGGCCTATCACTTCTTGCTCCGCAACCGCCTGCCGCTCGGGTTTAGCCGCGCCGATCGGCGGTTTTGGATCAGCGCCATGGGAACGAATGCGACAATAGCCCTGGTGGCCGGCATCATGATCTACTTTCTTGGCGCCGGTCCCTTCCTGCTCGTGCAACTTCCGATCACCCTTCTTGCCGCGTCGATCGGCATTTGGCTGTTCTACGTCCAGCATCAATTCGAGGATACGTTCTGGGCCGAGGCTCCTGCTTGGAAATCGCACGATGCGGCGCTCTATGGCAGCTCGCATTACGATTTACCCGGCGTTCTTAGCTGGATCACCGCCAACATCGGCGTCCACCATGTGCATCACCTGAACAGCCGCATTCCGTTTTATCGCCTGCCGCAGGTGTTGCGCGACTTCCCCGAGCTCGCCAAGATCAGACGCCTGACACTTATGCAGAGCTTCGTGTGCGTGAGGCTTCGACTTTGGGACGAAGGCCAGCGGAAGCTGGTCTCGTTCTCCGAGGCCCGCGCGCTTTCCTGATCCACGGTCTTTTCAGAAAGGCCTGGCGGAAAAAATCTCCCGCCGCAGCAAATCCTGGTCCAGCGCCTCGAGGGTCCGGTGGCGCCGCGCCATCAGTTCCGCCGCCCCCTTGGCGCCGTGCACGCGCTCGAACTCGTCGATGTTGGCCTTCTCAAAGCCGAACATGTCGCCGAAGGTTTCGCTATATTCCGCCGTCACGTCGCCCCGGGCGGTGACGGTCCAGCCCGTCAATTCCAGCATTTCCGAATAGTCCAAGGGCGATTCGATGAACGTCGGGCCGCCGGCGGCGGCGATTTCGTGGTCGGCGTCCGACAGCCCGGTTGCGATGGAGATGACCGAGAAAACCATCTTGGCGCCCATGGCGGCGACGCGGCGGCATTCCCCCAGGACCGCCTGTTTCTCGATCAGGCAGCACAGCACGTCGGAATGATAGATGGCGTCGAATGAACCGTCGGCGAACGGCAGCGCCGCCCCGTCGGCCTGGACGATCCGGCATCGATCCGCCAGGCCGTCCTTCCGGGCCCTTTCGCGGGCCGCTTTCAGGCCCTCCAGGGGCAGGTCGATGAGGGCCGCCTCGCAACCCGTCCGCTTGGCCAGATAGAGCCCCGGCCAGCCGGACCCGGCGCCGATTTCCAGATACCGCGTTCCCGGCCTGAGCCCCAGGATATTGCCGATGTCGTCGGCTTCCTCCCTCGTCGACCAGCTTGTGCAGCCGTAATCGCAGCCGCACACGGCGCGCTCGATTTCGAGCATGGTTTCCGATTGGGTCAGGTGCCCGTAGGTGTTCGAGAAGCGCTCGATCAGCGCCTGTTCGCCGTCGGTGCGCGGCATCGGCCTAGCCCGAGCGCACCTTGACGTAGGTTCCCGGCGCGTCGCAGATCGCCTTCAGCTTGCCCGAGCCGGGCTTCCGGGCCGGGACGTCCTTGCCGCCGGCGTGCTTCTTGATCCACTTGTCCCAATCCGGCCACCATGAGCCCTTGTGCTCCTCGGCTCCGGTGAGCCAGGCGTCGGGGGTTTTCGGGTTTTTCTTGTCCCGGGGCGTGGTCCAGTAGTTGTACTTCTTGGCCGCCGGCGGGTTGACGACGCCGGCGATATGGCCCGAGCTCGAGAGCACGAACTTCACCGGTCCCTTGTACAGCCGGGTCGCGGCGTAGGTGGATTTCCACGGCGCGATGTGGTCGTCCTGGGTCGAGATCACGTAGGACGGCACCTTGATCCTGCCAAGGTCCAGCGGCACGCCGTCGAGCGTAATGCCGCCCGGCTCGATCAGTTTGTTTTCCAGGTACATCTTGCGCAGATAGAAACCATGCATGGCCGCCGGCATGCGGGTGGCGTCGGAATTCCAGTACAACAGGTCGAAGGGGAAGGGGTCCTTGCCGAGCAGGTAGTTGTTGATGACGAACGACCAGATCAGGTCGTTGCCGCGCATCATGTTGAAGGTCGAGGCCATCTCGGCGCCTTCGAGATACCCCTTCTCGTCCATCCTGGCCTCCAGCGCGCCGAGTTGTTCGTCGTCGATGAAGACGGCCAGTTCGCCGGCGTCCTCGAAGTCGATCATGGTGGTGAAGAAGGTCGCCGAGGGGATGCGCTCGTCCTTCCTGGCCGCCATATAGGCCAGCGTTGCGGCCAAAAGCGTGCCGCCGATGCAATAGCCGATGGCGTTGATTTTCTTTTCCCCGGTGGCTTTTTCGATGGCCCCCAGCGCCGCCAGGGGGCCTTCGAGCATGTAGTCGTCCATGGTCTTTTCGGCCAGCCTTGCGTCCGGGTTGACCCACGAGATGACGAACACCGTATGGCCCTGGCCGACGGCCCACTGGATGAAGGAATTCTCCTTCCTGAGATCGAGGATGTAGTACTTGTTGATCCACGGCGGAATGATCAGCAGCGGGCGTAGAGCGACGGTCTCGGTCGACGGGTTGTACTGGATCAATTCCATCAGGTCGTTGCGGAAAACCACCTTGCCGGGGCCGGCGGCGACGTTCTTGCCGATCTCGAAGGCGTCTTCGTCGGTCATGCGGATATTCAGCCGTCCCGTATTCTCATCCAGATCGTTAAGAAGATTCTTCAAGCCATTGAGAAGATTCTGGCCTCCGGTTTCGGCGGTCTCCTTCAGGACCTCCGGGTTGGTGAGGACGAAATTGCCCGGCGACAGGGCCTCGACGAACCGGCGGGTATGGAAATCGACCTTCGCGGCCGACTTGTCGTCCAGGCCCTCGACGCCGGCGACCGTGGATTGCAGCCAGCGCGAAGTCAGAAGATAGGATTGCTTGATGTAATCGAAGACGTCGTTGTCGCTCCACGACGGGTCCTTGAAACGCCGGTCGCCGGGATCGGGCGCCGCCACCGGGTCCGCCTCGCCGCCCATCATCCGCGTCGCCGTGCTTTGCCAAAGCTTAAGGTAGTCCCGCCACAGCGACATGTTGGCTTCGATCATCCTCGCCGGGTCGGCCATCATGCGCGCCGTCATTTCCATGAACGCGCCGCCGATGTTATAGGGGTCCATCGAGGCGGGGGCGCCGGTGCCGCCGCCGGCCTGGCGGGCGAGGAAATCGGCGACCAGCTTTTGGCTGCTTGCGGCGATCTCGGCCATGGTTTGGGAAATTTCCCGGGTGTCCGGAAACGGATCCTTGGTGCCTGGTTGATCGTTCATGTTAATCCTTTATGATCGCCCTTGGTTGGCTTGGCGCTTGAAACCCAAAGCGGCGCTTGGTTTTCGAGGGCGACGGGCCTCCTTCGTCGGCCGTCGGAACCTAGAATAACGGAAAGTCCGTCATATTGCACTGCAATATGACAACGGGACGGCGTTTGTAAACGGTTAACCTTTTTGAGGCAACGTGCAATTCCAAGGAAGAATCCGGATAGCCGGGATTCCGGCTGAACGAGGGGTATGGCAGAATGGCTAGCAATGAATTCCGCCCAGGGCGGAAAAACCATCTATTCAAATCGGTCACATCGGTCACATCGGTCAAACCGGCGCTGACGGCCGGTGTGTTCTTGGGCGTCTTCGCTCTCGGCGCCTGTGCGCAGGTGCCCGACGCCCTCGATCCGGCGTCCTGGTACAAAAGCACGGTCGATCTTTTCGCCGGCGAGGAAGCCGAGAAGAAGAAAGAAGGCAGGGAAAGCGCCCTCGCCGCCGACCGGGGCAAGCCGCCGCCGGGGGCCGACAAGGCCTTTCCCAATCTCGCTTCCGTCGATGAAATGGCGCGCCGGCGCGACAAGACCGGCGGCGGTCTCGCCGCCGACCCGGACCGGCCCAAGTACGCGCCCGCCATTCGACGCCAAGGAGCGGCGTCCGACACCTTGAGGGCGGCCCCGGTCCCGGCCCCGATCCCGCAACCGGCGATCGCCGCGCCGCCGCCGAGCGCCGCGCCAATGGCTCCCGTGACCACGATGCCGACAGCTCCGGCTCCGGGTCGGCCCCCGGCCCCGGCCACCATTCCGAAGCTGGAACTGCCGGCGATGACCGCCGAACAGCGCGATGACCAGGACCGCTTGGCCCGGCAATTGGCGGAAATCCGCGCTCGTGCCGAGGCGCCCGGCGACCTTCCGGCCAATGCCCAGTTGCCGGCGGCGCCGGGGGAACTGGCGACCATCGTCATCTCGTCACAGGGCATCGAAACCATCGGCGCCATGGCCGCCGCCGAGGCAACCCTGCCGGCGGTGGCGACGCCGCCGCGACCCCCGGCCGCAAGCCGGCTGATGGAAAGCCGCGCCGCCTTGGCGGCGCCGGGGCGGACGGTCAAGGTGGCGACCATTTTGTTCGACAACGGATCGTCGAAGCTGAAGGCCCACGACAAGCGGATACTGCGCGCCATCACCCGCCTGCAACGCAAGAACGGCGGCAAGCTCCGGATCGTCGGCCACGCCAGCGCCCGTACCCGCAACCTGCCCCCGGTAAAGCACAAGATGGCCAATTTCCAGGTTTCGGTCGCCCGCGCCGATAGTGTCGTCAGCGAGTTGGTGCGCATGGGGGTCAAGGAAGAGGACATCCAGATCGCCGCGATGTCGGACGCCAAGCCGATTTATTACGAATTCATGCCGTCGGGCGAGGCCGGCAACCGCCGCACCGAGGTCTATTTGACCAACTGAGTCCGGCTGGCCCCAGGGGACTCCCAGTTGACCCCCAGGGAATCCCCAGGGAACCCCAGGGGACCATTAGACGGGGCCCTTGAAAACGCCACATTTACATGGCCGACTGTTTGGGCTTGTACCAACCAACGCCATCAGGCAAGTGAACCATTATGGATCAGGAATTCCATAGAATCAGGCGGTTGCCGCCGTACGTGTTCGCCGAGGTCAACGCGATGAAGGCGCGCGCCCGGGCCGAAGGCGCCGACATCATCGATTTCGGCATGGGCAACCCGGACCTGCCGACGCCGCCCCATATCGTCGCCAAGTTGACCGAGGCGGTGCAAGACCCGAAGACGCACCGCTATTCCATGTCGCGCGGCATTCCGGGGCTGAGGAAGGCCGTCGCCGCCTATTACGGCAACCGTTTCGGGGTCGACGTGAACCCGGAAACGGAAACCATCGTCACCTTGGGATCGAAGGAAGGGCTGGCCAACCTTTCCTCGGCCATCACCAGCCCCGGCGACGTGATCCTGGTCCCCAATCCCAGCTATCCGATCCATCAGTTCGGCTTCATCATCGCCGGCGCCGCGGTGCGCTCGATTCCGGTGGAGCCCGAGCACAACCTCCTGGAGGCCCTGAAGCGCGCCGTCCAGCACTCGGTGCCGAAACCGACGGCGTTGGTGCTCAACTACCCCAACAACCCGACCGCCCGGACCGTTGATCTGGATTTCTATGCCGAGGTGGTGGATTTCTGCCTCTATCACAGCATCTACATCCTGTCGGACCTAGCCTATGCGGAAATTTTCTTCGACGGGAATCCGCCGCCGTCGATCCTCCAGATCAAGCGCGCCTGGGACGTCGCCGTCGAGTTCACGTCGATGAGCAAGACCTATTCCATGCCCGGTTGGCGGATCGGCTTCGCCACCGGCAATAAAAAGCTGATCGCCGCCCTGGGGCGAATCAAGTCGTACCTGGATTACGGCGCCTTCACCCCGATCCAGGTTGCCTGCACGGCGGCCTTGAACGGGCCGCAGGACTGCGTCGAGGAAATCCGCCAGACCTACAAGGGCCGCCGCGACGTCCTCATCGAGGGCCTGGCGTCCGCCGGTTGGGACGTGCCGTCGCCGCTGGCGACCATGTTCGCCTGGGCGCCGATCCCGGATGCGTTCAAGCCCATGGGCTCGATGGAATTCTCGAAGCTTTTGCTGAGCGAAGCCGAGGTCGCGGTATCGCCGGGCATCGGCTTCGGCGAGCACGGGGAAGGCTACGTCCGCATCGCGCTGGTGGAAAACCGCCAACGCATCCGCCAGGCGGTCCGCAACATCAAGGCCTTCCTTGGCGGCTACGGCCAAGAGGAAACCGGCAAGGACGGAAAGCGGGCGGCCTCGAATTGAATTCGCCACTGAAAATAGGCATCGCCGGCCTCGGCACCATAGGCGGCGGCACCTTCAAGCTGCTGACGGAGCGGGCGGAAATTATCGAACGCCGCTCGGGGCGCGCGCTGCGCTTGGTGGCTGTTGCCGATCCCGACGCTTCCAGGATGAAAGAGGCCGAAAAGAACGGCATCCGCTGTTACGCCGACGCCCTGCCGATGGCCGCCGATGACGATGTCGAGGTGGTGGTTGAACTGATCGGCGGCTCGGAAGGGATCGCCAAGGACCTGTGCGAAGCCGCCATTAAAGCCGGCAGGCACGTGGTCACCGCCAACAAGGCGCTGATCGCCCATCACGGCACGGCGCTGGCCAGGGCGGCCGAGGCCCAGGGCGTGACCTTGGCCTTCGAGGCGGCGGTGGCCGGCGGCATCCCGATCATCAAGTCATTGCGCGAAGGCCTGGCCGGCAACCGCCTGAGCCGCGTTTACGGCATCCTCAACGGCACCTGCAATTACATCCTCAGCGCGATGACCGACCAGGGCCGCGAGTTCGAGGACGTTCTCAAGGAATGTCAGGAACTGGGTTACGCCGAGGCCGACCCCAGCTTCGACATCGACGGCATCGACACGGCGCACAAACTGTCGATTCTGGCCAGCGTCGCCTTCGGCTCGGAAATCAATTTCGACGCCGTCCACATCGAAGGCATCCGCCACGTTTCGCTGATGGACATGCGGTTCGCGAGCGAATTGGGATACAGCATCAAGCTGCTGGGGGTTGCCTCGGTGCGGGAAGACGGGCTGGAACAGCGGGTCCACCCATGCATGGTTCCATCCTCCTCGCCGATCGCCCATGTGTCGGGCTCGTTAAATGCAGTAGTGGCGGACGGGGATTTTTGCGACACCATCGTTCACGAAGGCCATGGCGCCGGCGCCGGGCCGACGGCATCGGCCGTCGCCGCCGATTTGATCGACATTGCCCGCGGTTTGAAGGTGCCGACGTTCGGGGTGCCGGCGAGCGAACTGAAATCCATCCCCCCGGTGCCCATGGAACGCCACCGGGGCGCCTATTACATCCGCCTGATGGTGGTCGACCGGCCCGGCGTGTTCGCCGATATCGCGGCCGTGCTGCGCGACCACGCGGTGTCCATGGAATCGGTGCTGCAGCGGACCCGGGACCCCGGCGAACCGGTGCCGGTGGTGATGACCATGCACGAAACCGAAGAGGCCGGCATGACCCGGGCCCTGGACGAAATCGCCGCCGTCGAGGCGGTCGTCGAGCCGCCGCGGATGATCCGCATCGAGGCTCTTTAGGATTGGTCTTTTTGGACTAGCCTTCCGATCCGATCAGGTCAACAATGGGTCATGGCCAAAGACGTCGTCAGCGATCGAAACCTCGCCCTCGAATCGGTCGGCAATGAGTTCCTACCCGCGGACAACGGCAGGCCTTGGGTGAGGCTCAAGAGGCGGGGGAATGACGATTAACTTATTGACGGAAAAGCATTTTAATATTTCATCCTTGAAATCAGGCCCCCCAGGGTGTAGGTATTTACCTTCAATTGCCCCCCGCTGGACACGCCGCAAGGCCTCCGGCGGGGTTTTGAATTTCAGGGGGGGGGTAAGTCATGCCCCGTGAACCAGACCGTAAGGATACCGTCGCCTTTGTAGACGGACAAAATCTTTACCACAGTGTACGGGAAGCTTTCGGCTACAGCTTTCCGAACTTTGATATTTCCTCATTGGCGGGCCAAGTGTGCGCCGATAAGGGATGGAACCTTACCCAAACCCGATTTTATACCGGCGTTCCCGATCCCGCCGATAACCGGAAATGGCATGATTTCTGGCGAGCAAAAACCGCTCAAATGGGGCGGCGGGGAGTTCATGTCCATACCCGCGCCCTTCGATACCGGAACAAAGCCTTCACGCTTCCGGACGGCACAAAACATTCTTTGCTTGTAGGGGAGGAAAAGGGAATAGACGTGCGGATCGCGCTCGACATTATACGTTTGGCCCATACGCAAGCCTATGACGTGGCGCTTGTATTCAGTCAAGACCAGGACCTATCCGAGGTTGCCGATGAAGTGCGGAAAATATCCATCGAGCAATCGCGCTGGATAAAGATGGCGTCCGCCTTCCCGATTAGCCCGACCTATAACAACCGCCGGGGCATTAATAAAACCGACTGGGTTACGATTGACCGGGCTATGTATGACGGCCACATTGACCGCCGGAATTATTTCAAATAACGGCGCCGGCGCTTTTTGTCATTCCCTATCCTGGCCACCTTTCTTGAATGGCATCGATCAGACGGCCATACACACCCTTCGACCTGGTTCTGGAACGCTTATTGCACCGTGCTCCGGGACCCGGGCGAACCGGTGCCGGTGGTGATGACCATGCACGATACCGAAGAGGCCGGCATGACCCGGGCGTTGGACGAAATCGCCGCCGTCGAGGCGGTCGTCGAGCCGCCGCGGATGATCCGCATCGAGGCTCTTTAAGAGTCTTTTTGGACTAGCCTTCCGATCCGATCAGGTCAACAATGGGTCATGGCCAAAGACGTCGTCAGCGATCGAAACCTCGCCCTCGAATCCGTCCGCGTGACCGAGTCCGCCGCCCTGGCGGCGTACGATTTCATGGGCGGCGGCGACGAGAAAGCCGTCGACCAGGCCGCCGTCAACGCCATGCACAAGACCCTGAACCGGCTGGCCCTGGACGGCACGGTGCGCATCGGCGAAGGCGCCGAGGGCGAAGCGGAAAAGCTTTACGTCGGCGAAACGCTGGGCACCGGCGACGGGCCCAAGGTAGACATCGCCCTGGTGGCGCTTGAAGGCACGACTATCGTCGCCCGGGGCGGGCCCAATGCGCTGGCCGTGATCGCCATGGCCGAGGACGGCGGGTTCCTCACCGTCCCCAACATCTATATGGACAAGATCGCCGTCGGCCCGGGGCTGCCGGACGGCGTCGTCGATCTCGACAACGAACCGGCGGACAACCTGACGGCGCTGGCCGACGCCAAGGGGGCCAAGGTGACGGACCTGGTGGTCTGCATGCTGGACCGGCCGCGCCATGCGGAACTGATCGCCAAGATCCGTGAAACCGGCGCCCGCATCCGGCTGATCCAGGACGGCGACGTCAGCGGCGTCATCGCCGCCACCCAGCCGGAAGCCGGCGTCGATATATTCATGGGAATCGGCGGCGCCCCGCAAGGGGTGCTGGCGGCGGCGGCGCTGAGGGGCGTCGGCGGACAGATGCAGGGACGGCTGGTGTTCCGCGGCAACGACCAAAGGGCGGAAGCCCAGGCCATGGGCATCGAGGATCTGAAGCGCAAATACGGAACCGAGGACATGGCCTCGGGCAACGTCACCTTCGCCGCCACCGGCGTTACCTACAGCGACATGCTGGAAGGCGTGCGTCTTGTCCCCGGCGGCGCCGTTACCCATTCCATGGTCTTGCGCTCCATGACCGGGACGCTGCGTTTTATCGAGGGCCATCATGACTTCATCCGCGGGGCCGCCAAGACCTGATCGACAGGAAAATGGTGCGGGAGCGGGCGGCCCGGACTGTTTTCTCGGCGTCGAAAAATCACTGACCGGCAAGCGCTGGATAAGCCGCGAGGCCGATGAGCGCCAATCCCTGGCCCTGGCGCAGCGGCTTTCGGTGCCCGAGATCGTCGGCCGGGTGCTGGCGGCGCGCGGCGTCGGGCTGGAAGACGCCGATGTTTTCCTTAGGCCCACCCTGAAGAACCTGATGCCCGACCCCAGCCGCCTGAAAGACATGGACACCGCCGCCGAACGCCTGGCCCGGGCGGTCATGGACGGCGACGCGATCGGCATCTTCGGCGACTACGACGTCGACGGGGCGACCTCGTCGGCGCTGTTGACGCGTTTCCTGGCCGCCGCCGGCGGCCGAACATCGACGTATATTCCCGACCGTCTCAAGGAAGGCTACGGACCCAATACCGAGGCGTTGCTGAAGCTCCAGGAAGAGGGGGCTTCGGTGGTCGTCACCGTCGATTGCGGCACCTCGGCCCATGAACCCCTGAGGGCAGCCGCCGACGCCGGTCTCGACGTCATCGTCGTCGATCACCACGAGGCCGAGGCCAAGCTGCCGCCGGCCACCGCCGTCATCAACCCCAACCGCCTCGACGACGACAGCGGCCAGGGACAGCTCGCCGCCGTCGGGGTGGCGTTCCTTCTGGTGGTGGCGGTCAACCGGACGCTCAGGGATGCCGGCTGGTACCGGGACCGGCCCGAGCCCGACCTGACCCAATGGCTGGACCTGGTGGCGCTGGGCACCGTGTGTGACGTGGTGCCGCTGACCGGCCTCAACCGGGCCCTGGTGACGCAGGGCCTGAAGGTGATGGCGGCCCGCAACAACACCGGGCTCAGGGCGCTTGCCGACGTCGCCGGGCTGAAGGAACCGCCGGGCACCTATCACGCCGGTTTCCTGCTCGGCCCCAGGATCAACGCCGGCGGCCGTATCGGGGAGTCGGACCTGGGCTCGCGGCTGCTCGGCACCGACGACATCGGCGAGGCCACCGACATCGCGCACCGGCTCGATGAGCTCAACCGCGAACGCCGGGCCATCGAGGCGGCGGTGCTGGACGCCGCCATGGACGAGGCTAAAAAGGCCGGCGACGACTTAGGATCCTTGATCCTGGTCGCCGGCGAGGGCTGGCACCCCGGCGTCATCGGCATCGTCGCCGGGCGGCTGGCGGAGCGGTTCAACCGCCCGGCCTGCGTCGTCGCCCTCGATGGCGGGCAAGCCACCGGCCAGGGTATCGGCTCGGGGCGCTCCGTATCCGGCGTCGATCTCGGGGCCGCCGTCATCGCCGCCTGCCAGGCCGGGGTTCTGATCAAGGGCGGCGGTCATAAGATGGCCGCCGGGTTCACCGTCGACAGCGGGCGGGTCGGGGAACTGCGGGAATTCCTCGCCGGCAGGATATCGGCGCACCTGGGCCCGGGCGGAATCCAGCCCCGGCTTTATCTCGACGGGGCCATGAAGCCGGCCGCCGCGACGATGAATTTGGTCGAGGACCTGCAACAGGTGGGGCCGTTCGGGTCCGGCAACCCGGAGCCGCGCTTCGTCATCCCGGCGGCCAGGCTGTCCTATGCGGCGGTGGCCGGCGAAAACCACGTCCGCGGCACCCTGACCGGCGAGGAGGGGGGCCGCCTGGCGGCGATCTCGTTCAACAGCCTCGATACGCCCTTGGGCCAGGCGCTGTTGAACAGCGACGGCGCGCCGCTGCACGTCGCCGGGCGGTTGCGCGTCAACACCTGGCAGGGGCATTCGAAGGCGCAACTGCTGATCGATGACGCGGCCCCGGCATGGTAGGAGCATGGCAGGGCGGACATGGTAGGATGGAGACGGGGGCTTTGAATGATCGATAAGTGGGACCACCGTTTCCTGGCCCTGGCCGAACACATTTCCAACTGGTCCAAGGACCCGTCGACGCAGGTCGGCGCCGTGATCACCCACACGCGCAGCAAAAGGGTGGTGTCGATGGGCTTCAACGGCTTCCCGGCCGGGGTCGAGGACACCCGGGAGCGCCTGGATGACCGCGAGACCAAGTATGAAATGGTCGTCCACGCCGAACAGAACGCCCTGATGTTCGCCGGCGACCGGGCCGAGGGCGGCACCCTTTACGTCCATCCGCTGCCGCCGTGCGCGCGCTGCGCGGTGATGATCATCCAGGCCGGGATCAAGCGCGTCGTCTGCGACCAGCCCGATTTCGACCACCAACGCTGGGGCGAAGCGGCGAGGATCGCAGACGCCTTGTTCCGCGAGGCGGGGTTGGGGGTGGATTACCGCCAGGAAGGCGAAAAAGCGCCGGAGTAGGGGGGCGGGATGCGGCCAGCCACGTCCACTGAATCGCCGCCCCGATAGCGAAATACAACGATCTCGCCCGACGTGGCCCCGCCACCGGGCCGATTCCTCACCGGCGATTCCTGATTCTCAGGGGGTGAAGATTTCGTTCAGGGCCGAGGCCGAGCCTCCGGGTGTCCGTCCGCCGGAAATGACGTAAATCCGCCCGGCCACGACGGCGGCGCCCAAGCCGTGACGCGCCGTCGGCATCCTGGCGTGGGCGCGCCAGCCGCCGTTTTTCGGATCGTAGGATTCGGCCTCGTCGAAAGTTCCCGAGGTCGATTCCCCGCCGAACACGAATATCCGGCCATCGAGGACAGCCGCCGCAATGCCGCTGCGCGCCGTCGGCAAGGACGCCAGGGCCCGCCACCGGTCCGTCACCGGATCGTAAACCTCGTTGGCGGAAAGGTTGCGCGCGTAGCTGCCGTCGATCCGTCCGCCGACGGCGTAGAGCCGTCCGCCGGCCGCCACCGCCGCCAGATGGTCGCGCGGCGTTGGGATCGGGGCGCGGGCCGACCATTTGCCGGTGGCGGGATCGTAGACTTCATGGGCCGGGGTGTTGCGCCTTCCGTCGCCGGCGCCGCCGATCACATGAATCTTGCCGCCGATAACGGCCGCGGCGAGGGCGCCGCGCGCCGTCGGCATGGGCGGAAGAATCCTCCAGCGATCGCCGGCCGGATCGTATTCGTAAAAGGTATCGGCCGGCGACCACCAGCCACTGTAACCGCCGATGACGTAAAGCTTGCCGTTGAGCCCTACCGCCGCCGCATGATGCACCGGACCCGGAACCGGGGCCCCGCGGCCCCAGCGGTCCTGGGTTGGGTCATAAATCTCTAATTCGTTCTGGCCGCCGAAACCGCCGACGGCGTAGATTTTGCCGCCCAGGGCCGCGACCGCCACCTCGGAACGCTCGGTCCACATCGGCGCGCCCGTGGTCCACCCCCCCAAATCCTGTGCCGAAGCGACGGAGCCGCTCGGGAAAATGCCGCCCAAGAACAGGAAAGAGAAAAAGAAAAGAAACCTTGTCATGCCATCCTCCTGGATCGTCCGCGGGATATTTACGGGTTCAAAATCTTTTCGACCCGCTCGGCCTCGAGCCGGTGGGCCTCGGGCATGCCGGAGCCCAACAGCGCCTTCAGGTAATCGACGAAGGCGCCGGTCACGTCGGGCGCGTCCTTGGCGATGAATTCGTCGCATGATCGTGTTGCACGGCGTTACCCTCGCATCATCGTTTCTATATCACGTCATCGGATGTTTTTGGGCAGTGCGCACCATTTCCGCCACATTTCCCGATAGGCGTCCTCGACACTTCGGGTGTGATCGGGGGCGTTACAAATCGGTGACGTGGCCAACCGCTCGCGCAGGGTCTTCCTCAGTGTCCTCAGTCGCCCAAGATCGCCGGCCAAATCCCCGGCGCAAGCCACGTATGCCTCGGGCGTATCCACCGCCAGATCTTCGAGACCGACATGGTGGAGGATCGACCCCGCGGCCCGGCTGATGAACGTCTCGCCGGCGAGCGAAACCACGGGAACCCCCATCCACAATGACTGGAACGTCGTCGTCGCGCCGTTGAACGGAAACGGGTCGAGCCCGATATCGACCTCGCCGATAGACCCGAGGTGCTCGGCGAACGTATCTCTCAAAGCCAGGAACGTCACACGTTCGCGTTCGATCCCCGAGGCCTCCAGCCCTTCGAGCACGCGATGGCGTATCGGCTCCTGGTCGTACCAACTCAAATACTTGAGCACCAACCGCGAACCGGGAACGGATTTCAGGACCTCCGCCCACAGGCTTATCACTTCTTCGTTGACCTTCACCGGGTTGTTGAAGGATCCGAAAGTAACGAATCCCGCCCGGTCCGCCGGCAGCGCCTCCACGGTTGGCGCTTCCCCGATGGGTGGCCATTGGTAGAAAACCGGCAACCGGTAGAGTTCCTCGGTGAACCGCTCCTTGGTGCCGGGAGGATGCAGGAAATCGTCCGTCAGCCAGTAATCCATTTCCTTCAGACCACTGGTCGCCCCGTCATGGAAACTCACTTGCACCGGCGCCGCCCGGTGGGCGCAGACAAGCGGGCGGTTTCCGCCGAAACGGCCGGCAACACAGACCAACACGTCGATGGCGTCGGTACGCATCATCCCGGCGACCTCGGAGTCCGGCTTTCCGGTGATCGGGCGCCAGTGGTCCACGCACGATTGGAACCGTTCCGTCATCGCGTCCGGACGCGGAACATCGGCATAACAAAAGACCTCGAATTCAGCCCGGTCGTGGGAAGAAAGCAGAGGCAACAAAACCGATCCCACCGATTGATTCCAGAAGTCCGAAGACAGATACCCGACCCGAAGCCGGCGCTCCGGGGCTGGATCGTTGGTCAAATCCTCGGCCGGCCGGGCGATATCCCGCGAATGGATATCGGAGATGCGCAAATGTTCGGTGAACAGTTCGTCGGGCGAAAGTCCCGGAACGTCCAGCAAAACGAAAAGCAGATTCCTTCCAGCCCCGGAGAAATCCGGTTTGATGGCCAGGGCCTTGTGGTAGCTGGCGATGGCCTCGTCCAGCCTTCCTAGGGATTTGAGCGCGTTACCAAGGTTGTTGTGGGCCTCGGCGTAATCCGGCTTGAGGGTAATGGCCTTGTTATGACTTGCCGCGGCCTCATCCGGCCGCCCCAGTTTTGTGAATGCGTTGCCCAGGTTGTTGTGGGCCTCGGCGTAATCCGGATTGATGGCGAGGGCCTTGTGGTAACTGACCACGGCATCCTCCAGCCGCCCCAGGTCCTGGAGCGCGTTGCCCAGGTTGTTATGCGCGTTGGCGAAATCGGGTTCGAGGGCAAGGGCCTTGTGGTAGCTGGCGACCGCATCTTCGAGGCGGCCCAGGTCCAGGAATGCGTTGCCCAGGTTGTTATGCGCCTCGGCGTAATCCGGCTTGATGGCAAGGGCCTTGGTGATCAATTCGATGGCAATGTCGTTGTTGCCCGTTTGATTGGCGATCACACCGAGCAGATGCATCGCCACCGGTTGATTGGGGTCGGCCGTCAATATTTTCTGGTAGATGGCTTCGGCTTGGGACAATTCACCGGCGCCGTGATGGCGCACGGCAAGGTCCAGGGCT
>JADFMB010000180.1 GCA_022564115.1 Pseudomonadota bacterium
GTTCCCGGGGTCCGGGCGGCGACCGCAGACCCGTCGCTGGGGCCGCCCCCTTGCCGGCGCCAGAAGGTCAGCACCTTTTCCTTGTAGGGGCCGTTCCGTTCCGGGGTCGTCGAATGGTAATAGCCGGCCGCTTCGGTCCAGTCGCCGGTGGCCGCGTGCATGGTCTTCAGGTAGGTCGCCGCGTAGGTGGTGTTGGCCCGGGGGTCGAAGGCCTCGTCCAGGGTTTCGAAGGCGCTTCCGTGGTAGAACAGGTTCACCTGCATGCAGCCGACGTCGATGTTGCGAACCCCCTGGGTCATCAGGATTTCGACTTCGGCCAAGGCTTCGGCCTTGGTGTCGAAAAACCGGCCCTGGCCGCCGGAGGTGACCGTCCACGGCCAGGCAACATTTACCCCGTTGACGTCGTCCCGGCGCCCCGATTCGGCCAGCGAAATGGCCGTCAGCAGGTATCGGGGGATGGCCATCCGGCGTTCCGTCCGCGCCGTCTCCAGGCGGCATAAATTCCAAGCATTATCAAAGGCTTGAGCCGGATTGGCCCGGGCCGGGGAAGGCCCCGGCAAGGCCGCCGCCAGGACGCCCAGACAGATCATGCGGATCAGCGTTTTCATTCCACTCGTTCCTTAACCCATCCTTGAATACGCAATGGACGTGCCAACCCGGAAAATACCGGCGCCGGTTCGGGTGACGGGATAAAAATGTATTTGTTTTCAGGATGTTATGATAGTTTTGAGCGAGTCAAAAAACATATTCAAAAAAGTGATAATATAATTGACGAAAGTATTTAAAAAGGCTACCTTGTGCTCCGCAATGTACGGAAGACCGGCCTAGCCGATGACTTTCCGAAGTTGCATCTTGGATGTTTCCTCCCAAATACTCGGGGCCGTGCCATTCGCACGGCCCTTTCTTTTTCTGTTTGCGGGGATAGGGAAAGGTCCCGGCGGACCCTAAGTATCAGCCGTCGGGCAAGGTATCGGGCAGGGTCTCGTCGCCGTCGCCCAGGGGACGCTGCATGATCACCGAATCCACCCAGCGGCCGAACTTGAAACCGACGGAAGGCTGTGTGCCGGTGACCTCGAAACCCTGTTCGGCGTGCAGCCCGATGGAGGACTGGTTGGCGGAATCGCCGATGACGGCGACCATCTGGCGGTAACCCATCGCCGTGCACTTTTCGATCAGGTCTTGCAGCAGCTTGCGCCCGATCCCCTGGCGGTGGGCCATGGCGTCGACATAGAGGGAATTCTCCACCGTATGGCGATAAGCCGGCCGCGGCCGGTAGGACGACGCATAGGAAAAGCCCTTGACCAGGCCGTCCTGAACGGCGACCCGGTAGGGAAAGCCCTGTTCGAGGAGGGCGTCCCGGCGGCGCGTCATTTCGGCGGCGTCGGGGGGAACATCCTCGAAGCTGGCCAGCCCTTCGAGCACGTGATGGGAATAGATTTCCCGCACCGCCTCCATGTCGCCGTCGGCGACGTCGCGGATGACGATGTCACCCGGCGGGGCGCCGGTGCCGGTATTGCCATTGGGGCTCATCGGTATTAGGGCGCTTCGAGGATTGCCGGGTCGATATCGGCCAGCGCCCGCATCAACGGGCCCAGGCGGCGCTTCAGGGCCGGCAGCCCGGCGCCGCGACGGACCAGCTTTTCATCCATATAGAGCGCCCGGTTGATTTCGACCTGCAGCACGTGGACCCCTTCCCTGGGGCGGCCGTAATGGCGGGTGGTGAAGCCGCCGGCATAGGGTTTGTTGAGGGCGACGGTGAAGCCCGAGGCCTCGAGCGCCGCCTTGGCGATATCGGTCACCGCCGGCGCCGCCGAGGTGCCGAAACAATCGCCGAGCACCATGTCGGCCGGCTGGTTGCCGCCGCCGGCCCGGAGTTCGGACCCCGACGGCCCCGACGGCCCCGACGGCCCCGACGGCCCCGACGGCCCCGACGGCCCCGACGGCCCCGACGGCCCCGACGGCATCGAATGGCAATCGACCAGCAAACACCCCCCGAACCGCTCTTGGGTCGCCTGCAACAACCCCTGAAGCGCCTTGTGATAGGGCCGGTAAAGGGCCTCGATGCGGCCAAGGGCGTCTTCGAACCTGAGCGGTCCGTGATAGATGTTCTCGCCGTCGGTGACCACCCGGGCGATGGTGCCGAGCCCGGCGGCGATCCTGGGCGAGCGGGTGTTGACGTAATCCGGCAGCGGATCGGCGAACATCGCCGGGTCGAGCTCGAAAGCTTCGCGGTTGGCGTCCACGTAGGCGCGGGGAAAGCGGGCGCACAGAAGCGGCGCGCCATAATCGGGGGCGGCGGCGAAGATCTCGTCCATGAAGGCGTCTTCCGACCGCCGGAGGCCGACCACGTTCAACCGCGACGCGGCGATGAACTCGGGCGGGTAATCGCGCCCGGAATGGGGCGAGGCGAAAACCACCGGCGCCGTCTGCTCTCGGGGCGCCAGCAGCCGCCAAGGCGGGAACGGGCTCCGGTTGCCGTCCGCCTCGGTAGCGGCGAAGGCCCTTTGGGCGCTGTCGTCGGGTGTGGTCAAGGTCGTCTCCCTTCGCCGGTTCCGGGCCTGGGTGGGCTCACCGGCCCCGGAATCGGAGTGAAAGACTTATACCCCTGCCCGCGCCGCCTTGCCAAGAGCCCCGGTCGGCGCTAAAACGCCCCGGCTTGTTATCGTCTTAGGCTTGCGATCAATGGGCGCGTAGCTCAGCGGGAGAGCACCTCGGTGACATCGAGGGGGTCGTAGGTTCAAACCCTACCGCGCCCACCATCGAAGGGCCTCGGGAAACCGGGGCCCTTCGTCCTTTCGGCCCCAAAGACAGAGGGTTTGTGTTACCGTTGGCCGGGATCGATCCAGATGCTGAACAACGATCCAACACAAGGCCAATCATACTCCATGAGCGAAGAAGACCGCATAACCCGCGGAAAGCGACTTGGCCCGCATGAGGGTCAGGAACTTGAATTGATGCTGGCGGGGAAAAAACCCCTGGCCTTGTTCTACGACACTATTCCCGAATGCGGCGTTATCCCAGAGCGAGAGTTCGCGCCGCATGTTAATTCCGGGAAGTTGGTTATGTCTGAACGCACCTTCCAGTCGTCTGAGAAGGGAAAGCCTGAGATCACAATTCCTGTCCGGGTGGTTTTTTACGCTCTGCCGGAAGAAGCGGGACGAATTGACCAAGGCTTCGGCCTTATGGAGGAAGTTTTATTTCAACCAAGCCGGCCCAATGACGATGACGATGCCCGGCTGGGCCGCCTCCTTGGCTACACGGAAGAAGAGATTAAACAGCACCTGGCTTAATAAGATTGAAGCCCCAATCACAATTCGAAGACTGATGGCCTAGTCGATTTAATAGGTTCCAATTTCCCTATTTTTTACCCTGATAATTTTTTACCAAAGCTTTGCAGGTTTCCTGACGGGTGCTACGGTTTCCCCTGAAGCTTGAAGCATGAGAAGGTGTATCGCGATGGCCGACGGCGAACCGAAATCAAAAACCAAGCACAAGCCGAAAGCCGACTTCGACGCCCGGGCGACGGCGGAGATGGAACAACACCTGCCGGTGCCGGACTGGAGCCTGCGCCAGAAGCTCGCCCTGACCGCCCGCATGCTGGCCAGGGAAGAACACGGCTCGGCCCTGGCCGGCCAGATCACCGCCCGCGGCGACGATCCGGCGACCCTATGGACGGCGCGTTTCGGCCTCGGGCTGGAGGAAATCCGCGCCGCCGATTTCCTTCTCGTAGACGGCGACCTGAACGTGCTGAAGGGCGACGGCATGGCCAATCCGGCGAACCGGTTTCACCTGTGGATTTACCGCGCCCGCGCGGACGTCCAGTGCATCGTCCATACCCATCCGCCCTATTGTTCGGCCCTGTCGATGATCGGCGTGCCGCTCGAGGCCGCGCACATGGACACGTCGATGTTTTACGGCGACTGCGCCTGGCTGGAGACGTGGCCGGGCCCGCCCATCGGCGACGAGGAAGGGGAGTTGATCTCGACCGCTTTGGGCGACAGGAATTCCGTGCTTCTCGCCCATCACGGCCAGTTGGCGGCCGCGGCCACGGTCGAGGAGGCGGCGATCCGGGCGATATTCATCGAGCGCGCGGCGCGGTTGCAGCTTCTGGCCATGGCGGCGGGGAAAATCCAACCGTTGCCGCCCGAGGCCGGGCGCCAGGCCCACGACTACCGCCTCAAGCCCGAATCCCTCAACGCCTCGTTTCATTATTTCGCCCGCCTAGTGCTCGGCGACGAGGCCGAGTGCCTGGAGGAAGACTAGGGGTTACGTCGATTCCATCCGGGGTGTCGGCGCGGCTCTCAACAGGTGCTCGCGCCAGGCGATGAAGGCGGTGGAGCCGAAGATCATGGCGCCGCCGATCCAGGTGTATTGGCCCGGGACCTCGCCGAAGGCCAAAAAGGCGATCACCGAAATCCAGATCAGCTTCAAGAAATCCACCGGCGCCACGGCGTGGGTCTCGGCGATGCGCAGCGCTTCGGTCATCGCCATCTGTCCGGCGCCGCCCAGCAAGCCGATGACCAGCAGCCACACCCATTGCCCGCCCGCCGGCCACTGCCACACCCACAGCGCCGGGATCAGCGACAGCGGTGTCATCACCAGGGACATGTAGGCGATAATGGTGACGCTGGATTCGGTCTTGCCCAGGGACTTGATGATGACCATGCAGATGCCCCAGCCGAAGGCGGCGAACAGCACCAGCATCGGCCCCAGCCCGATGCTCCCGAACCCCGGCCTTAGCACCACCAAGGTGCCGGCGAAACCGATGGCGATGGCGGTCCAGCGCCTGGCCCCGGCCCTCTCGCCGAACACCGCCATGGCCAGGACGGTGGCGAAGATGGGGGCCGAAAACATCAACGCCGTGACTTCGGCCAAGGGGGTAATGGAAAGGGCGAAGAAGAACGCCAACATGCAGGTCAGGTTGAGGACGCCGCGCAACCCCAAAAGCCGCAAACGCCGGGTCTTGAGCGGCGCCCACCCGAGCTTGATAAACCACGGCAGGACGATGAAGAACCCGAACAGAAGCCGGAAAAACGCGATCTCGAACG
>JADFMB010000181.1 GCA_022564115.1 Pseudomonadota bacterium
CATGTGCCCCCGGAGCGGGACGGAAGGGGCGCCGGCGGCGAGACGGAAAATGGTGCGGGCGGTGGGACTCGAACCCACATGTCACTAAGACACAGGATTTTAAGTCCTGCGCGTATACCAGTTCCGCCACGCCCGCCTAGAGCATTGTCCACCCGGAGCCTATGCCCGCGCCCGTTTCCGCGCAAGGCTCTCGCCTTGTTCCCGCCGGACGGCTAGAGTCGGGGCCATGGACGACACCGCCCCGCCCCGGCCGCCCGATTTCGACGACCCGTTCCGGGACCGGCTCGAAGACCTGTTCCGCTGGCGCCGCGACGTGCGCCGGTTCCGCCCCGATCCGGTCGACGAGGCGCTGATCGACGAGCTGATCGGCTTGGCGGCGCTGGCGCCCAGCGTCGGCAACAGCCAGCCGTGGCGTTTCGTCACCGTCGCCGAGCCCGGCCGCCGCGACAGGGTGATCGCCGACTTCGAGGCCCGCAACAAGGATGCCCTTTCGGATTACGACGGCGAGCAGGCGAAGCTCTATGCGTCGTTGAAGCTCGCCGGATTGAAGGAATCGCCGGCGCACCTGGCCGTCTTCGCCGATACGGAAACCACCGCCGGCCACGGCCTCGGGCAAAAGACGATGCCGGGGATGCTGGAATATTCCGTCGTCGGCGCGGTGACGACCCTGTGGCTGGCGGCCCGCGCGCGCGGGCTCGGCATGGGCTGGGTGTCGATCCTCGACCCGGACAACATCGCCGAAATCCTGGAGGTCGAGACGTCGTGGAAGCTGATCGCCTACCTCTGCCTGGGCTACCCGCAAGAGCAACACCTCGACCCGGAACTGGACCGCGCCGGCTGGCAGAAACGGGCCGACGTTTCGTCCTTCGTGGTCCGGCGATGACCGTCTCCTTTAACCGCCGCCCCTACGTTCCCCTATACATTTCCCCTTAGACGTTCCCCTAGACGTTCCCCCCAGACATTCCCTCTTATACGTTCCCTCTTATACGTTCCCTCTGGGCGGGTAGTCGCGGGCCCGGATCATGTCGATGGCTTCCATGACGTCGGCGAAGTGGTGGCGGTGGAACGGCGTCGTGTGGATGACCTTGGAAAACAGCGTCCCGTCGGGCCGCACCAGGAACATGCCCGGCTCGCAGAAGTCATGGGGCTCCTTGTCCTGGATCGGGGTCGAGATATAGAGCCCCCATTGGCGGGCCTTTTCCTCGGCCAATCCGTAGCCGATGGTCAGGCCGCCGATGCCCCAATCGGACTTCGCCTTTTCGGCCCGTTCCTGGGTGTCCATGCTGACGGCGATGACGCCGCAGCCGCGTTCCTCGAACCGGGCCACCTTGTGGTCCAGGTCGAGCAGGTGGAGCTTGCAGCGCGGGCAGTGATAGCCGCGGTAGAACTCGACCAGGGTGAACCATTCGGGTTTCTGTTCGGCGAGTTTCCAGGTGCCGCCGCCGACGGTGGCGACTTCGAGCACCGGCACGGCGTCCGTCGGTTTGATCATCGATGTTTCCCCTCCTCCCCAGGATTCGATTACAAGGGTTTGATTATAAGTAAAAAATCCCGGTCTTCAATGGGTTGTGCCGGCACTCTGGGGGATCGGGGGGGGAATCGGGGATGCGCCCGGCAACGGCGGGCCCCGGGAGCCCCCCGCGAACTTCAGGCCCCTCTCAATCTTCCATCGGCTGGCCGCCCAATTCGCCGATCATGGCGCGCAGCGCGTCGGCGGCCGCGTCCAATGCCCCTTCGTCGGCCGAGCGGGCGACCAGGCAGGTGCCGACTTGTCCGTGGCGGACGAAGGGATAGCTGCCGAATTCGACCCCGTCGTGGTCTTGTTGAAGTTGCCCCAGGGGCGCCGCCATGACCCCTTCGGGCAGGGCCACCGTGATCGTTACCGATTGCATTGGTTCGCCGCCGACAAGGTTGTGTTTATAGCCGTCGAACATGGCCTGCATGATGCGCGGCACGCCGGGCATGACGATGACGTTCTCGACCCGGTACCCGGGCGCCCGGGAAACCGGGTTGTCGATCAGTTCCGCGCCTTCCGCCATGTCGGCCATTCTCAACCGCGCCTCGGTGACGTCCTGGGGCCGGTAATGGTCGCGCAGGATCGCCTCGGCCTCGGCGTTGCGGCCGAATTCCCGCCCCATGGCCTTGGCCACGGCCCCCGATGTGATGTCGTCGTGGGTCGGGCCGATGCCGCCGGTGGTGAAGACGTAATCGTATTTGGCCCGAAGCGCGTTGATCGCCTGGACGATTTCATCCTCGACGTCGGCGATCACCCGCGCCTCCATCAGGCGCACGCCGACGTTATTCAAACCCACGGCCAGGAACTGCACATTGGCGTCCTGGGTGCGGCCCGACAGAACCTCGTTGCCGATGACGATGAGGGCCGCGGTGACGGTTGGTTTTTCCGACATGACCGGCACACTACCAGAGCCCGCCCGGAACGAAAACGGCCCCGGAGGCGAACATCCGGGGCCGTTCCTGGACGAGGAAGGCGGAGAGTATTCCCGCCAACCCCGGGAGGTAGTCTCAGTTGATAATCCGCCAACTTCCGTCGGGCTGGCGGCAACTCGTTCCATATGCCGATTCGGGCTTGCCGCCGACATCGACCGTGGTCCGGTATTCACGGCAATAGGCGCCGGTCCGGACGTTGGTTCCGTCGCGGACCGCCGTCACCGTTCCGGAATTGCCGCTATCGGGATTGTTCCAGGCGATGGTCTGGCCGACCGGGACAGCCGCCGCCCTCGATAGGGCGCGTTCGGCATAAAGCTTGTCCATGTTGTCCAGCGATTGCCCGATGCCGCGGCCGATAAAGGCCCCAGCCAGGGTGCCAATGGCAACCGCGGCCAACTGTCCCTTGCCGCCGCCGATCTTGGATCCGGCAAACCCGCCCAGGCCGGCGCCCAGAAGGGTGCCGGCGAATTCCTTCTGATTGCCCTGGGTGACGCAGCCGGCCATCAATGCCGTGGCCAGCACAACCGCCGTGATCCTTGGCGCTTTCATTATTGCATACCTCCAAACCTGTTGACTGGTGTTCGCCTTCGTAATTACATATAATATTGCATGTAAAATTAAAGTCAATAAATAAATTTAATTTTGCATGCACTTTTTCGTTAATGATGGCGGAATATGTTATAAACAATAACAATTTCCGGATTCGGGATGCGGGAAAGGACCTCAAACACTATGCCGGACAAGGACAGGCTTAAATTTAACGACGATCAGCGCCGGGAATACCTCAACCTGACCGACCAGGTGGGGATGAAATGGCTGGAGGTTTTCGAGGGCGACGCGGAGTTCTATTCCGCCGCCTATTGGGACCTGTTGACCGCCCTTTGGCGCGCGCACGGGCCCCGGCGCAAGACCGATGCCCTGGGTCTGATGAAAGGCATCAAAAGCGCCCATACCGCCGGCAAGTACCTGGATAGCGCCATTGAGCGGGGCATTATCGTCGAAACGGACAACCCCCAGGACGCGCGCTCGAAGCTGGTGGCGCTATCGGCCGAAATGCGGGAGCGGTTGGATGGCTTTTTCGATGCCGCCGTCGGCATCCTTCACCGGTCCGGCCAGGAGGTCGAAGCCCTGGGCCCGGTACCGAAGGATCCCTAAAGTTTTTTCTTAAACAGCCTTAAAGCAGGTCCCGGAGCATGGCCACCAGCGGCACGTCCGCCGGCGGCATGGGGTAATCTCCGAGGCGCACCGGGCGCACCCATTTCAGCTCCTGGCCGTCGCGGGGCTCGGGCGTGCCTTTCCAGACGCGGCAGACGTAAAGCGGCATCAACAGGTGAAAGTCGTCGTAGACGTGCGACGCGAAGCTCAACGGCGCCAGGCAGCTTTCGGTGATGTCGATGCCCAGTTCCTCGTCGAGCTCGCGCACCAGCGCTTCTTCCGGCAACTCGCCGTCGCCGACCTTGCCGCCGGGGAATTCCCAAAGCCCGGCCATGGCCTTGCCTTCGGGGCGCTTGGCGATGAGCACCCGGCCGTCGGCGTCGACCAAGGCGACCGCGACCACCAGCACCGTCGGCAGCCCTTTGCCCAGGCGCTTGAACTCGGCCTCCATGCAGCCGCGGTCAGGACCGGTAATCGGCATTGATGTCGATGTAGCCGTGGGTCAGATCGCAGGTCCAGACGGTGGCCCGCCCGCCGCCGCCGGTGCCGGCGTTGATGGAGATATTGACCTCCTGGCCCTTCATGTGTTCGGCCACCGGCGTTTCGTCATAGCCGGGCACGGCGCCGCCGGCCTTGGCCACCGGCACGCCGCCGATGGTGATTTCGAGTTTTTCGGGGTCGATCGTTTCGCCGGCCTTGCCGACGGCCATGACGATGCGGCCCCAGTTGGCGTCCTCGCCGGCGACGGCGGTCTTGACCAGCGGCGAATTGGCGATGGCAAAGGCGATCCGCTTGGCCGCCGGGTCGGTCTCGGCGCCGGCGACGGTGACGGTGATGAACTTCGTCGCCCCTTCGCCGTCGCGCACCACCTGATGCGCCAGATCGACCATCAGGTCCGCCAATTTGGCCTTGAAATCGTCGAGGCCGCCGTCTTCGGCATCCGTGATGGGGCGGTGGTCGCCGCCCTGGCCGGTGGCGAACAGCAGCACCGTGTCGCTGGTCGAGGTGTCGGAATCGACGGTGATGCAGTTGAACGACTTGTCCACCGACCCGGCCAACAACGCCTGCAGAACGTCCGCCGGCAGGGCCGCGTCGGTGAAGACGAAGGCCAGCATGGTCGCCATGTCCGGCGCGATCATGCCCGAGCCCTTGGCGATGCCGTTGAGGGTCACGGTCCGGCCGCCGATCTCGGCCTGGCGCGTGGCGCCCTTGGGGAAGGTGTCGGTGGTCATGATCGCCCGGGCCGCCGCCGGCCAGGACTCGGGCGCGAGATCGCGCTTGAGCGCGGCGAGCGCGCCGATCAGCCGCGCGTCGGGCAACGGTTCGCCGATCACCCCGGTCGAGGCGATGAAAACCTCGTTCTCGCGGCAGCGGAAATCGCGCGCGGTCGCGGCCACGGTGTTCGCC